>NZ_CP064189.1:300000-461509 GCF_015353075.1 Rhizobium sp. 007 | reverse complement strand
TCTGCCGCAGTTAGCCGCGGCTAACTTGCCGGGGCTTCCATGATTTTATCCTAAGTGCACTATTGCAACGCTAGCGATATCCAGGGCTTAAGGTCGATACGCATCACAGTTAGCCGCGGCTAACTCCTCCAAATGAAGGCCATGCATGCAGTTGCTATCTCCGATGGGCTGCTTGAAGAGATCGCCCAGATCGGCGAGGCGAGCTTCCGCCGGATCTATGGCGATTCTCCGGCACACGCTCGAAGGCATGGGCGGATGCGCTGGCAAAGCATGCCCATCGTTCGACAGCAACGGCTTGCCTATGCGACGGGAAAGAATGCCTCCGATATAGCTCTGGTGGTTGACGCAATGGATTTTCCGCATAACGGCCGCTTCGGCGGCTTCTGCCTCCGCGAGCAGGGCGTCGATGTGTTCGGCTTCGGCTAGCAGAAGACACGGGAGACTTCTCGCCAAGCCTGCCGGCGGTTCGTCTACACCGAAACCTACTTCCCGGTGCGATCAAGGGCGAGCGGACGACCGCGTCTGCCGATAAGCCGCTGCAGCCGGCAGGCGCCGCCGTGCCGTCGATCAAAAAGGTGCTGTCGCAAGAGGGCACCGAAGATGGCTGGGTCAATCTGGGTACGGTCGGCAAGCAACTATCGAACCGGGCACCGTCTGGGGAACAGTTCTTCTGTGGTTGCCGTCCGTTGCGCAAGTAGTTTCTGACCTTTTTTGACGTGTGATCGAGTGCGGTCTTCTGTCAGGCCTTTGATTGCGGCGTTTCGAGAGACCGCTGGCCGGTATGGTGATCTGCGGATCGGGTCCAAATCTTGTTCCCGAGCTATAAGCTCCAGAGCTGTTACTGGTTGTCCCTATCCGGATCGGTTCGATCATGCGCCCATTCAGGTCATCGACTTCTCACACCTCCTTGCCGGCGCTGGCTATTCGCGAGCAGGACCTCCTTATCCATCGTGACATGCTCCAGAAGCCAGGGGTGACACGTGGACTGGCAAACCGATCTCGATCGCTGGCTTGCGCCGTTTGTCGCGGCGCTAGGGCACAAGACGCGGGCGCGGATGTGCCCTCTCTATGTCGCGGGTTTGATTGGTCCAGGAGACCGCAAGAGCGTTCAGCCGATGGCGGCGCGCGCTGGCGAGGTCGGCTACGATCAGCTTCATCATTTCGTCGCTGCCGGAGTTTGGGACAGTGCTCCACTCGAGGCTGCCCTGCTGAAGGAGGCAGATGGCCTGGTTGGCGATGAGGCGGGTTTTCTTGTCATCGATGACACGGCGTTGCCCAAGAAGGGACGTCACTCGGTTGGCGTCGCGCCACAATATGCCTCGTCGCTCGGAAAGACTGCCAATTGTCAGTCGCTGGTCTCGGTAACGTTGGCGTCACGCGAGGTGCCGGTGATGGTGGGCCTGCGGCTATTCCTGCCCGAGAGCTGGACAGATGATCCTGAGCGTATGGCGCGGGCCTGTGTGCCGAAGGATAGACAGACTGCTCTGACAAAGCCGGAGATTGCGATCGAGGAGGTCGACCGCGTCATCGCCTCCGGTGCTCGTTTCGGCTGTGTGCTTGCCGATTCAGGGTACGGCTCCAGCGGACCTTTCCGTCAGGCTTTGAGCGAGCGCGGTCTGCTGTGGGCAGTAGGTCTGTCGCGACGCCAGTACGTCTATCCCGCCGACGTTGCCCTGATCTTCCCCGTCGCGAAGGCCGGAAAGCCCCGCAAATACCACATCCCTGATCAGCCCCCGGTCTCTGCTGAAACGTTGTTGGCCGGAGGGAAATGGCAAAAGGTCAGCTGGCGGCGGGGCACCAAAGGTCGGCTGACATGTCTCTTCGCGGCCCGCCGTGTCCGTGTTGCGGATGGCCATAAGCACCGGATGCTCGATAACCGAATGCAATGCATGCCTGGCGACGAGGTTTGGCTTGTCGGCGAGCGGCGGTCAACCGGGGAGCAAAAATACTATGTGTCGAACCTGCCGGCCGATGCCACCATCAAGACGCTCGCTGCCACGATCAAGGCCAGGTGGGTCTGTGAACAGGCCCACCAGCAGCTCAAGGAGGAGCTTGGGCTCGACCACTTCGAAGGTAGATCCTGGACGGGATTACATCGACATGCGTTGATGACGATGATCGCCTACGCCTTCCTTCAATCCCGCCGCCTCAAAGCAGCGGGACGGAAAAAAAAGAGTCTCGGGGCCACCACCACAGCCAAGCATGCCGGCCATCAGGCAAGCGATCCTCGACCTCTTCGCACGACCTCCACCCCGACGATGTCCTCACTGTGACATGCTCCTTGCCGATATCGCAGAGCCTAAAGTGCCAAAGTAGTGCTAGCGGGTCTTTCTGAAGTCGAGCAGAGCTCCCAGCATCCGTTCTAGACATCTGCCCTCGGCGACGCGCCCAGAGCCATTGCAGTCGCTGAACGTGCAACCGCCTCCGAGCCTGTGCTCCAGCACTTTTTCTACGGTTATGCCGACAAAGTCCTTTGTCCTATAGTCTGTACGAGGCATCAGTTCCCTGTCGAGATTGGAAACCGTCAGCAGTAGTTTGAACTTAGACACGAGGGCGCTGTCTGCCCGGTCACAGGAAGAGTCGTAGGCGTCATCCGAGAAGTCGCCAAGAGGCCCGGCGTTGTGATTTGGATTGTTGTTGAGGGCGATTGCAAACAGGGGTGTCAGATCGTCGCCGGCCCACGAGTCCGAGGTCAGCTCAGGTTCGGCGCCGCCTTCAAGGAGCGCCGTCACTGTTTCCGGTCGGCCATCTTCAGCCGCCATTGTCAATGGTGTCGTCGTCTTGGCGTATTCGCTTCCCGGGAGTCGGCTCACGTTGATGCGATTGGACTTTGCCCCGTGCTTAAGGAGCATCTTGACCATGGGCGTATTGTCACAGGGGTCGTGGGCGATGATTGCGTTCATCAGAGGCGTCCATCGAGAGCCTCCGCGCGGACCATCGACCAGGGCGCCCCTCTTCAACAGTTCTTCAGCCATTTCCAAACGGGTACTAAGCCAAATTTGGCAGGCGTTCTCACGCACCTCGTGGCCATCCCCACGGAGGCCCTCGCGCTCAAGAAACGGATACAGAGTGTTGTCCGAGGTCGCGATCCACTCCAAAGCCATATCGCCGGTAGCGTCAGTGATGTTTGGGTCGCCAATTTCATCGAGCACAGCAAAGAACTTCTTGCTGTCGGCAGAGGAGGCCGCATCGAGCATTCTGGCGCTCGCGGATGCAGAGGCAGCACCATGCCCAGTTTGTCGGACAGGTATGCGTTAAGGACGCTCAGCGGTTGAACGATGCCGGCTGGGCATTTTTCGTCGGTCACGCGTATGAGCATCCCGTAGATCTTCTCGTCACGCAGGACCATCGATCCGCTCATGCTCTGCGCGAGCGGACAGGGATTGTTGCTGTCGGGCTTCGCCCTAACAGCAAGGTTGGAATTGCCGCTTGCAACAAACTCTATGGCCACATGGCTAAGGCTTGTGGGGGTCTCGCGGTGGACCAACTCATCAGGATAGGGCGGAGATGGTTCCGTCCCTGGAGAGGAAGCGGGACAATCGTCAAGCTGAAAGACCGAGAAGTCCAGCGCGCGGTCGGCCGCGAAGCGGTCGCCCCGTTTCGAGATCGAAGCCGAAGCTTCGTTGACGGTGATTTTCGCTTCCTCTGCTGAGGGATCGTCATCGAAGTCATCGGGCGCCAGCACGTGGAAAGGGGTAATTAGCCAGCAGTCGTTATTGTTTGAGAAAACGTATCCTTGACCCCTGTCGGGACCATCGACCTTTGCCTGCTGGGCGAGGGTGCTAGAGACCGCCGCAAGGAAGATAACAGAGATAGTTATCGCCCGAAACGTAATCACGGCTTCTTTCCAATTGCGGCTTCCCGCACCTTTTGAACCATCCCGAGCAGTGCGATCCAGAAGCCGATGAAGGCCCAGATGCCGATCAGGATTGGGTCGGCCTTTATCCGCTCCCACCACGAGAACTCGAGCGGAACGCCCTTCGTATCCCCATACCGCTCAATGATGACGCCCGTCGTGGGGTAGCGCGCCGCAATGTCGATCGGGCCGTTTCCTTCCACGCGGACGAATATGCTTCCTTTGGCGCCCCTCTCTCCCGTCAGCGTCAGCCGATCACCAAGACCGAGCTCGAGAGAGGGGCCGAAGATGACACCACCGCCCAGGCTGGAGTTGGCAATCGTGCGGATCTTTCCCTCGATGAGCAGCCATGCCGGAACAGGCTGATTGTAGCCAGTCCGGCCGATGGAGATGGCACTGGCCAGCATCCCGAAGGCGATAGGTTTTGGAAAGGCGTCACTGGGCGTCAGGACGGCGAAGACGCCGGAAGCCATAGGAGTACCGTTGACGAGTACCTTTGCATCGTTGTCGAGCGGTTGCGCGACTAGCTCAATGAGCTGTTTCGTGCGGCGAACGGCCACACGGAACCGACCCGCCAGAGTTACCCTCCCGGTGAATGCATCGGCGATTGCCGTTCCGCCATCCGGGCACGATCCGGTCTGAGTATTGGTAGTCGCAAAACTGCATAACCTTGCGTTCTCAACGCCAAAACCGCTCTCGTCGAGCACGGCACCTGGGGCCGTGTCGAACTGCAGCACTTCAGTCTGTGCAGACACATCGATCGTTGCGAACGAGGGCACAAATATGATGGTGATTGGTAACGCAATCAGCACGATGACGGTGCAAGCCGCGAGGGCGCGAAAGTAACTCATTCGCCGAGGACTCGGAACGGTAGCGGATCGCCTTTTCCCCCGAAGATGTCGGTGAAGTTGATGATGCCAGTGATCAGACTGCCGGCGGGCAAGCTGGCAGTGCAGACTGAGTCGAAGACTACTCTGCCCGTAGTGTTGCTGGGCTTACAGGTGCCAACGGCGCCTGGCGCATCGAAGGTTATCGACGGAGTTGCGTCGATGGCCTGGAAAACGAACTCAGCGGGCCCGGTCCATCGGTCCGCTGTTACAGACGCTATTGCAAATAACGGCGAGTCGGCTTGTCGCCATCGCGGCGGACACGCACTTGAATACGTCACCTCAATGCCGACTTCCGCGGGTTGACGCTCGGACAGAAATTGCTTCGGTGCCACGTCAAGCGGGAGAGAGAGCTTCACCGCGCCCGCCGATACCCCGGTCATATCGAACACTCCCGCAACTTGCAGAACGGCGTCGCCGGTGACAAGCCGTACACACAGTCGGGTGCCATGAACCGGATCGAAGTTCATATGGACGATGTTGGCGGCAATAGAGCCCTCGTTCGGCGTCGGGCGAACAGAGAGGAACCGGGCCGCCTCCATCGAAGCCATGGTAGAGCTTGCAGGCCTGATCGAGGGTCGTGAAGTCGGAACCGTCCCGCCCTTCGTGCATGGAGCCTTCAGGAAATTCCGGAAAGGCGGGGAAGAGCAGGTACCGGAAGACACCGCCGCCGCGGCCTTAGATGAAAGCGCTGGGCTGAAACTGCGGAGCGACGGCGATTACCGGCGCCTGGCCTTGGAAATTCTTCAAAGCCAAGCCTGGAAGAGCGTCCCACGGAAGTCGGGTAGGAAAAGGGACGCGCTATTGGTCGCCTGTTGCATCGTGTCCTCAGTGACGGATAAGGCCGAACCGGTGGGCTTCGTCAAGCAGGTCGCGGACGGAGGACGGCTGCCATTTTTTGCCGCCTCGCGCAGGGCGTTCTCCCATTTGATCCAGTTGAGTGGCAATATCTCGCAGCGATAGATCGGGATCGGCAATGGCGATCGCTGCCACCAGCTTCATCAGATGGTCCTCCGGCGCTCTGCGAGGCGACCGGGCAAGGAGTTCCTTTTCAGCCAGCTTTTCGCGGACCATACGATGCACGGCGCGCCGGAGCCGCTCAATGGTCCAGTCATGTCCACGACGGTTGAGAACCCGCACGACGTTGTCCCAGCTGTGCTGCGGCCGAAGCTGCCGCACCGTCGGCAGCCATGTTTGCGCGGAGGCAATGAGTTCGTCGAGATACAATTTCTCGCGTGCTTTCGAAACCGCCTTGATAGCCTCCGGTCGACGCTCTCGCAGACCAGGATTTCCGGGAAGCTTCCCTCTGGCTTTAGCAGCCTTAATGCCAGCCTTGGTCCGTTCCGCGATGAGCGCTCTTTCGAGCTGCGCGACAGCACCGAGAACCTGGAGAGAGAACATCCCTTGCGGGGTCGAGGTATCGATCGGATCCCGGATCGACCGAAAATGTACGCCGCGCACTTCGAGATCCTCGATGACCTGTAGCAGATGACTAACGGACCGCGCCAGCCGATCGAGCCGCACCACGACGAGGACGTCGCCGGCGGTGAGTTCTCCGAGCAATCGCGTCAACACCGGTCGAGCACGCGATGCACCAGAGCCGTGCTCTTGGTAGATACGATCGCAGCCGGCGGCACGCAGCTCGTCCATCTGGGCGTCATGGAGCTGATCCTCCGTCGAGACGCGGGCATAGCCGATGAGCCGCTTTGAATGCGGCGGGACGTTAACTGTTTGTCTCTTCGCCATCACGCTTTTCAACGACGCACCTCGAGGGCTTTTGTACAGATAAGGAATGCGTCAGAAAATGACCAGTTGCAAGCGTGTTTTATGGTCCAAATGCAGCCCCACCAGACTCGAAATAGGGTGCCAGACGAGTCTCGGGCCATGGTGGCGGGAAGCGCGCACTGGTGGGCTCCTGTGGCGGAAATGCCTGAAGACCAACGGATCTGGAGGAGGGGAGGGGCGAGCGCTGAGCGGCGCACCTGACGTGGTGAGCGCACGATATTGCCCCGCGAAAAGCCGCTGAGGCACTTCAGAGTTTCGCTCGTAGTCCGCCGAACCTGGCCTAAATCCACGAAAGGCCGGAAAACTAAGGGTTTCCGCTCAATCAGCGCGGGCGCCACTCTGATTTGCGAGAGGAAATCGATAACCTCCGATAAACGCTACTTATCGGAAGTTAGGACGCATCGCCACAATGCCCATGGATGGCAGAAGTAATGACGCATATCGCTTCTAGTTAATGCTGCATTTACCATGATTTCAATGCGTTATGATCTCGCGAAATTGCCCATCCAGAGCCTGCTGCGGCCGATCTCGGACGCCGGCACGCTTTGGCCGCCTCGACGAGCGCATTGCCCGCTCGCCGGTCGGTGCGGGCTTTCTCGAGCGCATGCGCCGATGCTTGCGCCTCGCTTTGGCTCGACGGCGAACTCGTCGATCTCGAGGACCTGGTCCTGCATGACGCCAGTCACGATATTCGCACGCCAACCCATGAACTGACCATCGCCCGCGACATCCTGAAAACCCGGCGGCGGATCGCGGCGCAGCCACCCGGCTGGGCGCTAAGTTCAGAGGGGATGCGAACGTCTCCGCGGCCAGGGTCAGAATGTGATCACCGACGGTGACGACGCCAGGGCCACCGCGGGAAACGGCGCACCGGATGCTGCGGATCTGACGGCGGGAGAAGGAGGGGAGGGGGCCAATCCCTCTGACCCGCTTGCGGCGCAATTCGCTGAGATCGATGCGGTGCTGGCCCGCTCGGAAGCGGTGCTGGAGGAAGAGAAGCGGCCGGGCCGGCACCAACGGTCGGGAAAAGGATCCGCTGGTCTATGATCTCGATTGGGACGAAGACGAACGGCTTGACGACTGGCGGGCGGTGCTTCGCGAGCTCGACGGCATGCCGCCGGTGCTGCAGGCGACATCGCCCTCGACGCCTGGCATGATCTGGCCGTGCTGCAACACGCGCCGTGGCTCGGGCGGCTGTTGGCAGGCGCAATCCTGCGCCAGGCCGGCGTCACGACCGCGGCGCATCTCGCCACCATCAATCTCGGGCTAAATCCACCCCTGTCGATCGGCGCCGGCATCGTGACCGTGAGACCCGGCTGGCTGCCATCGCGGAGGGTTTGATCGCGGCGGCCGAGATCGGTCTCAAGGAGCATGACCGGTTGGCGCTCGCGCATCAAATGATGCAGCGCAAGCTGGTCGACCCCGCACATCCTCAAAACTCCCCGCCCTGATCAACCTTGTCATTTCGCGCCGCTGGTCCGGCATGGTTTCGAAAACCCTCGAGGTGACGCCGCAGGCGGCCCGCCGCATTGTCGGCGAGCTGGGTCTGCGCGAGATGACCGGGAGATTTTGGGAGGATCCATTTGGTCATATCGTGCGGTAGTGTGCTGAAGGTTCTGCAAATTCCGAAATGAGAGCGGTCATGGCAAGCTGGTGATGTTCAAGCCACCTGATTCCCTGATGAGGAACGTCGCCATGACCAAGACGGAAAGTAAGACAGCCAGCGCCGCAGTCAAAGACATTCTTGTTTCCAATCCCGATGGCCTGCGGGAGATCATGCGCGTGATGATGCAGGAAGTGCTGGAAGCCGAGATGGAGCAGGCTTTGGGCGCTTCGAAGAGCGAACGCACATCGGAGCGCCTAGGCTACCGCTCGGGCTACTATGGCCGCACGCTGATCACCCGCGTCGGCAAGCTGGAACTGCGAGTGCCGCAGGATCGTTCGGGCCGCTTCTCCACCGAGCTGTTTGAGCGCTATCAGCGTTCTGAACAGGCGCTGGTTTCGACACTGGCGGAGATGTACGTCCAGGGTGTCTCGACACGGAAGGTGAAGGCGATCACTGAAGAACTGTGTGGGCATGCCTTCTCGGCTTCTGCGATTTCGGCCATCAACAAGCGGCTGGACGAAAGCCTCAAGGCTTTTGCCAAGCGCCTGCTTCCCGAGCCTTTCCCTTACCTCATCCTCGATGCCCGCTATGAGAAGGTGCGCGAAGCGGGCGTGGTCATGAGCCAGGCGGTGCTGATTGCAATCGGTATCGACTGGGACGGCCGCCGTCAGGTCCTGGCTGTCGAGATGGCCAATCGCGAGAGCAGCTCGTCATGGAAGGACTTCCTGCTCGGCCTGAAGACGCGAGGCCTTCACGGCGTTGAGTTTGTTGTCGCCGACGATCATGCCGGCTTGCGAGCCGCCATTCGCGAAGTGCTCAACGCAGCTGCCTATCAGCGCTGCTACGTGCATTTCCTCAGGAATGCGCTCGATCATCTGCCGCGCAAGGCCGACGACGACTGCCTGCAGGAACTACGCTGGATCTACGACCGCCGGGATCTCGCCGAGGCACGTGCCGATCTCGCCCAGTGGCTGGGAAAATGGCAGGGCAAGTATCCCAGGCTTACCGATTGGGTCGAGGAAACGATCAAGGAGACACTGACCTTCTATCGGCTGCCTCGCCGGCACCACAAGCACATGAAGTCGACCAATATGCTTGAACGCTTCAATGAGGAGATCGGGCGCCGAACCTATATGTCGTGCGTATCTTTCCCAATACGGCCAGTTGCTTGCGTCTGGTGCGGGCGCTTGCGTGGAAACGCACGAGAACTGGCTGGAAGCCAACCGCTACATCAACATGGAGGACCTGAAAGAACACAAGAAGATCATGCTCAAAGCAGCCGCATGACCAGCTTCATGACCGCCAATTTTGCAGAACTTGACGCACACAACCTATCGTGCGTCTACTCCGCGCCAACTGCTCTTGCTGGACGTGACATCGCCTGTGTCTCACTCAAAGCTAGCTACGTTGGCTGAGATACCCATTCGGAAAGCTCAAAGGGGCGGACATTATAACGCTTGATCAACAGAACACCTCGTCGGCATTCGTTCGATAGAACGCACCGACGAGGCCGCCTTGTTCGCATCCGAAGTTGCTGCGCTGGGACGCGCTGTTGCGAAAGTCCGTCGCCAAAGCGGTGCTGCAAGAATCATCGCCCGAATACTCCTGGGCGAACTAGGATTTCCACCGATGCCTATCCTAAAGACGCGGTCGGGTATTCCGACCTGGCCAGCCGGCATTGTTGGCTCTTTGGCTCATCACGATACAGTAGCAGCAGCCACTATTGCAGGGAAGAAAAGGATTGCAACGGTTGGTATCGACATCGAACCAAATGAACTTCTTCCGGAGAACTTGATTGAATTGATTGCAACTCCTAGGGAGCAACGCATGTACGACTTGCGTATGCTCCAGCGGCGGGACCTCTTTGTTTTAAAGGAGGCGGTATATAAGGCGTATTTTCCACTATATAATGACTTTCTTGAATTCCAAGACGTTGAAATTGATATTCGCGCCCGTTCAGGATACGTGCAGAAGGCAAATTGCACCTTTTTCCTAGAGCTACTTATTTCCAAAAATGTAATCGGTTTGGCGTATTTGAGATCCTGATCGAAATAGATTGAATCAGAACCGCTTGGTGAAGGAGCTGCGGCTGGCGGGTCCGCGTTGTCCGATGTCCGACAATTCCGCGTTGTCCGATGTCCGACAATGCCGAACATGCGACATAGCAGTGTTAACGCCACCATATTGTTCTAAAATGACTTTCTCCTTTGGCACGGTATATGCGCGTTCACCTACGAACGCGCATGGATAAGGAGAAATGGTCCCTTGATCACGCTCACTGGAAGCCAGACGAAGTCAAGGTGGTTGCAATACTGCCGATACAGTATTGCAGAGGGCGGGGGCTTGCTAAGCACTGTGGGAAGATCTGGTTCAGCGCAAGAGTTTCGTTACCCTCAATACGAGCCAAATAACACAATCGATCGTGGCAGGGCTGTTGATCGAACAGGGGATAAGTTTGCGTGGCTGGGTTCAGCCGGCGCTGGATTGGTATCGTGCGAAGCGCGACGTCATGTTGCGTAGTGTGTTTTCGCCTTTCCCGGAGCAGATTCGATGGAATCGACCCTCTGGCGGCTTCTTCCTGACTTTTGCTCTTCCTTTCAGATTTGGCGCGGACAGCGTGGACGAGTGTGCAAGGTGCGACAATGTCATTGTTAGCCGATGAGTTTCTTTGCGTTGGACAACTCTCAAGACTGCCGGATTCGATTAGCGTTCAGCACGGTTACCCCCGAGCAGATCCGAACCAGTGTGGTGACTGGTTTGGGCCACTGCGAAGCGCGGCGCCTAGAGCGGGAACTGTCCAGCCGACTGGGTCGAGTGGCTGAGGGGTGAAGATGGTATATCGGCCTTCTCCGACGCGCGGGAGTGCCTGCCAATCAGACGACCGGGATAAGCAACCTGCAGCGCGATCGATCTCCTCCAGCGTCGTTGTTGGCAGTGGTACGCTCGCTATCCGCTGCGCTCAGCTGGCAATGGAGATGGGCCACGTCATTGGTGCGGCCCTGTCCGGCGACGCCATATTCGCAGAGTGGGCGACTCGCGCCAACATCCCGTGTGTAGCGAGCGTTGAAGAGCTCTCGTCTTTTTTGGAGGCCGAACCGGTAGATTGGATTTTCTCGGTTGCCAATCCGTTCATATTGCCACCGGACGTGTTTGGGCGAGTGCGTCAAGGTGCTTTCAATTACCACGACGGTCCATTGCCACGATATGCGGGAACGCACGCGACGTCCTGGGCGCTGCTGGCGCAGGAGACCGAATATGCCATCACGTGGCATCGGATCGATGATGGTGTTGATACGGGTGACGTCGTGGTTCAGCGCCAAGTGCTGATTGCGCCCGCCGATACGGCGTTGACCCTGAACCTTAAATGTTATGAAGCCGCGATCGAGGGCTTCCGCGAGCTTTTAACTGGCTTGGCGAAGGGAGAGCTCACTGCCTATCCGCAGGCGCTGGTGAGCAGAAGCTACTTTCCGAGACGTCGACGCCCGGATGCGGCAGGCTGTCTGCGATGGGATCGGCCCGCGCAAGATCTGTCAGCGATGACGCGTGCCTTGAACTTGGGCCCATATCATCCCAATCCATTGGGTCTGCCCAAGGCTCTCGTAGGCGATGAGGTGGTCACAGTCAGACGCTTGGAGGTGCTGCCTCAACGCTCGGGCCTCCCGGCAGGTTCTCTGCTTGAAATCCACTCCAGCCACTGGCGGGTGGCGACGGGTACACAGGATGTCGATGTTTGCTTTGGCAGCTCCGATGGTCAGGCGGTGGACGCGCGAGCCCTCGCCAGGCATTCCAATCTGGATGAAGGTGGTCGCCTTCCAATTTTGAGCGAAGATGAGGCGCGGAGCATAACTGCGACCTATGAATTGCTGGCGCCTTCAGAGGATTTTTGGCGACAGCGGCTGGAGCAGCTTAGAATATTGCAGTTTCCTTTCCTGTCGTCCTGCGTGCCTGAGGCGCCGCCCAAACGGCAGTCGAGTTCGTGGTTCATTGCAAGTGCTTTGGCTAAGCTGTCGCCAAATGATCGCACGGAATACTTGGTAACGGCTTGGCTGATCTATCTCGCCCGCATCACCGGAGAAACAGAGCTTCAACTGGGATGGACGCCTGCACCGGATCGATCGCAAACTGGCTCTAAAGCGGTGGAGGTGCTTATCGCCTCTGTCGTGCCGATGGAAGTTACCATTGAGCTTGCACATGATTTTGAAGAAGTGCGCAAAGCGGTGGCGGCCGAATTCGCTCAGCTGAGGGAGCACGGTAGCTTTGCCCGGGATGTTATCGCGCGCTGCCCGACATTGCGAGGTGTGGAGGCGCTACGGTCTCACCAGCCCTGGCCGATTGGCATCACAATCACCACAGACAGCGGTTCCGTCGCTGGCGATCTGACGACAAGCCAAAGTGCTGGGTCAGCCCCATGCGGCGATTTGCTGACGTTTGAGGTTTGCGCTCTGGATGGGAGCTTTCGATGGCATTTTGACGCAAGTCGACTAGCGCCCGAGCAGATCGACCGTATGACGCAGCATTTGCAAACTTTGTTATATGGTGTGACGGCCGATGCAGGACAGCCGGTCGGCCGCATCGACATCCTGCCGGCCGCCGAGCGCACCTACCTGCTGGAGGATCTGAACCGGACGGCGGCCGATTATCCGTCGGATCTTTGCATCCACGAACTGTTCGAGGCGCAGGTGCAGCGTGCGCCCGACGCGGTGGCGGTGGTCCATGAGGACGAGCGCCTGAGCTATGGCGAGCTCAACGCGCGGGCCAACCGGCTGGCGCATCATCTGATCGGGCTCGGGGTCAGGCCGGACCAGCCGGTGGCGATCTGCCTGGAGCGCAGCCCGGCGATGGTGGTGGGGCTGCTGGCGATCCTCAAGGCGGGCGGCGCCTATCTGCCGCTGGACCCGGCCTATCCGTGCGCGCGGCTGCGGCAGGTGCTCGAGGATGCCGCACCGCGGCTGCTGCTTTGCGATGCCGCCGGACGCGCCGCACTCGGCGCCGAGGCGCTTGCGGCCGTGAGTGTGGTCGACGTGGATGCGGCAATACCCGCCTGGGCGGATGCGCCATCTTCCGACCCCGACCCGCAGGCGCTCGGCCTGACCGCACGCCATCTCGCCTATGTCATCTACACATCCGGTTCAACCGGAACACCAAAAGGCGTCATGATCGAGCATGCGAGCACCGTGAACCTGCTGCTTTGGAACAGCTGCGCCTTCGCAGGGTCAGAGATCGGCCGCATGCTGTTCTCCACCTCGATCAATTTTGATTTGTCCGTCTATGAGTGCTTCGTGCCGCTGTCGCAGGGAAGCAGGCTCTATCTCGTCGGGAATGCATTGGACTTGGCGCAGACGTCCCTGGATGTCTCCATGATCAACACCGTGCCCTCGGTGATCACATCCCTGCTCGACAGGAAAACCGTGCCGCTATCGGCAAGCATCATCAATCTAGCAGGCGAACGGCTGAAGCCGGAGCTGATCGAGAGGATCTTCGGGGAGAGTCGGGTACAGAAGATCTGCAACCTGTATGCTCCATCCGAGACGACGACATATTCGACCTGGATTTGCATGCCAAGGGGAGAGGCCGTCGTCGAGACGATCGGCCGTCCGATATCGAACACGCGGATGTACCTGCTGGACGCTCATGGCCAGCCGGTTCCGTTCGGGGCGGTGGGCGAGCTCTATATCGGCGGGGCGGGGGTGGCGCGTGGCTACCTCAACCGTCCCGATCTGACGGCGGAGCGGTTCCTGGCCGATCCGTTCAGCGATGAGGCAGGCGCCCGGATGTACCGGACCGGCGACCTGGCCCGCTACCTGCCGGACGGCAATCTGGAGTTTCTGGGCCGCAACGACGACCAGGTGAAGATCCGCGGCTTCCGCATCGAGCCGGGCGAGATCGCCGCGCGGCTTTGCGAGCACGCCCGGGTGCGCGAGGCGGTGGTGGTGGCGCGCCAGGACCGCGCCGGCGACAAGCACCTTGTCGCCTATGTCGTGTGTGGACCCGAGGCCGGATCGGACGACGAGGATGGAAGCGGGCTGGCCGTCGCCTTGCGGGCGCATCTGGGCGGGCGGCTGCCGGACTACATGGTGCCGTCGGCGTTCGTGCGGCTATCGGCGCTGCCCTTGACGGCGAACGGCAAGCTCGACCGCAAGGGGCTGCCGGCGCCGGCCGACGACGCCTATGCGCGCCGCAGCTATGAGGCGCCGCAGGGCGGGATCGAGACGGCGCTGGCCGAGATCTGGGCGGAGCTCCTCGGGGTCGAGCGGGTCGGACGCCACGACCACTTCTTCGAGCTCGGCGGCCATTCCTTGCTGGCGGTGCAGCTCTTGAGCCGGCTGTCACAGGCTGTTGGTGTGGAACTGCCGCTGACGAGGCTGTTTGCCACGCCGGTGCTTTCCGATCTGGCAGAAAGCATCGTCGAGGTGTTGAGCCGCGCCGGTCCGCAAGAGCTGACGGCGATTGTGGCCGTGTCACGTCATGAGCCGCTTGTGCTGTCGTTTGCGCAGCAGCGGCTATGGTTTTTGGCGCAGCTGGACGAGGGCAGCACCAACTATCACATTCCGCTGGCCTTGCGGCTGCGTGGTAGGCTCGACCGCACCGTCTGGCAGCGCAGCCTTGACCGTTTGTTTGCCCGTCATGAGGCGCTGCGCAGTGTCTTTGTCGCACCGCAGGGCAAGCCCCGGGTTGAGGTTCTGCCGCCGGATGCGGGGCTGCCGGTGACAGTGCACGATCTGCACGGGCTGCCGGATGCGGATGCCGTGCTTTCCGAGCTGTGCGACGAAGAGATGCACTCGCCGTTCGACCTGGCGCGCGGGCCGCTGATCCGCGGCCGGCTGATCCGGCTGGCGGAGGACGAACACGTCTTCCTGCTGACCCAGCATCATATCGTCTCCGACGGCTGGTCGATGGGCGTGCTGGTGCGGAGCTCAGTCAGCTTTACCGGGCGTTCGAGGCTGGAGAGGACGATCCCTTGCCGCCGCTGGCGATCCAGTATCCGGATTATGCCGCCTGGCAACGCCAATGGCTGTCGGGGGAACGGCTGCAGAGCCAGGCGCAGTATTGGCGCAACGCCTTGGCAAACGCTCCGGCCCGTCTTGCCTTGCCGACGGACCGTGCGCGTCCGGCCCAGCAGTCGTTTGCCGGGGCCAGTGTGCCTGTTGTCATCGATCAGGACTGACGCGGGGGCTGAAGCGGCTAAGCCGGCAGCATGGCACGACCTTGTTCATGACGGTGCTGGCGGCCTGGGCGGCGGTGCTGTCGCGTCTGTCGGGGCAGGACGACTTGTGATCGGCGTGCCGAGCGCCAATCGTGGCCGGGCGAGATCGAAGATTGATGGCTTCTTCGTCAACACCCTGGCGCTTCGGGTCGACCTGTCGGGCGAGCCTGATGTGTCGCAGCTTCTGGAACGGACGCGGCGCACGGCCCTGGCTGCGCAGGAGCATCAGGACCTGCCGTTCGAACAGGTGGTGGAGATCGTCAAGCCGCCCCGGCATCTGATCACACGCCGCTGTTCCAGGTGATGTTGGCCTGGCAGAACAACACCGTCGGGTCATTGACCTGCCGGGCTGCGGGAGGCTGCGGGCGAGGGGCTCGATCAGGTCAAGTTCGATCTGGAGCTGAGCCTTGGCGAGCATGGCGAGGAGATCGCCGGAACGTTCGGCTATGCCACGGCGCTGTTCGATCAGGCGACGATCGAGCGGCAGCGTGGTTATCTGCTGGCGCTGCTGCGGGCGATGGTTGCCGATGCCGACCAGCCGGTCGGCCGCATCGAGCTGCTGTCATCAGATGAGCGCACCTATCTGCTGGAGGATCTGAACCGGACGGCGGCGGCCTATCCGTCGGAGCGCTGCATCCACGAGCTGTTCGAGCAACAGGTCCGGCGCGCACCCGAAGCCGTCGCCCTCGTCCATGAGGACGAAGAGCTGAGCTATGGCGCGCTCAACGCCCAGGCCAACCGGCTGGCCCATCATCTGATTGCGCTGGGTAAGCCGGATCAGCCGGTGGCGATCTGCCTGGAGCGCAGCCCGGCGATGGTGGTGGGACTTTTGGCGATCCTCAAGGCGGGCGGCGCCTATCTGCCGCTGGACCCGGCCTATCCGTGCGCGCGGCTGCGGCAGGTTGTCGAGGATGCCGCACCGCACCTGCTGCTTTGCGATGCCGTCGGACGCGCCGCACTCGGCCCGGAGGCGCTTGTCGATCTGACGGTGATCGATCTGGAGACGGCCACCCCGGCCTGGGCCGAACTGCCGGCCTCGAACCCGGACCCGCGCGCCCTTGGCCTGACCGCGCGCCATCTCGCCTATGTCATCTACACCTCAGGCTCACCGGAACCCCAAAGGCGTCATGGTCGAGCATCGGGGATTGGTGCGTCTGGTGGCGGGCAACGATTTCGTCGAAATCTCGCCGCAGGACATCTTTCTCAATGCCTCCTCGCCGACATTCGACGCGACCACGTTCGAGGTCTGGGGTGCCTTGGCGAACGGCGCCAGGGTTGTGCTCTATCCTGAACGTCACCTCTCGACCGCAACGCTGGCCCAGATCATCCAGGACCAAGGCGTCACCATCGCTTGGATGACTGCCCGGTTGTTCGACGTCTATGTCGCGGAGGGGCGGAGCACCAATCGGCTACAGCAACTGCTGGTCGGGGGCGAGGAGGTCTCCATCGCTTCCATCAGGGCATGCCAGAAGCGACATCCGACGCTGCGAATCTCAAATGGCTACGGCCCGACAGAGAACACCACCTTTAGTCTTTGTATCCGGTGCCTGCTGAGTTCGATGGCCGGCAACGGGTGCCGCTGGGTCGACCAATTCGCAATTCGGTGGCCTATCTGTTGGATCGGTTTGCCCAGCCCGTGCCGTTCGGGGCGGCGGGAGAGCTTTACATCGGCGGGGCAGGGTTGCGCGGGGCTACCTCAACCGCCCCGCTGACGGCCGAGCGGTTTGGCCGATCCGTTCAGCGATGAGGCAGGCGCCCGGCTGTACCGGACCGGCGACCTGGGGCGTTATCTGCCGGACGGCAATCTGGAGTTCCTCGGCCGCAACGACGACCAGGTGAAGATCCGCGGCTTCCGTATCGAGCCGGGCGAGATCGCCGCACGGCTTTGCGAGCACGCCCGGGTGCGCGAGGCGGCGGTGGTGGCGCGCCAGGACCGCGCCGGCGACAAGCACCTTGTCGCCTATGTCGTGTGTGGACCCGAGGCCGGATCGGACGACGACGATGGAAGCGGGCTGGCCGGCGCCTTGCGGGCGCATCTGGGCGGGCGGCTGCCGGACTACATGGTGCCGTCGGCGTTCGTGCGGCTCGAAGCGCTGCCCTTGACGGCGAACGGCAAGCTCGACCGCAAGGGGCTGCCGGCGCCGGCCGACGACGCCTATGCGCGCCGCAGCTATGAGGCGCCGCAGGGCGGGATCGAGACGGCGCTGGCCGGGATCTGGGCCGAGCTTCTGGGGCTGGAGCGGGTCGGACGCCACGACCACTTCTTCGAGCTCGGCGGCCACTCGCTCCTGGCGGTTCAATTGATGGAGCGGCTGCGGCGGCTGTCGCTGGGGGTGGAGGTGCGCACCCTGTTCGCCAGGCCGGTGCTGGCCGATCTCGCCGCAAGCCTGGGCAGCCATCACGAGGTGGCGGTGCCTGCCAACCTGATCACCGAGGAGAGTACGGCGATTACGCCGCAGATGCTGCCGCTCATCGATCTGACCCAGGAGGAGATCGACCGGATCGTCGCCACGGTTCCCGGCGGCGTCGGCAACATCCAGGACATTTATGGCCTGTCGCCGCTGCAGGACGGCATCCTGTTCCATCATCTGCTGGCCAGCCGGGGCGATCCATATCTGCTGGTCTCGCAGATGGCGTTCGCCGACCGGGGTCTGCTGGAGCGCTATCTAGCGGCGGTTCAGCAAGTCGTGGATCGGCACGACATCCTGCGCACCGCCTTTGTCTGGGAGGGGCTGTCGAGCCCGGCCCAGGTGGTGTGGCGGAAAGCGCCGCTGCAGGTGAGCGAGGTCGAGCTGGATGACTGTGACGGTTCCGGCGCCGAGGAGCTCCGGCGCCGGTTTGATCCACGCCGGCAGCGCATCGACCTTGGCCGGGCGCCGCTGTTGCGGTTTGTGATCGCGCGCGAGCCGGGCAGCGGGCGCTGGCTGCTGCTGGAGCTGCAGCATCATCTGATCGGGGATCACACGACGCTGGAAGTGATGCATGCCGAGGTGCGGGCCGTGCTCGACGGGCGTGCGCATGAGCTGGCAGCGCCGCAGCCGTTCCGCAATCTGGTGGCGCAGGCGCGGCTGGGGGTTGATGCCAAGGCGCATGAAGAGTTCTTCCAGGAACAGTTGGCCGACATCGACGAGCCGACCATGCCGTTTGGGCTGAGCGAGGTCTATGGTGATGGCATCGGGTCTCACGAGGCGCGGCGGATGTTGCCGCAGGCGCTCAACGATCGGCTGCGGCAACAAGCGCGGCGGCTCGGGTAAGCCTGGCGAGCCTTTGCCATCTGGCCTGGGGGCAGGTGGTGGCGCGCAGCAGCGGCCGTGAGCAGGTGGTGTTCGGCACGGTGCTGTTCGGCCGCATGCATGCGGGTGCGGGCGCCGACCGGGCGCTGGGCCTGTTCATCAACACCCTGCCTGTGCGGCTCGACCTCGACGGGACCGGGGTCGAGGCGAGCGTGCGGACCACCCATGCGCGGCTTTCCGAGCTGCTGGCGCACGAGCATGCCTCGCTGGCGCTGGCGCAACGCTGCAGCGGGGTGGCGGCGCCGGCGCCGCTGTTCAGCGCGCTGTTGAACTACCGTCACAACACGCACCGGCGCTCGCCTGCGAAGCGGATGATCTCCTGTCCGGCATGGAATGGCTGGGCGGCGAGGAGCGCACCAACTATCCGCTGACCCTGTCGGTGGAGGATTTTGGCGAGGCGCTCGGCCTCACGGCGCAGGTGGCGGAGCCGTGTCTGCGGATCGGGTTGCGGCTACATGCAGCAGGTGCTCGAGCAATTGGCGAGGCGCTGGAGCATGCCCCAATAGGCCGGTGCGCGAGTCGACATCCTGCCGGCCGCCGAACGCAGCTATCTGCTGGAGGATCTGAACCGGACGGCGGCGGATTATCCGTCGGAGCGCTGCATCCACGAGCTGTTCGAGCAGCAGGTGCAAAAGGCGCCGGAGGCGGTGGCGGTGGTCCATGAGGACGAGCGCCTGAGCTATGGCGAGCTCAACGCCCGGGCCAACCGGCTGGCCCATCATCTGATTGCGCTGGGTGTGAAGCCGGATCAGCCGGTGGCGATCTGCCTGGAGCGCAGCCCGGCGATGGTGGTGGGACTTTTGGCGATCCTCAAGGCGGGCGGCGCCTATCTGCCGCTGGATCCGGCCTATCCGTCGGCGCGGCTGCGGCAGGTGCTCGAGGATGCCGCACCGCGGCTGCTGCTTTGCGATCCGGCCGGCCGCGCCGCACTCGGCCCCGAGCCGCTTGTCGATCTGACGGTGATCGATCTGGAGACGGCGACCCCGGCCTGGGCCGAACTGCCGGCCTCGAACCCGGACCCGAGCGCCCTTGGCCTGACCGCACGCCATCTCGCCTATGTCATCTACACCTCCGGCTCCACCGGAACCCCAAAGGGCGTCATGGTCGAGCATGGAAGTCTGGTCAATCTTACAGCATGGCATGTGCAAGCGTTCTGTCGGCAACCAGAAACCTGCTGCGCACTCACGGCCGGAGTGGCATTCGATGCCAGTATTTGGGAGCTATGGTCTGCATTATCCAATCGGAGCGCATTGCTGCTCTCGCCAAGAGCAGCAGCAGGAGATCCCCTGCTTCTACTGCAATGGTGGCGTGATCAATCGCTGGACGCCGCCTTTTTAGTCACACCGCTGGCTACAACCGCATTAGAAGACAAGCTGATAAATCCCACGTTGGAGTACTTGCTTATTGGCGGTGATCGTCTCCAGCGTGTGCCTTCCCGGCTACCGTCGCCTCTCAAGTTAATAAACAATTATGGCCCGACGGAAGCCACCGTCGTGGCAACCTCGGGACGGCTCTTCAGTGACAACGTTGTGCCACATATCGGCCGTCCGATTGCCAACACGCGGGTGTATCTGCTGGACGGTCATGGTGCGCCCGTGCCGTATGGAGCGGTCGGGGAGTTGTATATCGGGGGTGCCGGTGTAGCGCGGGGCTACCTCAACCGCCCCGAGCTGACGGCCGAGCGGTTCATCGCCAGTCCCTTTGTGGACGGCGATCGGCTGTACCGGACCGGCGACCTGGGGCGTTATCTGCCGGACGGCAATCTGGAGTTCCTCGGCCGCAACGACGACCAGGTGAAGATCCGCGGCTTCCGCATCGAGCCGGGCGAGATCGCCGCACGGCTTGGCGAGCACGCCCGGGTGCGCGAGGCGGCGGTGGTGGCGCGCCAGGACCGCGCCGGCGACAAGCACCTTGTCGCCTATGTCGTGTGTGGACCCGAGGCAGGATCGGACGACGACGATGGAAGCGGGCTGGCCGTCGCCTTGCGGGCGCATCTGGGCGGGCGGCTGCCGGACTACATGGTGCCGGCGGCGTTCGTGCGGCTATCGGCGCTGCCCTTGACGGCGAACGGCAAGCTCGACCGCAAGGGGCTGCCGGCGCCGGCCGACGACGCCTATGCGCGCCGCAGCTATGAGGCGCCGCAGGGCGGGATCGAGACGGCGCTGGCCGGGATCTGGGCCGAGCTCCTCGGTGTCGAGCGGGTCGGACGCCACGACCACTTCTTCGAACTCGGCGGCCACTCGCTCCTGGCGGTTCAATTGATGGAGCGGCTGCGGCGGCTGTCGCTGGGGGTGGAGGTGCGCACCCTGTTCGCCAGGCCGGTGCTGGCCGATCTCGCCGCAAGCCTGGGCAGCCATCACGAGGTGGCGGTGCCTGCCAACCTGATCACCGAGGAGAGTACGGCGATTACGCCGCAGATGCTGCCGCTCATCGATCTGACCCAGGAGGAGATCGACCGGATCGTCGCCACGGTTCCCGGCGGCGTCGGCAACATCCAGGACATTTATGGCCTGTCGCCGCTGCAGGACGGCATCCTGTTCCATCATCTGCTGGCCAGCCGGGGCGATCCATATCTGCTGGTCTCGCAGATGGCGTTCGCCGACCGGGGTCTGCTGGAGCGCTATCTAGCGGCGGTTCAGCAAGTCGTGGATCGGCACGACATCCTGCGCACCGCCTTTGTCTGGGAGGGGCTGTCGAGCCCGGCCCAGGTGGTCTGGCGGAAAGCGCCGCTGCAGGTGAGCGAGGTCGAGCTGGATGACTGTGACGGTTCCGGCGCCGAGGAGCTCCGGCGCCGGTTTGATCCACGCCGGCAGCGCATCGACCTTGGCCGGGCGCCGCTGTTGCGGTTTGTGATCGCGCGCGAGCCGGGCAGCGGGCGCTGGCTGCTGCTGGAGCTGCAGCATCATCTGATCGGGGATCACACGACGCTGGAAGTGATGCATGCCGAGGTGCGGGCCGTGCTCGACGGGCGTGCGCATGAGCTGGCAGCGCCGCAGCCGTTCCGCAATCTGGTGGCGCAGGCGCGGCTGGGGGTTGATGCCAAGGCGCATGAAGAGTTCTTCCAGGAACAGTTGGCCGACATCGACGAGCCGACCATGCCGTTCGGGCTGAGCGAGGTGCGCGGCGACGGCAGCGGGGTCGGCGAGGCACGGCGGATGCTGCCGCAGGCGCTCAACGATCGGCTGCGGCAACAAGCGCGGCGGCTCGGGGTAAGCCTGGCGAGCCTTTGCCATCTGGCCTGGGGGCAGGTGGTGGCGCGTGCAAGCGGCCGTGAGCAGGTGGTGTTCGGCACGGTGCTGTTCGGCCGCATGCATGCGGGTGCGGGCGCCGACCGGGCGCTGGGCCTGTTCATCAACACCCTGCCTGTGCGGCTCGACCTCGACGGGACCGGGGTCGAGGCGAGCGTGCGGACCACCCATGCGCGGCTTTCCGAGCTGCTGGCGCACGAGCATGCCTCGCTGGCGCTGGCGCAACGCTGCAGCGGGGTGGCGGCGCCGGCGCCGCTGTTCAGCGCGCTGTTGAACTACCGTCACAACACGCCGGCGCTCGCCTGCGAAGCGGATGATCTCCTGTCCGGCATGGAATGGCTGGGCGGCGAGGAGCGCACCAACTATCCGCTGACCCTGTCGGTGGAGGATTTTGGCGAGGCGCTCGGCCTGACGGCGCAGGTGGTGGAGCCCGTGTCTGCGGATCGGGTCTGCGGCTACATGCAGCAGGTGCTCGAGCAACTGGCCGAGGCGCTGGAGCATGCCCCCAATAGGCCGGTGCGCGAGCTCGACATCCTGCCGGCCGCCGAACGCAGCTATCTGCTGGAGGATCTGAACCGGACGGCGGCGGATTATCCGTCGGAGCGCTGCATCCACGAGCTGTTCGAGCAGCAGGTGCAAAAGGCGCCGGAGGCGGTGGCGGTGGTCTTCGAAGAGCAGTCGATCTGCTATGGCGAACTGAACGCCCGGGCCAACCGGCTGGCCCATCATCTGATCGGGCTCGGGGTCAGGCCGGACCAGCCGGTGGCCATCTGCCTGGAGCGCAGCCCGGCGATGGTGGTGGGACTTTTGGCGATCCTCAAGGCGGGCGGCGCCTATCTGCCGCTGGATCCGGCCTATCCGTCGGCGCGGCTGCGGCAGGTGCTCGGCGATGCCGCGCCGCACCTGCTGCTTTGCGATGCGGCCGGACGCGCCGCACTCGGCCCGGAGGCGCTCGCCGATCTGACGGTGATGGATCTGGAGACGGCCACCCCGGCCTGGGCCGAACTGCCGGCCTCGAACCCGGACCCGCGCGCCCTTGGCCTGACCGCGCGCCATCTCGCCTATGTCATCTACACCTCAGGCTCCACCGGAACCCCAAAGGGCGTCATGGTCGAGCATGGAAGTCTGGTCAATCTTACAGCATGGCATGTGCAAGCGTTCTGTCGGCAACCAGAAACCTGCTGCGCACTCACGGCCGGAGTGGCATTCGATGCCAGTATTTGGGAGCTATGGTCTGCATTATCCAATCGGAGCGCATTGCTGCTCTCGCCAAGAGCAGCAGCAGGAGATCCCCTGCTTCTACTGCAATGGTGGCGTGATCAATCGCTGGACGCCGCCTTTTTAGTCACACCGCTGGCTACAA
This sequence comes from Rhizobium sp. 007, assembly GCF_015353075.1. Lineage (NCBI taxonomy): Bacteria > Pseudomonadati > Pseudomonadota > Alphaproteobacteria > Hyphomicrobiales > Rhizobiaceae > Rhizobium > Rhizobium sp. 007. The sequence continues at coordinate 438,267 of NZ_CP064189.1, read as the reverse complement.
CCGCATTAGAAGACAAGCTGATAAATCCCACGTTGGAGTACTTGCTTATTGGCGGTGATCGTCTCCAGCGTGTGCCTTCCCGGCTACCGTCGCCTCTCAAGTTAATAAACAATTATGGCCCGACGGAAGCCACCGTCGTGGCAACCTCGGGACGGCTCTTCAGTGACAACGTTGTGCCACATATCGGCCGTCCGATTGCCAACACGCGGGTGTATCTGCTGGACGGTCATGGTGCGCCCGTGCCGTATGGAGCGGTCGGGGAGTTGTATATCGGGGGTGCCGGTGTAGCGCGGGGCTACCTGAACCGCCCCGAGCTGACGGCCGAGCGGTTCATCGCCAGCCCCTTTGTGGCGGGCGACCAGCTGTACCGGACCGGCGACCTGGGGCGCTATCTGCCGGACGGCAATCTGGAGTTCCTCGGCCGCAACGACGACCAGGTGAAGATCCGCGGCTTCCGCATCGAGCCGGGCGAGATCGCCGCACGGCTTGGCGAGCACGCCTGGGTGCGCGAGGCGGCGGTGGTGGCGCGCCAGGATCGCACCGGCGACAAGCACCTTGTCGCCTATGTCGTGTGTGGACCCGAGGCCGGATCGGACGACGACGATGGAAGCGGGCTGGCCGGCGCCTTGCGGGCGCATCTGGGCGGGCGGCTGCCGGACTACATGGTGCCGTCGGCGTTCGTGCGGTTGGAGGCGCTGCCCTTGACGGCGAACGGCAAGCTCGACCGCAAGGGGCTGCCGGCGCCGGCCGACGACGCCTATGCGCGCCGCAGCTATGAGGCGCCGCAGGGCGGGATCGAGACGGCGCTGGCCGGGATCTGGGCCGAGCTCCTCGGTGTCGAGCGGGTCGGACGCCACGACCACTTCTTCGAGCTCGGCGGCCACTCCTTGCTGGCGGTGCAGCTCTCGAGCCGGCTGTCGCAGGCTGTTGGCGTCGCGCTGCCGCTGACGAGGCTGTTTGCCAGGCCGGTGCTTTCCGATCTGGCGGCAAGCATCGTCGAGGCGTTGAGCCGCGCCGGTCCGCAAGAGCTGCCGGCGATTGCGGCCGTGTCGCGTCATGAGCCGCTTGTGCTGTCGTTTGCGCAGCAGCGGCTATGGTTTTTGGCGCAGCTGGACGAGGGCAGCACAAACTATCACATTCCGCTGGCCTTGCGGCTGCGTGGTGGGCTCGACCGCACCGCCTGGCAGCGCAGCCTTGACCATTTGTTTGCCCGTCACGAGGCGCTGCGCAGTGTCTTTGTCGCACCGGAGGGCAAGCCCCGGGTTGAGGTTCTGCCGCCGGAGGCGGGGTTGCCGGTGCTCGAGCACGATCTGCGGGGCCGGCCGGATGCAGAGGCGGCGCTTCTGGATCTGTGCCATGAAGAGGCGCGCACGCCATTCGATCTTGCGCGCGGGCCGCTGATCCGCGGGCGGCTGATCCGGATGTCGGATGCGGAGCACGTCTTCCTGCTGACCCAGCATCATATCGTCTCGGACGGCTGGTCGATGGGCGTGCTGGTGCGTGAACTCAGTCAGCTTTACCGGGCGTTTGCGGCTGGAGAGGACGATCCTTTGCCGCCGCTGGCGATCCAGTACCCGGATTATGCCGCCTGGCAACGGCAATGGCTGTCGGGGGAACGGCTGCAGCGCCAGGCGCAGTATTGGCGCGACGCCCTGGCCGGCGCTCCGGCCAGACTTGCCTTGCCGACGGACCGAGCGCGTCCGGCCCAGCAGTCGTTTGCCGGGGCCAGTGTGCCTGTTGTCATCGACCAGGATCTGACGCGGGGTCTGAAGCGGCTGAGCCGGCAGCATGGCACGACGTTGTTCATGACGGTGCTGGCGGCCTGGGCGGCGGTGCTGTCGCGTCTGTCGGGGCAGGACGACATTGTGATCGGCGTGCCGAGCGCCAATCGCGGCCGGGGCGAGATCGAAGAATTGATCGGCTTCTTCGTCAACACCCTGGCGCTTCGGGTCGACCTGTCGGACGAGCCGAGCGTGTCGCAGCTTCTGGAACGGACGCGGCGCACGGCCCTGGCTGCGCAGGAGCATCAGGACCTGCCGTTCGAGCAGGTGGTGGAGATCGTCAAGCCGCCCCGGCATCTTGATCACACGCCGCTGTTCCAGGTGATGTTGGCCTGGCAGAACAACGCCGTCGGGTCATTGGACCTTGCCGGGCTGAACGTGGCGGCGGCCGGGGACGGGCTCGATCAGGTCAAGTTCGATCTGGAGCTGAGCCTTGGCGAGCATGGCGAGGAGATCGCCGGAACGTTCGGCTATGCCACGGCGCTGTTCGATCAGGCGACCATCGAGCGGCAGCGTGGTTATCTGCTGGCGCTGCTGCGGGCGATGGTTGCCGATGCCGACCAGCCGGTCGGCCGCATCGACATTCTTCCGGCCGAGGAGCGGACCTATCTTTTGGAGGATCTGAACCGGACGGCGGCGGCCTATCCGTCGGAGCGCTGCATCCACGAGCTGTTCGAGCAACAGGTCCGGCGCGCACCCGAAGCCGTCGCCCTCGTCCATGAGGACGAAGAGCTGAGCTATGGCGCGCTCAACGCCCAGGCCAACCGGCTGGCCCATCATCTGATCGGGCTCGGGGTCAGGCCGGATCAGCCGGTGGCGATCTGCCTGGAGCGCAGCCCGGCGATGGTGGTGGGACTTTTGGCGATCCTCAAGGCGGGCGGCGCCTATCTGCCGCTGGACCCGGCCTATCCGTGCGCGCGGCTGCGGCAGGTTGTCGAGGATGCCGCACCGCGGCTGCTGCTTTGCGATGCCGCCGGACGCGCCGCACTCGGCCCGGAGGCGCTTGTCGATCTGACGGTGGTCGATCTGGAGACGGCGACCCCGGCCTGGGCCGAACTGCCCGCCTCGAACCCGGACCCGAGCGCCCTTGGCCTGACCTCACGCCATCTCGCCTATGTCATCTACACCTCCGGATCAACCGGAACCCCAAAGGGCGTCATGGTCGAGCATCACAGCCTGGTCAATCTGGGGTTGGCTCAGATCGGGCTTTTTGGCGTCTGTTCAAATAGCCGTGTCGTGCAGTTCGCCTCCTTCGGTTTTGATGCAAGTGCTTGGGAGCTTGTCATGGCGTTTGGCTCAGGCGCCGCATTGCACTTGCCTGCGGACGAGCTCCGCCAGGCGAGTAACAAGCTATCGGATTACCTGCGAAGCGAAGCCATAACCCATGCGACGTTACCTCCAGCCTTGCTTCAGGCAAGCAGGGATCCGGGATGTTTGGCATCGCAAGTTCTCATTCTTGCTGGCGAACTGCCGAAAGCAGAACTCGTCCGAAGTCTGGCCTCGGCATCTATCGTCAACGCTTATGGCCCGACCGAAGCAACAGTCTGCGCGACGGTTTGGAGTTGTCCCGATAATTTTGATGGGTCAGTTGTCCCGATCGGCCGTCCGATTGCCAACACGCGGGTGTATCTGCTGGACGGTCATGGTGCGCCCGTGCCGTTCGGGGCGGCGGGTGAGCTTTACATCGGCGGGGCAGGCGTTGCGCGGGGCTACCTGAACCGTCCCGAGCTGACGGCGGAGCGTTTCCTGGCCGATCCGTTCAGCGATGAGGCAGGCGCCCGGCTGTACCGGACCGGCGACCTGGGGCGCTATCTGCCGGACGGCAATCTGGAGTTTCTGGGCCGCAACGACGACCAGGTGAAGATCCGCGGCTTCCGCATCGAGCCGGGCGAGATCGCCGCCCGGCTTTGCGAGCACGCCCGGGTGCGCGAGGCGGTGGTGGTGGCGCGCCAGGACCGCGCCGGCGACAAGCACCTTGTCGCCTATGTCGTGTGTGGACCCGAGGCCGGATCGGACGACGAGGATGGAAGCGGGCTGGCCGTCGCCTTGCGGGCGCATCTGGGCGGGCGGCTGCCGGACTACATGGTGCCGTCGGCGTTCGTGCGGTTGGAGGCGCTGCCGTTGACGGCGAACGGCAAGCTCGACCGCAAGGGGCTGCCGGCGCCGGCCGACGACGCCTATGCGCGCCGCAGCTATGAGGCGCCGCAAGGCGAGATCGAGACGGCGCTGGCCGGGATCTGGGCCGAGCTTCTGGGGCTGGAGCGGGTCGGACGCCACGACCACTTCTTCGAGCTCGGCGGCCATTCCTTGCTGGCGGTTCAATTGATGGAGCGGCTGCGGCGGCTGTCGCTGGGGGTGGAGGTGCGCACCCTGTTCGCCAGGCCGGTGCTGGCCGATCTGGCCGCAAGCCTGGGCAGCCATCACGAGGTGGCGGTGCCTGCCAACCTGATCACCGAGGAGAGTACGGCGATTACGCCGCAGATGCTGCCGCTCATCGATCTGACCCAGGAGGAGATCGACCGGATCGTCGCCACGGTTCCCGGCGGCGTCGGCAACATCCAGGACATTTATGGCCTGTCGCCGCTGCAGGACGGCATCCTGTTCCATCATCTGCTGGCCAGCCGGGGCGATCCATATCTGCTGGTCTCGCAGATGGCGTTCGCCGACCGGGGTCTGCTGGAGCGCTATCTAGCGGCGGTTCAGCAAGTGGTGGATCGGCACGACATCCTGCGCACCGCCTTTGTCTGGGAGGGGCTGTCGAGCCCGGCCCAGGTGGTCTGGCGGAAAGCGCCGCTGCAGGTGAGCGAGGTCGAGCTGGATGACTGTGACGGTTCCGGCGCCGAGGAGCTCCGGCGCCGGTTTGATCCACGCCGGCAGCGCATCGACCTTGGCCGGGCGCCGCTGTTGCGGTTTGTGATCGCGCGCGAGCCGGGCAGCGGGCGCTGGCTGCTGCTGGAGCTGCAGCATCATCTGATCGGGGATCACACGACGCTGGAAGTGATGCATGCCGAGGTGCGGGCCGTGCTCGACGGGCGTGCGCATGAGCTGGCAGCACCGCAGCCGTTCCGCAATCTGGTGGCGCAGGCGCGGCTGGGGGTTGATGCCAAGGCGCATGAAGAGTTCTTCCAGGAACAGTTGGCCGACATCGACGAGCCGACCATGCCGTTTGGGCTGAGCGAGGTCTATGGTGATGGCATCGGGTCTCACGAGGCGCGGCGGATGCTGCCGCAGGCGCTCAACGATCGGCTGCGGCAACAAGCGCGGCGGCTCGGGGTAAGCCTGGCGAGCCTTTGCCATCTGGCCTGGGGGCAGGTGGTGGCGCGTGCAAGCGGCCGTGAGCAGGTGGTGTTCGGCACGGTGCTGTTCGGCCGCATGCATGCCGGTGCGGGCGCCGACCGGGCGCTTGGCCTGTTCATCAACACCCTGCCTGTGCGGCTCGACCTCGACGGGACCGGGGTCGAGGCGAGCGTGCGGACCACCCATGCGCGGCTTTCCGAGCTGCTGGCGCACGAGCATGCCTCGCTGGCGCTGGCGCAACGCTGCAGCGGGGTTGCGGCGCCGGCGCCGCTGTTCAGCGCGCTGTTGAACTACCGTCACACCACGCCGGCGGCCATGTCCGGCTCCGGAACGGACGATGTCCTGTCGGGCGTGGAATGGCTGGGCGGCGAGGAACGCACCAACTATCCGCTGACCCTGTCGGTGGAGGATTTTGGCGAGGCGCTCGGCCTGACGGCGCAGGTGGTGGAGCCCGTGTCTGCGGATCGGGTCTGCGGCTACATGCAGCAGGTGCTCGAGCAATTGGCCGAGGCGCTGGAGCATGCCCCTAATAGGCCGGTGCGCGAGCTCGACATCCTGCCGGCCGCCGAGCGCAGCTATCTGCTGGAGGATCTGAACCGGACGGCGGCGGCCTATCCGTCGGAGCGGTGCATCCACGAGCTGTTCGAGCAGCAGGTGCAAAAGGCGCCGGAGGCGGTGGCGGTGGTCTTCGAAGAGCAGTCGATCTGCTATGGCGAGCTCAACGCCCGGGCCAACCGGCTGGCCCATCATCTGATTGCGCTGGGTGTGAAGCCGGACCAGCCGGTGGCGATCTGCCTGGAGCGCAGCCCGGCGATGGTGGTGGGACTGCTGGCGATCCTCAAGGCGGGCGGCGCCTATCTGCCGCTGGACCCGGCCTATCCGTCGGCGCGGCTGCGGCAGGTTGTCGACGATGCCGCACCGCACCTGCTGCTTTGCGATGCGGCCGGCCGCGCCGCACTCGGCCCCGAGGCGCTCGCCTATCTGACGGTGGTCGATCTGGAGACGGCGACCCCGGCCTGGGCCGAACTGCCGGCCTCGGACCCAGACCCGAGCGCCCTTGGCCTGACCCCCAGCCATCTCGCCTATGTCATCTACACCTCAGGCTCCACCGGAACCCCAAAGGGCGTCATGGTCGAGCATGCCAGCACCGTCAACCTGCTGCATTGGAGCCGCGGCGTGTTTGCGGAGTCAGAGATCAGCCGCACGCTGTTTTCTACCTCGATCAGTTTTGATTTGTCCGTCTATGAGTGCTTCGTTCCGCTGTCGCAAGGAAGCACGCTTTATCTTGTCGAGGATGCACTGGCGCTGGCGCAGACGCCCTTGGATGTCTCCTTGATCAACACGGTCCCCTCGGCGATCGCCGCTCTGGTCGACCAGCAAGCCGTGCCGGCTTCGACCAGCGTCATCAATTTGGCGGGTGAGCGGCTGAAGGCAGATCTGATCGAGAGGGTCTTCGAGAGCAGTGGCGTAGAGAAGATCTGTAATCTGTACGCTCCTTCGGAGACGACGACGTACTCGACCTGGATTTGCATGCCGAGGGGAGAGGCTGTCGTTGAGACGATCGGCCGTCCGATTGCCAACACGCGGGTGTATCTGCTGGACGGTCATGGTGCGCCCGTGCCGTTCGGGGCGGTGGGCGAGCTTTACATCGGCGGGGCAGGCGTTGCGCGGGGCTACCTCAACCGCCCCGAGCTGACGGCCGAGCGGTTCATCGCCAGTCCCTTTGTCGACGGCGATCGGCTGTACCGGACCGGCGACCTGGGGCGCTATCTGCCGGACGGCAATCTGGAGTTCCTCGGCCGCAACGACGACCAGGTGAAGATCCGCGGCTTCCGCATCGAGCCGGGCGAGATCGCCGCACGGCTTTGCGAGCACGCCCGGGTGCGCGAGGCGGCGGTGGTGGCGCGCCAGGACCGCGCCGGCGACAAGCACCTTGTCGCCTATGTCGTGTGTGGACCCGAGGCAGGATCGGACGACGACGATGGAGGCGGGCTGGCCGGCGCCTTGCGGGCGCATCTGAGCGGGCGGCTGCCGGACTACATGGTGCCGTCGGCGTTCGTGCGGCTCGAAGCGCTGCCCTTGACGGCGAACGGCAAGCTCGACCGCAAGGGGCTGCCGGCGCCGGCCGACGACGCCTATGCGCGCCGCAGCTATGAGGCGCCGCAGGGCGAGATCGAGACGGCGCTGGCCGGGATCTGGGCCGAGCTTCTGGGGCTGGAGCGGGTCGGACGCCACGACCACTTCTTCGAGCTCGGCGGCCACTCCTTGCTGGCGGTGCAGCTCTCGAGCCGGCTGTCGCAGGCTGTTGGCGTCGCGCTGCCGCTGACGAGGCTGTTTGCCAGGCCGGTGCTTTCCGATCTGGCGGCAAGCATCGTCGAGGCGTTGAGCCGCGCCGGTCCGCAAGAGCTGCCGGCGATTGCGGCCGTGTCGCGTCATGAGCCGCTTGTGCTGTCGTTTGCGCAGCAGCGGCTATGGTTTTTGGCGCAGCTGGACGAGGGCAGCACAAACTATCACATTCCGCTGGCCTTGCGGCTGCGTGGTGGGCTCGACCGCACCGCCTGGCAGCGCAGCCTTGACCATTTGTTTGCCCGTCACGAGGCGCTGCGCAGTGTCTTTGTCGCACCGGAGGGCAAGCCCCGGGTTGAGGTTCTGCCGCCGGATGCGGGGTTGCCGGTGCTCGAGCACGATCTGCGGGGCCGGCCGGATGCAGAGGCGGCGCTTCTGGATCTGTGCCATGAAGAGGCGCGCACGCCATTCGATCTTGCGCGCGGGCCGCTGATCCGCGGGCGGCTGATCCGGATGTCGGATGCGGAACACGTCTTCCTGTTGACCCAGCATCATATCGTCTCGGACGGCTGGTCGATGGGCGTGCTGGTGCGTGAACTCAGTCAGCTTTACCGGGCGTTCGAGGCTGGAGAGGACGATCCTTTGCCGCCGCTGGCGATCCAGTACCCGGATTATGCCGCCTGGCAACGGCAATGGCTGTCGGGGGAACGGCTGCAGCGCCAGGCGCAGTATTGGCGCGACGCCCTGGCCGGCGCTCCGGCCCGTCTTGCCTTGCCGACGGACCGTGCGCGTCCGGCCCAGCAGTCGTTTGCCGGGGCCAGTGTGCCTGTTGTCATCGACCAGGATCTGACGCGGGGTCTGAAGCGGCTGAGCCGGCAGCATGGCACGACGTTGTTCATGACGGTGCTGGCGGCCTGGGCGGCGGTGCTGTCGCGTCTGTCGGGGCAGGACGACCTTGTGATCGGCGTGCCGAGCGCCAATCGCGGCCGGGGCGAGATCGAAGAGTTGATAGGCTTCTTCGTCAACACCCTGGCGCTTCGGGTCGACCTGTCGGGCGAACCTGATGTGTCGGAGCTTCTGGAACGGACGCGGCGCACGGCCCTGGCTGCGCAGGAGCATCAGGACCTGCCGTTCGAACAGGTGGTGGAGATCGTCAAGCCGCCCCGGCATCTTGATCACACGCCGCTGTTCCAGGTGATGTTGGCCTGGCAGAACAACGCCGTCGGGTCGTTCGACCTTGCCGGGCTGAACGTGGAGGCTGCGGGCGAGGGGCTCGATCAGGTCAAGTTCGATCTGGAGCTGAGCCTTGGCGAGCGTGGTGAGGAGATCGCCGGAACGTTCGGCTATGCGACGGCGCTGTTCGATCAGGCGACGATCGAGCGGCAGCGTGGTTATCTGCTGGCGCTGCTGCGGGCGATGGTTGCCGATGCCGACCAGCCGGTCGGCCGCATCGAGCTGCTGTCATCAGATGAGCGCACCTATCTGCTGGAGGATCTGAACCGGACGGCGGCGGCCTATCCGTCGGAGCGCTGCATCCACGAGCTGTTCGAGCAACAGGTCCGGCGCGCACCCGAAGCCGTCGCCCTCGTCCATGAGGACGAAGAGCTGAGCTATGGCGCGCTCAACGCCCAGGCCAACCGGCTGGCCCATCATCTGATTGCGCTGGGTGTGAAGCCGGATCAGCCGGTGGCGATCTGCCTGGAGCGCAGCCCGGCGATGGTGGTGGGACTTTTGGCGATCCTCAAGGCGGGCGGCGCCTATCTGCCGCTGGACCCGGCCTATCCGTGCGCGCGGCTGCGGCAGGTGCTCGAGGATGCCGCACCGCACCTGCTGCTTTGCGATGCCGTCGGACGCGCCGCACTCGGCCCGGAGGCGCTTGTCGATCTGACGGTGATCGATCTGGAGACGGCCACCCCGGCCTGGGCCGAACTGCCGGCCTCGAACCCGGACCCGCGCGCCCTTGGCCTGACCCCCAGCCATCTCGCCTATGTCATCTACACCTCAGGCTCCACCGGAACGCCCAAAGGCGTCATGGTCGAGCATCGGGGATTGGTGCGTCTGGTGGCGGGCAACGATTTCGTCGAAATCTCGCCGCAGGACATCTTTCTCAATGCCTCCTCGCCGACATTCGACGCGACCACGTTCGAGGTCTGGGGTGCCTTGGCGAACGGCGCCAGGGTTGTGCTCTATCCTGAACGTCACCTCTCGACCGCAACGCTGGCCCAGATCATCCAGGACCAAGGCGTCACCATCGCTTGGATGACTGCCCGGTTGTTCGACGTCTATGTCGCGGAGGGGCGGAGCACCAATCGGCTACAGCAACTGCTGGTCGGGGGCGAGGAGGTCTCCATCGCTTCCATCAGGGCATGCCAGAAGCGACATCCGACGCTGCGAATCTCAAATGGCTACGGCCCGACAGAGAACACCACCTTTAGTCTTTGCTATCCGGTGCCTGCTGAGTTCGATGGCCGGCAACGGGTGCCGCTGGGTCGACCAATTCGCAATTCGGTGGCCTATCTGTTGGATCGGTTTGCCCAGCCCGTGCCGTTCGGGGCGGTGGGCGAGCTTTACATCGGCGGGGCAGGGGTTGCGCGGGGCTACCTGAACCGGCCCAAGCTGACGGCCGAGCGGTTTTTGGCCGATCCGTTCAGCGATGAGGCAGGCGCCCGGCTGTACCGGACCGGCGACCTGGGGCGTTATCTGCCGGACGGCAATCTGGAGTTCCTCGGCCGCAACGACGACCAGGTGAAGATCCGCGGCTTCCGCATCGAGCCGGGCGAGATCGCCGCACGGCTTTGCGAGCACGCCCGGGTGCGCGAGGCGGCGGTGGTGGCGCGCCAGGACCGCGCCGGCGACAAGCACCTTGTCGCCTATGTCGTGTGTGGACCCGAGGCAGGATCGGACGACGAGGATGGAAGCGGGCTGGCCGTCGCCTTGCGGGCGCATCTGGGCGGGCGGCTGCCGGACTACATGGTGCCGTCGGCGTTCGTGCGGCTCGAGGCGCTGCCCTTGACGGCGAACGGCAAGCTCGACCGCAAGGGGCTGCCTTCGCCGGAGGACGACGCCTATGTGCGCCGCACCTACGAGGCGCCGCAGGGCGAGATCGAGACGATGCTGGCCGGCATCTGGGCGGAGCTTCTCGGGTCGAGCGGGTCGGCCGCCACGACCACTTCTTCGAGCTCGGCGGACATTCCTTGCTGGCGGTGCAGCTGATGGAGCGGCTGCGGCGGCTGTCGCTCGGGGTGGAGGTGCGCACCCTGTTCGCCAGGCCGGTGCTGGCCGATCTTGCCGCCAGCCTTGGCAGCCATCACGAGGTGGCGGTGCCTGCCAACCTGATCACCAAGCAGAGTACGGCGATTACGCCGCAGATGCTGCCGCTCATCGCGCTGGCCCAGCCGGAGATCGACCGGATCGTCGCCACGGTTCCCGGCGGCGTCGGCAACATCCAGGACATTTATGGCCTGTCGCCGCTGCAGGACGGCATCCTGTTCCATCATCTGCTGGCCAGCCGGGGCGATCCATATCTGCTGGTCTCGCAGATGGCGTTCGCCGACCGGGGTCTGCTGGAGCGCTATCTAGCGGCGGTTCAGCAAGTCGTGGATCGGCACGACATCCTGCGCACCGCCTTTGTCTGGGAGGGGCTGTCGAGCCCGGCCCAGGTGGTCTGGCGGAAAGCGCCGCTGCAGGTGAGCGAGGTCGAGCTGGATGACTGTGACGGTTCCGGCGCCGAGGAGCTCCGGCGCCGGTTTGATCCACGCCGGCAGCGCATCGACCTTGGCCGGGCGCCGCTGTTGCGGTTTGTGATCGCGCGCGAGCCGGGCAGCGGGCGCTGGCTGCTGCTGGAGCTGCAGCATCATCTGATCGGGGATCACACGACGCTGGAAGTGATGCATGCCGAGGTGCGGGCCGTGCTCGACGGGCGTGCGCATGAGCTGGCAGCGCCGCAGCCGTTCCGCAATCTGGTGGCGCAGGCGCGGCTGGGGGTTGATGCCAAGGCGCATGAAGAGTTCTTCCAGGAACAGTTGGCCGACATCGACGAGCCGACCATGCCGTTTGGGCTGAGCGAGGTCTATGGTGATGGCATCGGGTCTCACGAGGCGCGGCGGATGCTGCCGCAGGCGCTCAACGATCGGCTGCGGCAACAAGCGCGGCGGCTCGGGGTAAGCCTGGCGAGCCTTTGCCATCTGGCCTGGGGGCAGGTGGTGGCGCGTGCAAGCGGCCGTGAGCAGGTGGTGTTCGGCACGGTGCTGTTCGGCCGCATGCATGCCGGTGCGGGCGCCGACCGGGCGCTGGGCCTGTTCATCAACACCCTGCCATTGCGGCTCGACCTCGACGGGACCGGGGTCGAGGCGAGCGTGCGGACCACCCATGCGCGGCTTTCCGAGCTGCTGGCGCACGAGCATGCCTCGCTGGCGCTGGCGCAACGCTGCAGCGGGGTGGCGGCGCCGGCGCCGCTGTTCAGCGCGCTGTTGAACTACCGTCACAACACGCCGGCGCTCGCCTGCGAAGCGGAGGATGGGCTGTCCGGCATGGAATGGCTGGGCGGCGAGGAGCGCACCAACTATCCGCTGACCCTGTCGGTGGAGGATTTTGGCGAGGCGCTCGGCCTGACGGCGCAGGTGGTGGAGCCCGTGTCTGCGGATCGGGTCTGCGGCTACATGCAGCAGGTGCTCGAGCAACTGGCCGAGGCGCTGGAGCATGCCCCCAATAGGCCGGTGCGCGAGCTCGACATCCTGCCGGCCGCCGAACGCAGCTATCTGCTGGAGGATCTGAACCGGACGGCGGCGGATATCCGTCGGAGCGCTGCATCCACGAGCTGTTCGAGCAGCAGGTCCGGCGCGCACCCGAAGCCGTCGCCCTCGTCCATGAGGAGAGCGCCTGAGCTATGGCGAGCTCAACGCCCGGGCCAACCGGCTGGCCCATCATCTGATCGGGCTGGGGTCAGGCCGGACGACCGTGTGGCGATCTGCCTGGAGCGCAGTCCGTCGATGGTGGTGGGACTGCTGGCGATCCTCAAGGCGGGCGGCGCCTATCTGCCGCTGGACCCGGCCTATCCGTCGCGCGGCTGCGGCAGGTCTCGATGATGCCGCACCGCGGCTGCTGCTTTGCGACGCGGCCGGCCGCGCCGCACTCGGCCCCGAGGCGCTTGTCGATCTGACGGTGGTCGATCTGGAGACGGCGACCCCGGCCTGGGCCGAACTGCCCGCCTCGAACCCGGACCCGAGCGCCCTTGGCCTGACCGCACGCCATCTCGCCTATGTCATCTACACCTCCGGCTCCACCGGAACCCCAAAGGGCGTCATGGTCGAGCACGCCAGCACCGTCAACCTGCTGCATTGGAGCAGCGGCGTGTTTGCGGAGTCAGAGATCAGCCGCACGCTGTTTTCTACCTCGATCAGTTTTGATTTGTCCGTCTATGAGTGCTTCGTTCCGCTGTCGCAAGGAAGCACGCTTTATCTTGTCGAGGATGCACTGGCGCTGGCGCAGACGCCCTTGGATGTCTCCTTGATCAACACGGTCCCCTCGGCGATCGCCGCTCTGGTCGACCAGCAAGCCGTGCCGGCTTCGACCAGCGTGATCAATTTGGCGGGTGAGCGGCTGAAGGCAGATCTGATCGAGAGGGTCTTCGAGAGCAGTGGCGTAGAGAAGATCTGTAATCTGTACGCTCCTTCGGAGACGACGACGTACTCGACCTGGATTTGCATGCCGAGGGGAGAGGCTGTCGTTGAGACGATCGGCCGTCCGATTGCCAACACGCGGGTGTATCTGCTGGACGGTCATGGTGCGCCGGTTCCGTATGGAGGTCGGGGAGTTTATATCGGGGGTGCGGTGTGCGCGTGGCTACCTCAACCGCCCGAGCTGACGCCGAGCGGTTTTGGCCGATCCGTTCAGCGATGAGGCGGCGCGGCTGTACCGGACCGGCGACCTGGGGCGCTATCTGCCGGACGGCAATCTGGAGTTCCTCGGCCGCAACGACGACCAGGTGAAGATCCGCGGCTTCCGCATCGAGCCGGGCGAGATCGCCGCACGGCTTTGCGAGCACGCCCGGGTGCGCGAGGCGGCGGTGGTGGCGCGCCAGGACCGCGCCGGCGACAAGCACCTTGTCGCCTATGTCGTGTGTGGACCCGAGGCCGGATCGGACGACGACGATGGAAGCGGGCTGGCCGTCGCCTTGCGGGCGCATCTGGGCGGGCGGCTGCCGGACTACATGGTGCCGTCGGCGTTCGTGCGGCTCGAGCGCTGCCCTTGACGGCGAACGGCAAGCTCGACCGCAAGGGGCTGCCGGCGCCGGCCGACGACGCCTATGCGCGCCGCAGCTATGAGGCGCCGCAGGGCGGATCGAGACGGCGCTGGCCGGGATCTGGGCCGAGCTTCTGGGGTCGAGCGGGTCGGACGCCACGACCACTTCTTCGACTCGGCGGCCACTCGCTCCTGGCGGTTCAATTGATGGAGCGGCTGCGGCGGCTGTCGCTGGGGGTGGAGGTGCGCACCCTGTTCGCCAGGCCGGTGCTGGCCGATCTGCCGCAAGCCTGGGCAGCCATCACGAGGTGGCGGTGCCTGCCAACCTGATCACCGAGGAGAGTACGGCGATTACGCCGCAGATGCTGCCGCTCATCGATCTGACCCAGGAGGAGATCGACCGGATCGTCGCCACGGTTCCCGCGGCGTCGGCAACATCCAGGACATTTATGGCCTGTCGCCGCTGCAGGACGGCATCCTGTTCCATCATCTGCTGGCCAGCCGGGGCGATCCATATCTGCTGGTCTCGCAGATGGCGTTCGCCGCGTGGCCTGCTGGACCGCTATCTTGGCGCGGTTCAGCAAGTGGTGGATCGGCACGACATCCTGCGCACCGCCTTTGTCTGGGAGGGGCTGTCGAGCCCGGCCCAGGTGGTGTCGGCGTGCGCCGCTGCAGGTGAGCGAGGTCGAGCTGGATGACTGTGACGGTTCCGGCGCCGATGAGCTCCGGCGCCGGTTTGATCCACGCCGGCAGCGCATCGACCTTGGCCGGGCGCCGCTGTTGCGGTTTGTGATCGCGCGCGAGCCGGGCAGCGGGCGCTGGCTGCTGCTGGAGCTGCAGCATCATCTGATCGGGGATCACACGACGCTGGAAGTGATGCATGCCGAGGTGCGGGCCGTGCTCGACGGGCGTGCGCATGAGCTGGCAGCACCGCAGCCGTTCCGCAATCTGGTGGCGCAGGCGCGGCTGGGGGTTGATGCCAAGGCGCATGAAGAGTTCTTCCAGGAACAGTTGGCCGACATCGACGAGCCGACCATGCCGTTTGGGCTGAGCGAGGTCTATGGTGATGGCATCGGGTCTCACGAGGCGCGGCGGATGCTGCCGCAGGCGCTCAACGATCGGCTGCGGCAACAAGCGCGGCGGCTCGGGGTAAGCCTGGCGAGCCTTTGCCATCTGGCCTGGGGGCAGGTGGTGGCGCGTGCAAGCGGCCGTGAGCAGGTGGTGTTCGGCACGGTGCTGTTCGGCCGCATGCATGGGGTGCGGGCGCCGACCGGGCGCTGGGCCTGTTCATCAACACCCTGCCTGTGCGGCTCGACCTCGACGGGACCGGGGTCGAGGCGAGCGTGCGGACCACCCATGCGCGGCTTTCCGAGCTGCTGGCGCACGAGCATGCCTCGCTGGCGCTGGCGCAACGCTGCAGCGGGGTGGCGGCGCCGGCGCCGCTGTTCAGCGCGCTGTTGAACTACCGTCACAACACGCCGGCGCTCGCCTGCGAAGCGGATGATCCTGTCCGGCATGGAATGGCTGGGCGGCGAGGAGCGCACCAACTATCCGCTGACCCTGTCGGTGGAGGATTTTGGCGAGGCGCTCGGCCTGACGGCGCAGGTGGCGGAGCCCGTGTCTGCGGATCGGGTCTGCGGCTACATGCAGCAGGTGCTCGAGCAATTGGCCGAGGCGCTGGAGCATGCCCCCAATAGGCCGGTGCGCGAGCTCGACATCCTGCCGGCCGCCGAGCGCAGCTATCTGCTGGAGGATCTGAACCGGACGGCGGCGGCCTATCCGTCGGAGCGGTGCATCCACGAGCTGTTCGAGCAGCAGGTCCGGCGCGCACCCGAAGCGTCGCTGGTCCATGAGGACGACCGCCTGAGCTATGGCGAGCTCAACGCCCGGGCCAACCGGCTGGCCCATCATCTGATTGCGCTGGGTGTGAAGCCGGATCAGCCGGTGGCGATCTGCCTGGAGCGCAGCCCGGCGATGGTGGTGGGACTTTTGGCGATCCTCAAGGCGGGCGGCGCCTATCTGCCGCTGGATCCGGCCTATCCGTCGGCGCGGCTGCGGCAGGTGCTCGAGGATGCCGCACCGCACCTGCTGCTTTGCGATGCGGCCGGACGCGCCGCACTCGGCCCGGAGGCGCTCGCCGATCTGACGGTGGTCGATCTGGAGACGGCCACCCCGGCCTGGGCCGAACTGCCGGCCTCGAACCCGGACCCGCGCGCCCTTGGCCTGACCACACGCCATCTCGCCTATGTCATCTACACCTCAGGCTCAACCGGAACCCCAAAGGGCGTCATGGTCGAGCATGCCAGCACCGTCAACCTGCTGCATTGGAGCAGCGGCGTATTTGCGGAGTCAGAGATCAGCCGCACGCTGTTTTCTACCTCGATCAGTTTTGATTTGTCCGTCTATGAGTGCTTCGTTCCGCTGTCGCAAGGAAGCACGCTTTATCTTGTCGAGGATGCACTGGCGCTGGCGCAGACGCCCTTGGATGTCTCCTTGATCAACACGGTCCCCTCGGCGATCGCCGCTCTGGTCGACCAGCAAGCCGTGCCGGCTTCGACCAGCGTCATCAATTTGGCGGGTGAGCGGCTGAAGGCAGATCTGATCGAGAGGGTCTTCGAGAGCAGTGGCGTAGAGAAGATCTGTAATCTGTACGCTCCTTCGGAGACGACGACGTACTCGACCTGGATTTGCATGCCGAGGGGAGAGGCTGTCGTTGAGACGATCGGCCGTCCGATTGCCAACACGCGGGTGTATCTGCTGGACGGTCATGGTGCGCCCGTGCCGTTCGGGGCGGTGGGCGAGCTTTACATCGGCGGGGCAGGGTTGCGCGGGGCTACCTGAACCGCCCGAGCTGACGGCGAGCGGTTCATGCCAGCCTTTGTGACGGCGATCGGCTGTACCGGACCGGCGACCTGGGGCGCTATCTGCCGGACGGCAATCTGGAGTTCCTCGGCCGCAACGACGACCAGGTGAAGATCCGCGGCTTCCGCATCGAGCCGGGCGAGATCGCCGCACGGCTTTGCGAGCACGCCCGGGTGCGCGAGGCGGCGGTGGTGGCGCGCCAGGACCGCGCCGGCGACAAGCACCTTGTCGCCTATGTCGTGTGTGGACCCGAGGCCGGATCGGACGACGACGATGGAAGCGGGCTGGCCGTCGCCTTGCGGGCGCATCTGGGCGGGCGGCTGCCGGACTACATGGTGCCGTCGGCGTTCGTGCGGCTCGAGGCGCTGCCCTTGACGGCGAACGGCAAGCTCGACCGCAAGGGGCTGCCGGCGCCGGCCGACGACGCCTATGCGCGCCGCAGCTATGAGGCGCCGCAGGGCGAGATCGAGACGGCGCTGGCCGGGATCTGGGCCGAGCTCTCGGTGTCGAGCGGGTCGGACGCCACGACCACTTCTTCGAACTCGGCGGCCACTCGCTCCTGGCGGTTCAATTGATGGAGCGGCTGCGGCGGCTGTCGCTGGGGGTGGAGGTGCGCACCCTGTTCGCCAGGCCGGTGCTGGCCGATCTCGCCGCAAGCCTGGGCAGCCATCACGAGGTGGCGGTGCCTGCCAACCTGATCACCGGAGAGTACGGCGATTACGCCGCAGATGCTGCCGCTCATCGATCTGACCCAGGAGGAGATCGACCGGATCGTCGCCACGGTTCCCGGCGGCGTCGGCAACATCCAGGACATTTATGGCCTGTCGCCGCTGCAGGACGGCATCCTGTTCCATCATCTGCTGGCCAGCCGGGGCGATCCATATCTGCTGGTCTCGCAGATGGCGTTCGCCGACCGGGGTCTGCTGGAGCGCTATCTAGCGGCGGTTCAGCAAGTCGTGGATCGGCACGACATCCTGCGCACCGCCTTTGTCTGGGAGGGGCTGTCGAGCCCGGCCCAGGTGGTCTGGCGGAAAGCGCCGCTGCAGGTGAGCGAGGTCGAGCTGGATGACTGTGACGGTTCCGGCGCCGAGGAGCTCCGGCGCCGGTTTGATCCACGCCGGCAGCGCATCGACCTTGGCCGGGCGCCGCTGTTGCGGTTTGTGATCGCGCGCGAGCCGGGCAGCGGGCGCTGGCTGCTGCTGGAGCTGCAGCATCATCTGATCGGGGATCACACGACGCTGGAAGTGATGCATGCCGAGGTGCGGGCCGTGCTCGACGGGCGTGCGCATGAGCTGGCAGCGCCGCAGCCGTTCCGCAATCTGGTGGCGCAGGCGCGGCTGGGGGTTGATGCCAAGGCGCATGAAGAGTTCTTCCAGGAACAGTTGGCCGACATCGACGAGCCGACCATGCCGTTTGGGCTGAGCGAGGTGCGCGGCGACGGCAGTGGGGTCGGCGAGGCACGGCGGATGCTGCCGCAGGCGCTCAACGATCGGCTGCGGCAACAAGCGCGGCGGCTCGGGGTAAGCCTGGCGAGCCTTTGCCATCTGGCCTGGGGGCAGGTGGTGGCGCGTGCAAGCGGCCGTGAGCAGGTGGTGTTCGGCACGGTGCTGTTCGGCCGCATGCATGCGGGTGCGGGCGCCGACCGGGCGCTGGGCCTGTTCATCAACACCCTGCCTGTGCGGCTCGACCTCGACGGGACCGGGGTCGAGGCGAGCGTGCGGACCACCCATGCGCGGCTTTCCGAGCTGCTGGCGCACGAGCATGCCTCGCTGGCGCTGGCGCAACGCTGCAGCGGGGTGGCGGCGCCGGCGCCGCTGTTCAGCGCGCTGTTGAACTACCGTCACAACACGCCGGCGCTCGCCTGCGAAGCGGATGATCTCCTGTCCGGCATGGAATGGCTGGGCGGCGAGGAGCGCACCAACTATCCGCTGACCCTGTCGGTGGAGGATTTTGGCGAGGCGCTCGGCCTGACGGCGCAGGTGGCGGAGCCCGTGTCTGCGGATCGGGTCTGCGGCTACATGCAGCAGGTGCTCGAGCAACTGGCCGAGGCGCTGGAGCATGCCCCCAATAGGCCGGTGCGCGAGCTCGATATCCTGCCGGCCGCCGAACGCAGCTATCTGCTGGAGGATCTGAACCGGACGGCGGCGGCCTATCCGTCGGAGCGGTGCATCCACGAGCTGTTCGAGCAGCAGGTCCGGCGCGCACCCGAAGCCGTCGCCCTCGTCCATGAGGACGACCGCCTGAGCTATGGCGAGCTCAACGCCCGGGCCAACCGGCTGGCCCATCATCTGATTGCGCTGGGTGTGAAGCCGGATCAGCCGGTGGCGATCTGCCTGGAGCGCAGCCCGGCGATGGTGGTGGGACTTTTGGCGATCCTCAAGGCGGGCGGCGCCTATCTGCCGCTGGATCCGGCCTATCCGTCGGCGCGGCTGCGGCAGGTGCTCGAGGATGCCGCACCGCACCTGCTGCTTTGCGATGCGGCCGGACGCGCCGCACTCGGCCCGGAGGCGCTTGTCGATCTGACGGTGATCGATCTGGAGACGGCGACCCCGGCCTGGGCCGAACTGCCGGCCTCGAACCCGGACCCGAGCGCCCTTGGCCTGACCGCACGCCATCTCGCCTATGTCATCTACACCTCCGGCTCCACCGGAACCCCAAAGGGCGTCATGGTCGAGCACGCCAGCACCGTCAACCTGCTGCATTGGAGCAGCGGCGGCGTGTTTGCGGAGTCAGAGATCAGCCGCACGCTGTTTTCTACCTCGATCAGTTTTGATTTGTCCGTCTATGAGTGCTTCGTTCCGCTGTCGCAAGGAAGCACGCTTTATCTTGTCGAGGATGCACTGGCGCTGGCGCAGACGCCCTTGGATGTCTCCTTGATCAACACGGTCCCCTCGGCGATCGCCGCTCTGGTCGACCAGCAAGCCGTGCCGGCTTCGACCAGCGTGATCAATTTGGCGGGTGAGCGGCTGAAGGCAGATCTGATCGAGAGGGTCTTCGAGAGCAGTGGCGTAGAGAAGATCTGTAATCTGTACGCTCCTTCGGAAACGACGACGTACTCGACCTGGATTTGCATGCCGAGGGGAGAGGCTGTCGTTGAGACGATCGGCCGTCCGATTGCCAACACGCGGGTGTATCTGCTGGACGGTCATGGTGCGCCCGTGCCGTTCGGGGCGGCGGGTGAGCTTTACATCGGCGGGGCAGGCGTTGCGCGGGGCTACCTGAACCGTCCCGAGCTGACGGCGGAGCGTTTCCTGGCCGATCCGTTCAGCGATGAGGCAGGCGCCCGGCTGTACCGGACCGGCGACCTGGGGCGCTATCTGCCGGACGGCAATCTGGAGTTTCTGGGCCGCAACGACGACCAGGTGAAGATCCGCGGCTTCCGCATCGAGCCGGGCGAGATCGCCGCACGGCTTTGCGAGCACGCCCGGGTGCGCGAGGCGGTGGTGGTGGCGCGCCAGGACCGCGCCGGCGACAAGCACCTTGTCGCCTATGTCGTGTGTGGACCCGAGGCCGGATCGGACGACGAGGATGGAAGCGGGCTGGCCGTCGCCTTGCGGGCGCATCTGGGCGGGCGGCTGCCGGACTACATGGTGCCGTCGGCGTTCGTGCGGTTGGAGGCGCTGCCGTTGACGGCGAACGGCAAGCTCGACCGCAAGGGGCTGCCGGCGCCGGCCGACGACGCCTATGCGCGCCGCAGCTATGAGGCGCCGCAGGCGAGATCGAGACGGCGCTGGCCGGGATCTGGGCCGAGCTCTGGGGCTGGAGCGGGTCGGACGCCACGACCACTTCTTCGAGCTCGGCGGCCATTCCTTGCTGGCGGTTCAATTGATGGAGCGGCTGCGGCGGCTGTCGCTGGGGGTGGAGGTGCGCACCCTGTTCGCCAGGCCGGTGCTGGCCGATCTGGCCGCAAGCCTGGGCAGCCATCACGAGGTGGCGGTGCCTGCCAACCTGATCACCGAGGAGAGTACGGCGATTACGCCGCAGATGCTGCCGCTCATCGATCTGACCCAGGAGGAGATCGACCGGATCGTCGCCACGGTTCCCGGCGGCGTCGGCAACATCCAGGACATTTATGGCCTGTCGCCGCTGCAGGACGGCATCCTGTTCCATCATCTGCTGGCCAGCCGGGGCGATCCATATCTGCTGGTCTCGCAGATGGCGTTCGCCGACCGGGGTCTGCTGGAGCGCTATCTAGCGGCGGTTCAGCAAGTCGTGGATCGGCACGACATCCTGCGCACCGCCTTTGTCTGGGAGGGGCTGTCGAGCCCGGCCCAGGTGGTCTGGCGGAAAGCGCCGCTGCAGGTGAGCGAGGTCGAGCTGGATGACTGTGACGGTTCCGGCGCCGAGGAGCTCCGGCGCCGGTTTGATCCACGCCGGCAGCGCATCGACCTTGGCCGGGCGCCGCTGTTGCGGTTTGTGATCGCGCGCGAGCCGGGCAGCGGGCGCTGGCTGCTGCTGGAGCTGCAGCATCATCTGATCGGGGATCACACGACGCTGGAAGTGATGCATGCCGAGGTGCGGGCCGTGCTCGACGGGCGTGCGCATGAGCTGGCAGCGCCGCAGCCGTTCCGCAATCTGGTGGCGCAGGCGCGGCTGGGGGTTGATGCCAAGGCGCATGAAGAGTTCTTCCAGGAACAGTTGGCCGACATCGACGAGCCGACCATGCCGTTTGGGCTGAGCGAGGTGCGCGGCGACGGCATCGGGTCACGAGGCACGGCGGATGCTGCCGCAGGCGCTCAACGATCGGCTGCGGCAACAAGCGCGGCGGCTCGGGGTAAGCCTGGCGAGCCTTTGCCATCTGGCCTGGGGGCAGGTGGTGGCGCGTGCAAGCGGCCGTGAGCAGGTGGTGTTCGGCACGGTGCTGTTCGGCCGCATGCATGCGGGTGCGGGCGCCGACCGGGCGCTGGGCCTGTTCATCAACACCCTGCCTGTGCGGCTCGACCTCGACGGGACCGGGGTCGAGGCGAGCGTGCGGACCACCCATGCGCGGCTTTCCGAGCTGCTGGCGCACGAGCATGCCTCGCTGGCGCTGGCGCAACGCTGCAGCGGGGTTGCGGCGCCGGCGCCGCTGTTCAGCGCGCTGTTGAACTACCGTCACAACACGCCGGCGGCCATGTCCGCTCCGGAACGGACGATGTCCTGTCGGCGTGGAATGGCTGGGCGGCGAGGAACGCACCAACTATCCGCTGACCCTGTCGGTGGAGGATTTTGGCGAGGCGCTCGGCCTGACGGCGCAGGTGGTGGAGCCCGTGTCTGCGGATCGGGTCTGCGGCTACATGCAGCAGGTGCTCGAGCAATTGGCCGAGGCGCTGGAGCATGCCCCTAATAGGCCGGTGCGCGAGCTCGACATCCTGCCGGCCGCCGAGCGCAGCTATCTGCTGGAGGATCTGAACCGGACGGCGGCGGCCTATCCGTCGGAGCGGTGCATCCACGAGCTGTTCGAGCAGCAGGTGCAAAAGGCGCCGGAGGCGGTGGCGGTGGTCTTCGAAGAGCAGTCGAGCTATGGCGAGCTCAACGCCCGGGCCAACCGGCTGGCCCATCATCTGATTGCGCTGGGTGTGAAGCCGGACCAGCCGGTGGCGATCTGCCTGGAGCGCAGCCCGGCGATGGTGGTGGGACTGCTGGCGATCCTCAAGGCGGGCGGCGCCTATCTGCCGCTGGACCCGGCCTATCCGTCGGCGCGGCTGCGGCAGGTTGTCGACGATGCCGCACCGCACCTGCTGCTTTGCGATGCGGCCGGCCGCGCCGCACTCGGCCCCGAGGCGCTCGCCTATCTGACGGTGGTCGATCTGGAGACGGCGACCCCGGCCTGGGCCGAACTGCCGGCCTCGGACCCAGACCCGAGCGCCCTTGGCCTGACCCCAGCCATCTCGCCTATGTCATCTACACCTCAGGCTCCACCGGAACCCCAAAGGGCGTCATGGTCGAGCATGCCAGCACCGTCAACCTGCTGCATTGGAGCCGCGGCGTGTTTGCGGAGTCAGAGATCAGCCGCACGCTGTTTTCTACCTCGATCAGTTTTGATTTGTCCGTCTATGAGTGCTTCGTTCCGCTGTCGCAAGGAAGCACGCTTTATCTTGTCGAGGATGCACTGGCGCTGGCGCAGACGCCCTTGGATGTCTCCTTGATCAACACGGTCCCCTCGGCGATCGCCGCTCTGGTCGACCAGCAAGCCGTGCCGGCTTCGACCAGCGTCATCAATTTGGCGGGTGAGCGGCTGAAGGCAGATCTGATCGAGAGGGTCTTCGAGAGCAGTGGCGTAGAGAAGATCTGTAATCTGTACGCTCCTTCGGAGACGACGACGTACTCGACCTGGATTTGCATGCCGAGGGGAGAGGCTGTCGTTGAGACGATCGGCCGTCCGATTGCCAACACGCGGGTGTATCTGCTGGACGGTCATGGTGCGCCCGTGCCGTTCGGGGCGGTGGGCGAGCTTTACATCGGCGGGGCAGGCGTTGCGCGGGGCTACCTCAACCGCCCCGAGCTGACGGCCGAGCGGTTCATCGCCAGTCCCTTTGTCGACGGCGATCGGCTGTACCGGACCGGCGACCTGGGGCGCTATCTGCCGGACGGCAATCTGGAGTTCCTCGGCCGCAACGACGACCAGGTGAAGATCCGCGGCTTCCGCATCGAGCCGGGCGAGATCGCCGCACGGCTTTGCGAGCACGCCCGGGTGCGCGAGGCGGCGGTGGTGGCGCGCCAGGACCGCGCCGGCGACAAGCACCTTGTCGCCTATGTCGTGTGTGGACCCGAGGCAGGATCGGACGACGACGATGGAGGCGGGCTGGCCGGCGCCTTGCGGGCGCATCTGAGCGGGCGGCTGCCGGACTACATGGTGCCGTCGGCGTTCGTGCGGCTCGAAGCGCTGCCCTTGACGGCGAACGGCAAGCTCGACCGCAAGGGGCTGCCGGCGCCGGCCGACGACGCCTATGCGCGCCGCAGCTATGAGGCGCCGCAGGGCGAGATCGAGACGGCGCTGGCCGGGATCTGGGCCGAGCTTCTGGGGCTGGAGCGGGTCGGACGCCACGACCACTTCTTCGAGCTCGGCGGCCACCCTTGCTGGCGGTGCAGCTCTCGAGCCGGCTGTCGCAGGCTGTTGGCGTCGCGCTGCCGCTGACGAGGCTGTTTGCCAGGCCGGTGCTTTCCGATCTGGCGGCAAGCATCGTCGAGGCGTTGAGCCGCGCCGGTCCGCAAGAGCTGCCGGCGATTGCGGCCGTGTCGCGTCATGAGCCGCTTGTGCTGTCGTTTGCGCAGCAGCGGCTATGGTTTTTGGCGCAGCTGGACGAGGGCAGCACAAACTATCACATTCCGCTGGCCTTGCGGCTGCGTGGTGGGCTCGACCGCACCGCCTGGCAGCGCAGCCTTGACCATTTGTTTGCCCGTCACGAGGCGCTGCGCAGTGTCTTTGTCGCACCGGAGGGCAAGCCCCGGGTTGAGGTTCTGCCGCCGGATGCGGGGTTGCCGGTGCTCGAGCACGATCTGCGGGCCGGCCGGATGCAGAGGCGGCGCTTCTGGATCTGTGCCATGAAGAGGCGCGCACGCCATTCGATCTTGCGCGCGGGCCGCTGATCCGCGGGCGGCTGATCCGGATGTCGGATGCGGAACACGTCTTCCTGTTGACCCAGCATCATATCGTCTCGGACGGCTGGTCGATGGGCGTGCTGGTGCGTGAACTCAGTCAGCTTTACCGGGCGTTCGAGGCTGGAGAGGACGATCCTTTGCCGCCGCTGGCGATCCAGTACCCGGATTATGCCGCCTGGCAACGGCAATGGCTGTCGGGGGAACGGCTGCAGCGCCAGGCGCAGTATTGGCGCGACGCCCTGGCCGGCGCTCCGGCCCGTCTTGCCTTGCCGACGGACCGTGCGCGTCCGGCCCAGCAGTCGTTTGCCGGGGCCAGTGTGCCTGTTGTCATCGACCAGGATCTGACGCGGGGTCTGAAGCGGCTGAGCCGGCAGCATGGCACGACGTTGTTCATGACGGTGCTGGCGGCCTGGGCGGCGGTGCTGTCGCGTCTGTCGGGGCAGGACGACCTTGTGATCGGCGTGCCGAGCGCCAATCGCGGCCGGGGCGAGATCGAAGAGTTGATAGGCTTCTTCGTCAACACCCTGGCGCTTCGGGTCGACCTGTCGGGCGAACCTGATGTGTCGGAGCTTCTGGAACGGACGCGGCGCACGGCCCTGGCTGCGCAGGAGCATCAGGACCTGCCGTTCGAACAGGTGGTGGAGATCGTCAAGCCGCCCCGGCATCTTGATCACACGCCGCTGTTCCAGGTGATGTTGGCCTGGCAGAACAACGCCGTCGGGTCGTTCGACCTTGCCGGGCTGAACGTGGAGGCTGCGGGCGAGGGGCTCGATCAGGTCAAGTTCGATCTGGAGCTGAGCCTTGGCGAGCGTGGTGAGGAGATCGCCGGAACGTTCGGCTATGCGACGGCGCTGTTCGATCAGGCGACGATCGAGCGGCAGCGTGGTTATCTGCTGGCGCTGCTGCGGGCGATGGTTGCCGATGCCGACCAGCCGGTCGGCCGCATCGAGCTGCTGTCATCAGATGAGCGCACCTATCTGCTGGAGGATCTGAACCGGACGGCGGCGGCCTATCCGTCGGAGCGCTGCATCCACGAGCTGTTCGAGCAACAGGTCCGGCGCGCACCCGAAGCCGTCGCCCTCGTCCATGAGGACGAAGAGCTGAGCTATGGCGCGCTCAACGCCCAGGCCAACCGGCTGGCCCATCATCTGATTGCGCTGGGTGTGAAGCCGGATCAGCCGGTGGCGATCTGCCTGGAGCGCAGCCCGGCGATGGTGGTGGGACTTTTGGCGATCCTCAAGGCGGGCGGCGCCTATCTGCCGCTGGACCCGGCCTATCCGTGCGCGCGGCTGCGGCAGGTGCTCGAGGATGCCGCACCGCACCTGCTGCTTTGCGATGCCGTCGGACGCGCCGCACTCGGCCCGGAGGCGCTTGTCGATCTGACGGTGATCGATCTGGAGACGGCCACCCCGGCCTGGGCCGAACTGCCGGCCTCGAACCCGGACCCGCGCGCCCTTGGCCTGACCCCCAGCCATCTCGCCTATGTCATCTACACCTCAGGCTCCACCGGAACGCCCAAAGGCGTCATGGTCGAGCATCGGGGATTGGTGCGTCTGGTGGCGGGCAACGATTTCGTCGAAATCTCGCCGCAGGACATCTTTCTCAATGCCTCCTCGCCGACATTCGACGCGACCACGTTCGAGGTCTGGGGTGCCTTGGCGAACGGCGCCAGGGTTGTGCTCTATCCTGAACGTCACCTCTCGACCGCAACGCTGGCCCAGATCATCCAGGACCAAGGCGTCACCATCGCTTGGATGACTGCCCGGTTGTTCGACGTCTATGTCGCGGAGGGGCGGAGCACCAATCGGCTACAGCAACTGCTGGTCGGGGGCGAGGAGGTCTCCATCGCTTCCATCAGGGCATGCCAGAAGCGACATCCGACGCTGCGAATCTCAAATGGCTACGGCCCGACAGAGAACACCACCTTTAGTCTTTGCTATCCGGTGCCTGCTGAGTTCGATGGCCGGCAACGGGTGCCGCTGGGTCGACCAATTCGCAATTCGGTGGCCTATCTGTTGGATCGGTTTGCCCAGCCCGTGCCGTTCGGGGCGGTGGGCGAGCTTTACATCGGCGGGGCAGGGGTTGCGCGGGGCTACCTGAACCGGCCCAAGCTGACGGCCGAGCGGTTTTTGGCCGATCCGTTCAGCGATGAGGCAGGCGCCCGGCTGTACCGGACCGGCGACCTGGGGCGTTATCTGCCGGACGGCAATCTGGAGTTTCCTCGGCCGCAACGACGACCAGGTGAAGATCCGCGGCTTCCGCATCGAGCCGGGCGAGATCGCCGCACGGCTTTGCGAGCACGCCCGGGTGCGCGAGGCGGCGGTGGTGGCGCGCCAGGACCGCGCCGGCGACAAGCACCTTGTCGCCTATGTCGTGTGTGGACCCGAGGCAGGATCGGACGACGAGGATGGAAGCGGGCTGGCCGTCGCCTTGCGGGCGCATCTGGGCGGGCGGCTGCCGGACTACATGGTGCCGTCGGCGTTCGTGCGGCTCGAGGCGCTGCCCTTGACGGCGAACGGCAAGCTCGACCGCAAGGGGCTGCCTTCGCCGGAGGACGACGCCTATGTGCGCCGCACCTACGAGGCGCCGCAGGGCGAGATCGAGACGATGCTGGCCGGCATCTGGGCGGAGCTTCTCGGGGTCGAGCGGGTCGGCCGCCACGACCACTTCTTCGAGCTCGGCGGACATTCCTTGCTGGCGGTGCAGCTGATGGAGCGGCTGCGGCGGCTGTCGCTCGGGGTGGAGGTGCGCACCCTGTTCGCCAGGCCGGTGCTGGCCGATCTTGCCGCCAGCCTTGGCAGCCATCACGAGGTGGCGGTGCCTGCCAACCTGATCACCAAGCAGAGTACGGCGATTACGCCGCAGATGCTGCCGCTCATCGCGCTGGCCCAGCCGGAGATCGACCGGATCGTCGCCACGGTTCCCGGCGGCGTCGGCAACATCCAGGACATTTATGGCCTGTCGCCGCTGCAGGACGGCATCCTGTTCCATCATCTGCTGGCCAGCCGGGGCGATCCATATCTGCTGGTCTCGCAGATGGCGTTCGCCGACCGGGGTCTGCTGGAGCGCTATCTAGCGGCGGTTCAGCAAGTCGTGGATCGGCACGACATCCTGCGCACCGCCTTTGTCTGGGAGGGGCTGTCGAGCCCGGCCCAGGTGGTCTGGCGGAAAGCGCCGCTGCAGGTGAGCGAGGTCGAGCTGGATGACTGTGACGGTTCCGGCGCCGAGGAGCTCCGGCGCCGGTTTGATCCACGCCGGCAGCGCATCGACCTTGGCCGGGCGCCGCTGTTGCGGTTTGTGATCGCGCGCGAGCCGGGCAGCGGGCGCTGGCTGCTGCTGGAGCTGCAGCATCATCTGATCGGGGATCACACGACGCTGGAAGTGATGCATGCCGAGGTGCGGGCCGTGCTCGACGGGCGTGCGCATGAGCTGGCAGCGCCGCAGCCGTTCCGCAATCTGGTGGCGCAGGCGCGGCTGGGGGTTGATGCCAAGGCGCATGAAGAGTTCTTCCAGGAACAGTTGGCCGACATCGACGAGCCGACCATGCCGTTTGGGCTGAGCGAGGTCTATGGTGATGGCATCGGGTCTCACGAGGCGCGGCGGATGCTGCCGCAGGCGCTCAACGATCGGCTGCGGCAACAAGCGCGGCGGCTCGGGGTAAGCCTGGCGAGCCTTTGCCATCTGGCCTGGGGGCAGGTGGTGGCGCGTGCAAGCGGCCGTGAGCAGGTGGTGTTCGGCACGGTGCTGTTCGGCCGCATGCATGCCGGTGCGGGCGCCGACCGGGCGCTGGGCCTGTTCATCAACACCCTGCCATTGCGGCTCGACCTCGACGGGACCGGGGTCGAGGCGAGCGTGCGGACCACCCATGCGCGGCTTTCCGAGCTGCTGGCGCACGAGCATGCGTCGCTGGCGCTGGCGCAACGCTGCAGCGGGGTGGCGGCGCCGGCGCCGCTGTTCAGCGCGCTGTTGAACTACCGTCACAACACGCCGGCGCTCGCCTGCGAAGCGGAGGATGGGCTGTCCGGCATGGAATGGCTGGGCGGCGAGGAGCGCACCAACTATCCGCTGACCCTGTCGGTGGAGGATTTTGGCGAGGCGCTCGGCCTGACGGCGCAGGTGGTGGAGCCTGTGTCTGCGGATCGGGTCTGCGGCTACATGCAGCAGGTGCTCGAGCAACTGGCCGAGGCGCTGGAGCATGCCCCCAATAGGCCGGTGCGCGAGCTCGACATCCTGCCGGCCGCCGAACGCAGCTATCTGCTGGAGGATCTGAACCGGACGGCGGCGGATTATCCGTCGGAGCGCTGCATCCACGAGCTGTTCGAGCAGCAGGTCCGGCGCGCACCCGAAGCCGTCGCCCTCGTCCATGAGGAGGAGCGCCTGAGCTATGGCGAGCTCAACGCCCAGGCCAACCGGCTGGCCCATCATCTGATCGGGCTCGGGGTCAGGCCGGACGACCGTGTGGCGATCTGCCTGGAGCGCAGTCCGTCGATGGTGGTGGGACTGCTGGCGATCCTGAAGGCGGGCGGCGCCTATCTGCCGCTGGACCCGGCCTATCCGTGCGCGCGGCTGCGGCAGGTCCTCGATGATGCCGCACCGCGGCTGCTGCTTTGCGACGCGGCCGGCCGCGCCGCACTCGGCCCCGAGGCGCTTGTCGATCTGACGGTGGTCGATCTGGAGACGGCGACCCCGGCCTGGGCCGAACTGCCCGCCTCGAACCCGGACCCGAGCGCCCTTGGCCTGACCGCACGCCATCTCGCCTATGTCATCTACACCTCCGGCTCCACCGGAACCCCAAAGGGCGTCATGGTCGAGCACGCCAGCACCGTCAACCTGCTGCATTGGAGCAGCGGCGTGTTTGCGGAGTCAGAGATCAGCCGCACGCTGTTTTCTACCTCGATCAGTTTTGATTTGTCCGTCTATGAGTGCTTCGTTCCGCTGTCGCAAGGAAGCACGCTTTATCTTGTCGAGGATGCACTGGCGCTGGCGCAGACGCCCTTGGATGTCTCCTTGATCAACACGGTCCCCTCGGCGATCGCCGCTCTGGTCGACCAGCAAGCCGTGCCGGCTTCGACCAGCGTGATCAATTTGGCGGGTGAGCGGCTGAAGGCAGATCTGATCGAGAGGGTCTTCGAGAGCAGTGGCGTAGAGAAGATCTGTAATCTGTACGCTCCTTCGGAGACGACGACGTACTCGACCTGGATTTGCATGCCGAGGGGAGAGGCTGTCGTTGAGACGATCGGCCGTCCGATTGCCAACACGCGGGTGTATCTGCTGGACGGACATGGTGCGCCGGTTCCGTATGGAGCGGTCGGGGAGTTGTATATCGGGGGTGCCGGTGTAGCGCGTGGCTACCTCAACCGCCCCGAGCTGACCGCCGAGCGGTTTTTGGCCGATCCGTTCAGCGATGAGGCAGGGGCGCGGCTGTACCGGACCGGCGATCTGGGGCGCTATCTGCCGGACGGCAATCTGGAGTTCCTCGGCCGCAACGACGACCAGGTGAAGATCCGCGGCTTCCGCATCGAGCCGGGCGAGATCGCCGCACGGCTTTGCGAGCACGCCCGGGTGCGCGAGGCGGCGGTGGTGGCGCGCCAGGACCGCGCCGGCGACAAGCACCTTGTCGCCTATGTCGTGTGTGGACCCGAGGCCGGATCGGACGACGACGATGGAAGCGGGCTGGCCGGCGCCTTGCGGGCGCATCTGGGCGGGCGGCTGCCGGACTACATGGTGCCGTCGGCGTTCGTGCGGCTCGAAGCGCTGCCCTTGACGGCGAACGGCAAGCTCGACCGCAAGGGGCTGCCGGCGCCGGCCGACGACGCCTATGCGCGCCGCCTATGAGGCGCCGCAGGCGGGATCGAGACGGCGCTGGCCGGGATCTGGGCCGAGCTTCTGGGGCTGGAGCGGGTCGGACGCCACGACCACTTCTTCGAGCTCGGCGGCCACTCGCTCCTGGCGGTTCAATTGATGGAGCGGCTGCGGCGGCTGTCGCTGGGGGTGGAGGTGCGCACCCTGTTCGCCAGGCCGGTGCTGGCCGATCTGCCGCAAGCCTGGGCAGCCATCACGAGGTGGCGGTGCCTGCCAACCTGATCACCGAGGAGAGTACGGCGATTACGCCGCAGATGCTGCCGCTCATCGATCTGACCCAGGAGGAGATCGACCGGATCGTCGCCACGGTTCCCGGCGGCGTCGGCAACATCCAGGACATTTATGGCCTGTCGCCGCTGCAGGACGGCATCCTGTTCCATCATCTGCTGGCCAGCCGGGGCGATCCATATCTGCTGGTCTCGCAGATGGCGTTCGCCGAGCGTGGCCTGCTGGACCGCTATCTTGGCGCGGTTCAGCAGGTGGTGGATCGGCACGACATCCTGCGCACCGCCTTTGTCTGGGAGGGGCTGTCGAGCCCGGCCAGGTGGTGTGGCGGCGTGCGCCGCACAGGTGAGCGAGGTCGAGCTGGATGACTGTGACGGTTCCGGCGCCGATGAGCTCCGGCGCCGGTTTGATCCACGCCGGCAGCGCATCGACCTTGGCCGGGCGCCGCTGTTGCGGTTTGTGATCGCGCGCGAGCCGGGCAGCGGGCGCTGGCTGCTGCTGGAGCTGCAGCATCATCTGATCGGGGATCACACGACGCTGGAAGTGATGCATGCCGAGGTGCGGGCCGTGCTCGACGGGCGTGCGCATGAGCTGGCAGCACCGCAGCCGTTCCGCAATCTGGTGGCGCAGGCGCGGCTGGGGGTTGATGCCAAGGCGCATGAAGAGTTCTTCCAGGAACAGTTGGCCGACATCGACGAGCCGACCATGCCGTTTGGGCTGAGCGAGGTCTATGGTGATGGCATCGGGTCTCACGAGGCGCGGCGGATGCTGCCGCAGGCGCTCAACGATCGGCTGCGGCAACAAGCGCGGCGGCTCGGGGTAAGCCTGGCGAGCCTTTGCCATCTGGCCTGGGGGCAGGTGGTGGCGCGTGCAAGCGGCCGTGAGCAGGTGGTGTTCGGCACGGTGCTGTTCGGCCGCATGCATGCGGGTGCGGGCGCCGACCGGGCGCTGGGCCTGTTCATCAACACCCTGCCTGTGCGGCTCGACCTCGACGGGACCGGGGTCGAGGCGAGCGTGCGGACCACCCATGCGCGGCTTTCCGAGCTGCTGGCGCACGAGCATGCCTCGCTGGCGCTGGCGCAACGCTGCAGCGGGGTGGCGGCGCCGGCGCCGCTGTTCAGCGCGCTGTTGAACTACCGTCACAACACGCCGGCGCTCGCCTGCGAAGCGGATGATCTCCTGTCCGGCATGGAATGGCTGGGCGGCGAGGAGCGCACCAACTATCCGCTGACCCTGTCGGTGGAGGATTTTGGCGAGGCGCTCGGCCTGACGGCGCAGGTGGCGGAGCCCGTGTCTGCGGATCGGGTCTGCGGCTACATGCAGCAGGTGCTCGAGCAATTGGCCGAGGCGCTGGAGCATGCCCCCAATAGGCCGGTGCGCGAGCTCGATATCCTGCCGGCCGCCGAGCGCAGCTATCTGCTGGAGGATCTGAACCGGACGGCGGCGGCCTATCCGTCGGAGCGGTGCATCCACGAGCTGTTCGAGCAGCAGGTCCGGCGCGCACCCGAAGCCGTCGCCCTCGTCCATGAGGACGACCGCCTGAGCTATGGCGAGCTCAACGCCCGGGCCAACCGGCTGGCCCATCATCTGATTGCGCTGGGTGTGAAGCCGGATCAGCCGGTGGCGATCTGCCTGGAGCGCAGCCCGGCGATGGTGGTGGGACTTTTGGCGATCCTCAAGGCGGGCGGCGCCTATCTGCCGCTGGATCCGGCCTATCCGTCGGCGCGGCTGCGGCAGGTGCTCGAGGATGCCGCACCGCACCTGCTGCTTTGCGATGCGGCCGGACGCGCCGCACTCGGCCCGGAGGCGCTCGCCGATCTGACGGTGGTCGATCTGGAGACGGCCCCCGGCCTGGGCCGAACTGCCGGCCTCGAACCCGGACCCGCGCCCTTGGCCTGACCCACGCCATCTCGCCTATGTCATCTACACCTCAGGCTCAACCGGAACCCCAAAGGGCGTCATGGTCGAGCATGCCAGCACCGTCAACCTGCTGCATTGGAGCAGCGGCGTATTTGCGGAGTCAGAGATCAGCCGCACGCTGTTTTCTACCTCGATCAGTTTTGATTTGTCCGTCTATGAGTGCTTCGTTCCGCTGTCGCAAGGAAGCACGCTTTATCTTGTCGAGGATGCACTGGCGCTGGCGCAGACGCCCTTGGATGTCTCCTTGATCAACACGGTCCCCTCGGCGATCGCCGCTCTGGTCGACCAGCAAGCCGTGCCGGCTTCGACCAGCGTCATCAATTTGGCGGGTGAGCGGCTGAAGGCAGATCTGATCGAGAGGGTCTTCGAGAGCAGTGGCGTAGAGAAGATCTGTAATCTGTACGCTCCTTCGGAGACGACGACGTACTCGACCTGGATTTGCATGCCGAGGGGAGAGGCTGTCGTTGAGACGATCGGCCGTCCGATTGCCAACACGCGGGTGTATCTGCTGGACGGTCATGGTGCGCCCGTGCCGTTCGGGGCGGTGGGGAGCTTTACATCGGCGGGGCAGGGGTTGCGCGGGGCTACCTGAACCGCCCGAGCTGACGGCGAGCGGTTCTCGCCGTCCTTTGTGGACGGCGATCGGCTGTACCGGACCGGCGACCTGGGGCGCTATCTGCCGGACGGCAATCTGGAGTTCCTCGGCCGCAACGACGACCAGGTGAAGATCCGCGGCTTCCGCATCGAGCCGGGCGAGATCGCCGCACGGCTTTGCGAGCACGCCCGGGTGCGCGAGGCGGCGGTGGTGGCGCGCCAGGACCGCGCCGGCGACAAGCACCTTGTCGCCTATGTCGTGTGTGGACCCGAGGCCGGATCGGACGACGACGATGGAAGCGGGCTGGCCGTCGCCTTGCGGGCGCATCTGGGCGGGCGGCTGCCGGACTACATGGTGCCGGCGGCGTTCGTGCGGCTCGAGGCGCTGCCCTTGACGGCGAACGGCAAGCTCGACCGCAAGGGGCTGCCGGCGCCGGCCGACGACGCCTATGCGCGCCGCAGCTATGAGGCGCCGCAGGGCGAGATCGAGACGGCGCTGGCCGGGATCTGGGCCGAGCTCCTCGGTGTCGAGCGGGTCGGACGCCACGACCACTTCTTCGAACTCGGCGGCCACTCGCTCCTGGCGGTTCAATTGATGGAGCGGCTGCGGCGGCTGTCGCTGGGGGTGGAGGTGCGCACCCTGTTCGCCAGGCCGGTGCTGGCCGATCTCGCCGCAAGCCTGGGCAGCCATCACGAGGTGGCGGTGCCTGCCAACCTGATCACCGAGGAGAGTACGGCGATTACGCCGCAGATGCTGCCGCTCATCGATCTGACCCAGGAGGAGATCGACCGGATCGTCGCCACGGTTCCCGGCGGCGTCGGCAACATCCAGGACATTTATGGCCTGTCGCCGCTGCAGGACGGCATCCTGTTCCATCATCTGCTGGCCAGCCGGGGCGATCCATATCTGCTGGTCTCGCAGATGGCGTTCGCCGACCGGGGTCTGCTGAGCGCTATCTTAGCGGCGGTTCAGCAAGTCGTGGATCGGCACGACATCCTGCGCACCGCCTTTGTCTGGGAGGGGCTGTCGAGCCCGGCCCAGGTGGTCTGGCGGAAAGCGCCGCTGCAGGTGAGCGAGGTCGAGCTGGATGACTGTGACGGTTCCGGCGCCGATGAGCTCCGGCGCCGGTTTGATCCACGCCGGCAGCGCATCGACCTTGGCCGGGCGCCGCTGTTGCGGTTTGTGATCGCGCGCGAGCCGGGCAGCGGGCGCTGGCTGCTGCTGGAGCTGCAGCATCATCTGATCGGGGATCACACGACGCTGGAAGTGATGCATGCCGAGGTGCGGGCCGTGCTCGACGGGCGTGCGCATGAGCTGGCAGCGCCGCAGCCGTTCCGCAATCTGGTGGCGCAGGCGCGGCTGGGGGTTGATGCCAAGGCGCATGAAGAGTTCTTCCAGGAACAGTTGGCCGACATCGACGAGCCGACCATGCCGTTTGGGCTGAGCGAGGTGCGCGGCGACGGCATGGGTCGGCGAGGCACGGCGGATGCTGCCGCAGGCGCTCAACGATCGGCTGCGGCAACAAGCGCGGCGGCTCGGGGTAAGCCTGGCGAGCCTTTGCCATCTGGCCTGGGGGCAGGTGGTGGCGCGTGCAAGCGGCCGTGAGCAGGTGGTGTTCGGCACGGTGCTGTTCGGCCGCATGCATGCGGGTGCGGGCGCCGACCGGGCGCTGGGCCTGTTCATCAACACCCTGCCTGTGCGGCTCGACCTCGACGGGACCGGGGTCGAGGCGAGCGTGCGGACCACCCATGCGCGGCTTTCCGAGCTGCTGGCGCACGAGCATGCCTCGCTGGCGCTGGCGCAACGCTGCAGCGGGGTGGCGGCGCCGGCGCCGCTGTTCAGCGCGCTGTTGAACTACCGTCACAACACGCCGGCGCTCGCCTGCGAAGCGGATGATCTCCTGTCCGGCATGGAATGGCTGGGCGGCGAGGAGCGCACCAACTATCCGCTGACCCTGTCGGTGGAGGATTTTGGCGAGGCGCTCGGCCTGACGGCGCAGGTGGCGGAGCCCGTGTCTGCGGATCGGGTCTGCGGCTACATGCAGCAGGTGCTCGAGCAACTGGCCGAGGCGCTGGAGCATGCCCCCAATAGGCCGGTGCGCGAGCTCGATATCCTGCCGGCCGCCGAACGCAGCTATCTGCTGGAGGATCTGAACCGGACGGCGGCGGCCTATCCGTCGGAGCGGTGCATCCACGAGCTGTTCGAGCAGCAGGTCCGGCGCGCACCCGAAGCGTCGCTCGTCCATGAGGACGAGCGCCTGAGCTATGGCGAGCTCAACGCCCGGGCCAACCGGCTGGCCCATCATCTGATGCGCTGGGTGTGAAGCCGGATCAGCCGGTGGCGATCTGCCTGGAGCGCAGCCCGGCGATGGTGGTGGGACTTTTGGCGATCCTCAAGGCGGGCGGCGCCTATCTGCCGCTGGATCCGGCCTATCCGTCGGCGCGGCTGCGGCAGGTGCTCGAGGATGCCGCACCGCACCTGCTGCTTTGCGATGCGGCCGGACGCGCCGCACTCGGCCCGGAGGCGCTTGTCGATCTGACGGTGATCGATCTGGAGACGGCGACCCCGGCCTGGGCCGAACTGCCGGCCTCGAACCCGGACCCGAGCGCCCTTGGCCTGACCGCACGCCATCTCGCCTATGTCATCTACACCTCCGGCTCCACCGGAACCCCAAAGGGCGTCATGGTCGAGCACGCCAGCACCGTCAACCTGCTGCATTGGAGCAGCGGCGTGTTTGCGGAGTCAGAGATCAGCCGCACGCTGTTTTCTACCTCGATCAGTTTTGATTTGTCCGTCTATGAGTGCTTCGTTCCGCTGTCGCAAGGAAGCACGCTTTATCTTGTCGAGGATGCACTGGCGCTGGCGCAGACGCCCTTGGATGTCTCCTTGATCAACACGGTCCCCTCGGCGATCGCCGCTCTGGTCGACCAGCAAGCCGTGCCGGCTTCGACCAGCGTGATCAATTTGGCGGGTGAGCGGCTGAAGGCAGATCTGATCGAGAGGGTCTTCGAGAGCAGTGGCGTAGAGAAGATCTGTAATCTGTACGCTCCTTCGGAAACGACGACGTACTCGACCTGGATTTGCATGCCGAGGGGAGAGGCTGTCGTTGAGACGATCGGCCGTCCGATTGCCAACACGCGGGTGTATCTGCTGGACGGTCATGGTGCGCCCGTGCCGTTCGGGGCGGCGGGTGAGCTTTACATCGGCGGGGCAGGCGTTGCGCGGGGCTACCTGAACCGTCCCGAGCTGACGGCGGAGCGTTTCCTGGCCGATCCGTTCAGCGATGAGGCAGGCGCCCGGCTGTACCGGACCGGCGACCTGGGGCGCTATCTGCCGGACGGCAATCTGGAGTTTCTGGGCCGCAACGACGACCAGGTGAAGATCCGCGGCTTCCGCATCGAGCCGGGCGAGATCGCCGCACGGCTTTGCGAGCACGCCCGGGTGCGCGAGGCGGTGGTGGTGGCGCGCCAGGACCGCGCCGGCGACAAGCACCTTGTCGCCTATGTCGTGTGTGGACCCGAGGCCGGATCGGACGACGAGGATGGAAGCGGGCTGGCCGTCGCCTTGCGGGCGCATCTGGGCGGGCGGCTGCCGGACTACATGGTGCCGTCGGCGTTCGTGCGGTTGGAGGCGCTGCCGTTGACGGCGAACGGCAAGCTCGACCGCAAGGGGCTGCCGGCGCCGGCCGACGACGCCTATGCGCGCCGCAGCTATGAGGCGCCGCAAGGCGAGATCGAGACGGCGCTGGCCGGGATCTGGGCCGAGCTTCTGGGGCTGGAGCGGGTCGGACGCCACGACCACTTCTTCGAGCTCGGCGGCCATTCCTTGCTGGCGGTTCAATTGATGGAGCGGCTGCGGCGGCTGTCGCTGGGGGTGGAGGTGCGCACCCTGTTCGCCAGGCCGGTGCTGGCCGATCTGGCCGCAAGCCTGGGCAGCCATCACGAGGTGGCGGTGCCTGCCAACCTGATCACCGAGGAGAGTACGGCGATTACGCCGCAGATGCTGCCGCTCATCGATCTGACCCAGGAGGAGATCGACCGGATCGTCGCCACGGTTCCCGGCGGCGTCGGCAACATCCAGGACATTTATGGCCTGTCGCCGCTGCAGGACGGCATCCTGTTCCATCATCTGCTGGCCAGCCGGGGCGATCCATATCTGCTGGTCTCGCAGATGGCGTTCGCCGACCGGGGTCTGCTGGAGCGCTATCTAGCGGCGGTTCAGCAAGTCGTGGATCGGCACGACATCCTGCGCACCGCCTTTGTCTGGGAGGGGCTGTCGAGCCCGGCCCAGGTGGTCTGGCGGAAAGCGCCGCTGCAGGTGAGCGAGGTCGAGCTGGATGACTGTGACGGTTCCGGCGCCGAGGAGCTCCGGCGCCGGTTTGATCCACGCCGGCAGCGCATCGACCTTGGCCGGGCGCCGCTGTTGCGGTTTGTGATCGCGCGCGAGCCGGGCAGCGGGCGCTGGCTGCTGCTGGAGCTGCAGCATCATCTGATCGGGGATCACACGACGCTGGAAGTGATGCATGCCGAGGTGCGGGCCGTGCTCGACGGGCGTGCGCATGAGCTGGCAGCGCCGCAGCCGTTCCGCAATCTGGTGGCGCAGGCGCGGCTGGGGGTTGATGCCAAGGCGCATGAAGAGTTCTTCCAGGAACAGTTGGCCGACATCGACGAGCCGACCATGCCGTTTGGGCTGAGCGAGGTGCGCGGCGACGGCAGCGGGTCGGCGAGGCACGGCGGATGCTGCCGCAGGCGCTCAACGATCGGCTGCGGCAACAAGCGCGGCGGCTCGGGGTAAGCCTGGCGAGCCTTTGCCATCTGGCCTGGGGGCAGGTGGTGGCGCGTGCAAGCGGCCGTGAGCAGGTGGTGTTCGGCACGGTGCTGTTCGGCCGCATGCATGCGGTGCGGGCGCCGACCGGGCGCTGGGCCTGTTCATCAACACCCTGCCTGTGCGGCTCGACCTCGACGGGACCGGGGTCGAGGCGAGCGTGCGGACCACCCATGCGCGGCTTTCCGAGCTGCTGGCGCACGAGCATGCCTCGCTGGCGCTGGCGCAACGCTGCAGCGGGGTGGCGGCGCCGGCGCCGCTGTTCAGCGCGCTGTTGAACTACCGTCACAACACGCCGGCGCTCGCCTGCGAAGCGGATGATCTCCTGTCCGGCATGGAATGGCTGGGCGGCGAGGAGCGCACCAACTATCCGCTGACCCTGTCGGTGGAGGATTTTGGCGAGGCGCTCGGCCTGACGGCGCAGGTGGTGGAGCCCGTGTCTGCGGATCGGGTCTGCGGCTACATGCAGCAGGTGCTCGAGCAACTGGCGGAGGCGCTGGAGCATGCCCCCAATAGGCCGGTCGGCCGCATCGACATCCTGCCGGCCGCCGAGCGCAGCTATCTGCTGGAGGATCTGAACCGGACGGCGGCGGCCTATCCGTCGGAGCGGTGCATCCACGAGCTGTTCGAGCAGCAGGTGCAAAAGGCGCCGGAGGCGGTGGCGGTGGTCCATGAGGACGAGCGCCTGAGCTATGGCGAGCTCAACGCCCGGGCCAACCGGCTGGCCCATCATCTGATTGCGCTGGGTGTGAAGCCGGACCAGCCGGTGGCGATCTGCCTGGAGCGCAGCCCGGCGATGGTGGTGGGACTGCTGGCGATCCTCAAGGCGGGCGGCGCCTATCTGCCGCTGGACCCGGCCTATCCGTCGGCGCGGCTGCGGCAGGTTGTCGACGATGCCGCACCGCACCTGCTGCTTTGCGATGCGGCCGGCCGCGCCGCACTCGGCCCCGAGGCGCTCGCCTATCTGACGGTGGTCGATCTGGAGACGGCGACCCCGGCCTGGGCCGAACTGCCGGCCTCGGACCCAGACCCGAGCGCCCTTGGCCTGACCCCCAGCCATCTCGCCTATGTCATCTACACCTCAGGCTCCACCGGAACCCCAAAGGGCGTCATGGTCGAGCATGCCAGCACCGTCAACCTGCTGCATTGGAGCCGCGGCGTGTTTGCGGAGTCAGAGATCAGCCGCACGCTGTTTTCTACCTCGATCAGTTTTGATTTGTCCGTCTATGAGTGCTTCGTTCCGCTGTCGCAAGGAAGCACGCTTTATCTTGTCGAGGATGCACTGGCGCTGGCGCAGACGCCCTTGGATGTCTCCTTGATCAACACGGTCCCCTCGGCGATCGCCGCTCTGGTCGACCAGCAAGCCGTGCCGGCTTCGACCAGCGTCATCAATTTGGCGGGTGAGCGGCTGAAGGCAGATCTGATCGAGAGGGTCTTCGAGAGCAGTGGCGTAGAGAAGATCTGTAATCTGTACGCTCCTTCGGAGACGACGACGTACTCGACCTGGATTTGCATGCCGAGGGGAGAGGCTGTCGTTGAGACGATCGGCCGTCCGATTGCCAACACGCGGGTGTATCTGCTGGACGGTCATGGTGCGCCCGTGCCGTTCGGGGCGGTGGGCGAGCTTTACATCGGCGGGGCAGGCGTTGCGCGGGGCTACCTCAACCGCCCCGAGCTGACGGCCGAGCGGTTCATCGCCAGTCCCTTTGTCGACGGCGATCGGCTGTACCGGACCGGCGACCTGGGGCGCTATCTGCCGGACGGCAATCTGGAGTTCCTCGGCCGCAACGACGACCAGGTGAAGATCCGCGGCTTCCGCATCGAGCCGGGCGAGATCGCCGCACGGCTTTGCGAGCACGCCCGGGTGCGCGAGGCGGCGGTGGTGGCGCGCCAGGACCGCGCCGGCGACAAGCACCTTGTCGCCTATGTCGTGTGTGGACCCGAGGCAGGATCGGACGACGACGATGGAGGCGGGCTGGCCGGCGCCTTGCGGGCGCATCTGAGCGGGCGGCTGCCGGACTACATGGTGCCGTCGGCGTTCGTGCGGCTCGAAGCGCTGCCCTTGACGGCGAACGGCAAGCTCGACCGCAAGGGGCTGCCGGCGCCGGCCGACGACGCCTATGCGCGCCGCAGCTATGAGGCGCCGCAGGGCGAGATCGAGACGGCGCTGGCCGGGATCTGGGCCGAGCTTCTGGGGCTGGAGCGGGTCGGACGCCACGACCACTTCTTCGAGCTCGGCGGCCACTCCTTGCTGGCGGTGCAGCTCTCGAGCCGGCTGTCGCAGGCTGTTGGCGTCGCGCTGCCGCTGACGAGGCTGTTTGCCAGGCCGGTGCTTTCCGATCTGGCGGCAAGCATCGTCGAGGCGTTGAGCCGCGCCGGTCCGCAAGAGCTGCCGGCGATTGCGGCCGTGTCGCGTCATGAGCCGCTTGTGCTGTCGTTTGCGCAGCAGCGGCTATGGTTTTTGGCGCAGCTGGACGAGGGCAGCACAAACTATCACATTCCGCTGGCCTTGCGGCTGCGTGGTGGGCTCGACCGCACCGCCTGGCAGCGCAGCCTTGACCATTTGTTTGCCCGTCACGAGGCGCTGCGCAGTGTCTTTGTCGCACCGGAGGGCAAGCCCCGGGTTGAGGTTCTGCCGCCGGATGCGGGGTTGCCGGTGCTCGAGCACG
Organism: Rhizobium sp. 007; assembly: GCF_015353075.1. Lineage (NCBI taxonomy): Bacteria > Pseudomonadati > Pseudomonadota > Alphaproteobacteria > Hyphomicrobiales > Rhizobiaceae > Rhizobium > Rhizobium sp. 007. Next base: position 398,125 of record NZ_CP064189.1, on the reverse strand, counting down.
ATCTGCGGGGCCGGCCGGATGCAGAGGCGGCGCTTCTGGATCTGTGCCATGAAGAGGCGCGCACGCCATTCGATCTTGCGCGCGGGCCGCTGATCCGCGGGCGGCTGATCCGGATGTCGGATGCGGAACACGTCTTCCTGTTGACCCAGCATCATATCGTCTCGGACGGCTGGTCGATGGGCGTGCTGGTGCGTGAACTCAGTCAGCTTTACCGGGCGTTCGAGGCTGGAGAGGACGATCCTTTGCCGCCGCTGGCGATCCAGTACCCGGATTATGCCGCCTGGCAACGGCAATGGCTGTCGGGGGAACGGCTGCAGCGCCAGGCGCAGTATTGGCGCGACGCCCTGGCCGGCGCTCCGGCCCGTCTTGCCTTGCCGACGGACCGTGCGCGTCCGGCCCAGCAGTCGTTTGCCGGGGCCAGTGTGCCTGTTGTCATCGACCAGGATCTGACGCGGGGTCTGAAGCGGCTGAGCCGGCAGCATGGCACGACGTTGTTCATGACGGTGCTGGCGGCCTGGGCGGCGGTGCTGTCGCGTCTGTCGGGGCAGGACGACCTTGTGATCGGCGTGCCGAGCGCCAATCGCGGCCGGGGCGAGATCGAAGAGTTGATAGGCTTCTTCGTCAACACCCTGGCGCTTCGGGTCGACCTGTCGGGCGAACCTGATGTGTCGGAGCTTCTGGAACGGACGCGGCGCACGGCCCTGGCTGCGCAGGAGCATCAGGACCTGCCGTTCGAACAGGTGGTGGAGATCGTCAAGCCGCCCCGGCATCTTGATCACACGCCGCTGTTCCAGGTGATGTTGGCCTGGCAGAACAACGCCGTCGGGTCGTTCGACCTTGCCGGGCTGAACGTGGAGGCTGCGGGCGAGGGGCTCGATCAGGTCAAGTTCGATCTGGAGCTGAGCCTTGGCGAGCGTGGTGAGGAGATCGCCGGAACGTTCGGCTATGCGACGGCGCTGTTCGATCAGGCGACGATCGAGCGGCAGCGTGGTTATCTGCTGGCGCTGCTGCGGGCGATGGTTGCCGATGCCGACCAGCCGGTCGGCCGCATCGAGCTGCTGTCATCAGATGAGCGCACCTATCTGCTGGAGGATCTGAACCGGACGGCGGCGGCCTATCCGTCGGAGCGCTGCATCCACGAGCTGTTCGAGCAACAGGTCCGGCGCGCACCCGAAGCCGTCGCCCTCGTCCATGAGGACGAAGAGCTGAGCTATGGCGCGCTCAACGCCCAGGCCAACCGGCTGGCCCATCATCTGATTGCGCTGGGTGTGAAGCCGGATCAGCCGGTGGCGATCTGCCTGGAGCGCAGCCCGGCGATGGTGGTGGGACTTTTGGCGATCCTCAAGGCGGGCGGCGCCTATCTGCCGCTGGACCCGGCCTATCCGTGCGCGCGGCTGCGGCAGGTTGTCGAGGATGCCGCACCGCACCTGCTGCTTTGCGATGCCGTCGGACGCGCCGCACTCGGCCCGGAGGCGCTTGTCGATCTGACGGTGATCGATCTGGAGACGGCCACCCCGGCCTGGGCCGAACTGCCGGCCTCGAACCCGGACCCGCGCGCCCTTGGCCTGACCGCGCGCCATCTCGCCTATGTCATCTACACCTCAGGCTCAACCGGAACCCCAAAGGGCGTCATGGTCGAGCATCGGGGATTGGTGCGTCTGGTGGCGGGCAACGATTTCGTCGAAATCTCGCCGCAGGACATCTTTCTCAATGCCTCCTCGCCGACATTCGACGCGACCACGTTCGAGGTCTGGGGTGCCTTGGCGAACGGCGCCAGGGTTGTGCTCTATCCTGAACGTCACCTCTCGACCGCAACGCTGGCCCAGATCATCCAGGACCAAGGCGTCACCATCGCTTGGATGACTGCCCGGTTGTTCGACGTCTATGTCGCGGAGGGGCGGAGCACCAATCGGCTACAGCAACTGCTGGTCGGGGGCGAGGAGGTCTCCATCGCTTCCATCAGGGCATGCCAGAAGCGACATCCGACGCTGCGAATCTCAAATGGCTACGGCCCGACAGAGAACACCACCTTTAGTCTTTGTTATCCGGTGCCGGCTGAGTTCGATGGCCGGCAACGGGTGCCGCTGGGTCGACCAATTCGCAATTCGGTGGCCTATCTGTTGGATCGGTTTGCCCAGCCCGTGCCGTTCGGGGCGGCGGGTGAGCTTTACATCGGCGGGGCAGGCGTTGCGCGGGGCTACCTCAACCGCCCCGAGCTGACGGCCGAGCGGTTCCTGGCCGATCCGTTCAGCGATGAGGCAGGCGCCCGGCTGTACCGGACCGGCGACCTGGGGCGTTATCTGCCGGACGGCAATCTGGAGTTCCTCGGCCGCAACGACGACCAGGTGAAGATCCGCGGCTTCCGTATCGAGCCGGGCGAGATCGCCGCGCGGCTTTGCGAGCACGCCCGGGTGCGCGAGGCGGTGGTGGTGGCGCGCCAGGACCGCGCCGGCGACAAGCACCTTGTCGCCTATGTCGTGTGTGGACCCGAGGCCGGATCGGACGACGAGGATGGAGGCGGGCTGGCCGGCGCCTTGCGGGCGCATCTGGGCGGGCGGCTGCCGGACTACATGGTGCCGTCGGCGTTCGTGCGGCTCGAAGCGCTGCCCTTGACGGCGAACGGCAAGCTCGACCGCAAGGGGCTGCCGGCGCCGGCCGACGACGCCTATGCGCGCCGCAGCTATGAGGCGCCGCAGGGCGGGATCGAGACGGCGCTGGCCGGGATCTGGGCCGAGCTTCTGGGGCTGGAGCGGGTCGGACGCCACGACCACTTCTTCGAGCTCGGCGGACACTCGCTCCTGGCGGTTCAATTGATGGAGCGGCTGCGGCGGCTGTCGCTCGGGGTGGAGGTGCGCACCCTGTTCGCCAGGCCGGTGCTGGCCGATCTCGCCGCAAGCCTGGGCAGCCATCACGAGGTGGCGGTGCCTGCCAACCTGATCACCGAGGAGAGTACGGCGATTACGCCGCAGATGCTGCCGCTCATCGATCTGACCCAGGAGGAGATCGACCGGATCGTCGCCACGGTTCCCGGCGGCGTCGGCAACATCCAGGACATTTATGGCCTGTCGCCGCTGCAGGACGGCATCCTGTTCCATCATCTGCTGGCCAGCCGGGGCGATCCATATCTGCTGGTCTCGCAGATGGCGTTCGCCGACCGGGGTCTGCTGGAGCGCTATCTAGCGGCGGTTCAGCAAGTCGTGGATCGGCACGACATCCTGCGCACCGCCTTTGTCTGGGAGGGGCTGTCGAGCCCGGCCCAGGTGGTGTGGCGGAAAGCGCCGCTGCAGGTGAGCGAGGTCGAGCTGGATGACTGTGACGGTTCCGGCGCCGAGGAGCTCCGGCGCCGGTTTGATCCACGCCGGCAGCGCATCGACCTTGGCCGGGCGCCGCTGTTGCGGTTTGTGATCGCGCGCGAGCCGGGCAGCGGGCGCTGGCTGCTGCTGGAGCTGCAGCATCATCTGATCGGGGATCACACGACGCTGGAAGTGATGCATGCCGAGGTGCGGGCCGTGCTCGACGGGCGTGCGCATGAGCTGGCAGCGCCGCAGCCGTTCCGCAATCTGGTGGCGCAGGCGCGGCTGGGGGTTGATGCCAAGGCGCATGAAGAGTTCTTCCAGGAACAGTTGGCCGACATCGACGAGCCGACCATGCCGTTTGGGCTGAGCGAGGTCTATGGTGATGGCATCGGGTCTCACGAGGCGCGGCGGATGTTGCCGCAGGCGCTCAACGATCGGCTGCGGCAACAAGCGCGGCGGCTCGGGGTAAGCCTGGCGAGCCTTTGCCATCTGGCCTGGGGGCAGGTGGTGGCGCGCAGCAGCGGCCGTGAGCAGGTGGTGTTCGGCACGGTGCTGTTCGGCCGCATGCATGCGGGTGCGGGCGCCGACCGGGCGCTGGGCCTGTTCATCAACACCCTGCCTGTGCGGCTCGACCTCGACGGGACCGGGGTCGAGGCGAGCGTGCGGACCACCCATGCGCGGCTTTCCGAGCTGCTGGCGCACGAGCATGCCTCGCTGGCGCTGGCGCAACGCTGCAGCGGGGTGGCGGCGCCGGCGCCGCTGTTCAGCGCGCTGTTGAACTACCGTCACAACACGCCGGCGCTCGCCTGCGAAGCGGATGATCTCCTGTCCGGCATGGAATGGCTGGGCGGCGAGGAGCGCACCAACTATCCGCTGACCCTGTCGGTGGAGGATTTTGGCGAGGCGCTCGGCCTCACGGCGCAGGTGGCGGAGCCCGTGTCTGCGGATCGGGTCTGCGGCTACATGCAGCAGGTGCTCGAGCAATTGGCCGAGGCGCTGGAGCATGCCCCCAATAGGCCGGTGCGCGAGCTCGACATCCTGCCGGCCGCCGAACGCAGCTATCTGCTGGAGGATCTGAACCGGACGGCGGCGGCCTATCCGTCGGAGCGCTGCATCCACGAGCTGTTCGAGCAGCAGGTGCAAAAGGCGCCGGAGGCGGTGGCGGTGGTCTTCGAAGAGCAGTCGATCTGCTATGGCGAACTGAACGCCCGGGCCAACCGGCTGGCCCATCATCTGATCGGGCTCGGGGTCAAGCCGGACGACCGTGTGGCCATCTGCCTGGAACGCAGTCCGTCGATGGTGGTGGGACTGCTGGCGATCCTCAAGGCGGGCGGCGCCTATCTGCCGCTGGATCCGGCCTATCCGTCGGCGCGGCTGCGGCAGGTGCTCGGCGATGCCGCGCCGCACCTGCTGCTTTGCGATGCGGCCGGACGCGCCGCACTCGGCCCGGAGGCGCTCGCCGATCTGACGGTGATCGATCTGGAGACGGCCACCCCGGCCTGGGCCGAACTGCCGGCCTCGAACCCGGACCCGCGCGCCCTTGGCCTGAGCCCGCGCCATCTCGCCTATGTCATCTACACCTCCGGCTCCACCGGAACGCCAAAGGGCGTCATGGTCGAGCATGGAAGTCTGGTAAACTATTTGCATTGGTCGGATCGCCGCCATTACGAAGGAGCCGGCAACGGCTCGCTGATGCTGCTGTCGTTCAGCTTCGATGCCGGCATTACGACCTTGTTCGGGCCTCTGCTGGCAGGCGCCAGGCTTCGTCTTGTCAACCCAATTGCCCAAATAGATGCGCTTGCCGCTGTCGAGGAGGATCAGACCTATGATCTGGTCAAGCTGACGCCTTCGCATCTAGGCATGCTGAACAAGCGGCTTGAAGCCTACAAAGGACCGGCTCCGACAAGAGCACTCATGGTCGGGGGCGAGGCCTTAATCCCGGCAGACATGCAGTTTTGGCAAAAGCGCTTTCCGAGCGTGCGTCTGATCAATCAATTTGGACCGACAGAAGCAACGGTTGGATGTGCCACATTCGAGATATCCAAATCTGTCGAGGACATGGCCTCGATCCCGATCGGCCGTCCGATTGCCAACACGCGGGTGTATCTGCTGGACGGTCATGGTGCGCCCGTGCCGTTCGGGGCGGCGGGTGAGCTTTACATCGGCGGGGCAGGCGTTGCGCGGGGCTACCTGAACCGTCCCGAGCTGACGGCGGAGCGTTTCCTGGCCGATCCGTTCAGCGATGAGGCAGGCGCCCGGCTGTACCGGACCGGCGACCTGGGGCGCTATCTGCCGGACGGCAATCTGGAGTTTCTGGGCCGCAACGACGACCAGGTGAAGATCCGCGGCTTCCGCATCGAGCCGGGCGAGATCGCCGCCCGGCTTTGCGAGCACGCCCGGGTGCGCGAGGCGGCGGTGGTGGCGCGCCAGGACCGCGCCGGCGACAAGCACCTTGTCGCCTATGTCGTGTGTGGACCCGAGGCCGGATCGGACGACGACGATGGAAGCGGGCTGGCCGTCGCCTTGCGGGCGCATCTGGGCGGGCGGCTGCCGGACTACATGGTGCCGGCGGCGTTCGTGCGGCTCGAGGCGCTGCCCTTGACGGCGAACGGCAAGCTCGACCGCAAGGGGCTGCCGGCGCCGGCCGACGACGCCTATGCGCGCCGCAGCTATGAGGCGCCGCAGGGCGAGATCGAGACGGCGCTGGCCGGGATCTGGGCCGAGCTCCTCGGTGTCGAGCGGGTCGGACGCCACGACCACTTCTTCGAACTCGGCGGCCACTCGCTCCTGGCGGTTCAATTGATGGAGCGGCTGCGGCGGCTGTCGCTGGGGGTGGAGGTGCGCACCCTGTTCGCCAGGCCGGTGCTGGCCGATCTCGCCGCAAGCCTGGGCAGCCATCACGAGGTGGCGGTGCCTGCCAACCTGATCACCGAGGAGAGTACGGCGATTACGCCGCAGATGCTGCCGCTCATCGATCTGACCCAGGAGGAGATCGACCGGATCGTCGCCACGGTTCCCGGCGGCGTCGGCAACATCCAGGACATTTATGGCCTGTCGCCGCTGCAGGACGGCATCCTGTTCCATCATCTGCTGGCCAGCCGGGGCGATCCATATCTGCTGGTCTCGCAGATGGCGTTCGCCGACCGGGGTCTGCTGGAGCGCTATCTAGCGGCGGTTCAGCAAGTCGTGGATCGGCACGACATCCTGCGCACCGCCTTTGTCTGGGAGGGGCTGTCGAGCCCGGCCCAGGTGGTGTGGCGGCGTGCGCCGCTACAGGTGAGCGAGGTCGAGCTGGATGACTGTGACGGTTCCGGCGCCGATGAGCTCCGGCGCCGGTTTGATCCACGCCGGCAGCGCATCGACCTTGGCCGGGCGCCGCTGTTGCGGTTTGTGATCGCGCGCGAGCCGGGCAGCGGGCGCTGGCTGCTGCTGGAGCTGCAGCATCATCTGATCGGGGATCACACGACGCTGGAAGTGATGCATGCCGAGGTGCGGGTCGTGCTCGACGGGCGTGCGCATGAGCTGGCAGCACCGCAGCCGTTCCGCAATCTGGTGGCGCAGGCGCGGCTGGGGGTTGATGCCAAGGCGCATGAAGAGTTCTTCCAGGAACAGTTGGCCGACATCGACGAGCCGACCATGCCGTTCGGGCTGAGCGAGGTCTACGGCGACGGCCGCGGATCCCGCGAGGCACGGCGGATGCTACCGCAGGCGCTCAACGATCGGCTGCGGCAACAGGCGCGGCGGCTCGGGGTAAGCCTGGCGAGCCTTTGCCATCTGGCCTGGGGGCAGGTGGTGGCGCGTGCAAGCGGCCGTGAGCAGGTGGTGTTCGGCACGGTGCTGTTCGGCCGCATGCATGCGGGTGCGGGCGCCGACCGGGCGCTGGGCCTGTTCATCAACACCCTGCCTGTGCGGCTCGACCTCGACGGGACCGGGGTCGAGGCGAGCGTGCGGACCACCCATGCGCGGCTTTCCGAGCTGCTGGCGCACGAGCATGCCTCGCTGGCGCTGGCGCAACGCTGCAGCGGGGTGGCGGCGCCGGCGCCGCTGTTCAGCGCGCTGTTGAACTACCGTCACAACACGCCGGCGGTCGCCTGCGAAGCGGAGGATCTCCTGTCGGGCGTGGAATGGCTGGGCGGCGAGGAACGCACCAACTATCCGCTGACCCTGTCGGTGGAGGATTTTGGCGAGGCGCTCGGCCTGACGGCGCAGGTGGTGGAGCCCGTGTCTGCGGATCGGGTCTGCGGCTACATGCAGCAGGTGCTCGAGCAACTGGCCGAGGCGCTGGAGCATGCCCCCAATAGGCCGGTGCGCGAGCTCGATATCCTGCCGGCCGCCGAACGCAGCTATCTGCTGGAGGATCTGAACCGGACGGCGGCGGATTATCCGTCGGAGCGCTGCATCCATGAGCTGTTCGAGCAACAGGTGCAAAAGGCGCCGGAGGCGGTGGCGGTGGTCCATGAGGACGAGCGGCTGAGCTATGGCGAGCTCAACGCCCGGGCCAACCGGCTGGCGCATCATCTGATCGCCCTCGGGGTCAGGCCGGGGGATTGCGTTGCGACAATGCTGGACCGCTCTGTCGCCCTTGTGGTGGCGCAGCTGGCGATCCTCAAGGCGGGGGGAGTGTATGTGCCGGTCGATCGCGCTCTTCCGTCTGCGCGACAAGAATGGCTATTGGCCGACTGTGCTGCGCGCCTGGTGCTTGGCAAGAGTGACGATGATGACCTGGTTGAGGCGACGATCCCTGTTCTGGCTATTGAGCCGCTCATGGCTGGAACAGGGTGTAGCAGAGATCCTGGCCTGGCATTGAGCGCCGAGGCTGCCGCTTACGTGATGTACACGTCTGGTTCGACTGGCCTTCCCAAGGGAGTTGTTGTGCCTCACCGTGCCGTCAACCGGCTCGTCATCAACAATGGCTATGCGAAGATCGATGCCGGAGATCGTGTGGCATGGGCGGGTAATCCCGCCTTCGACGCGAGCACATTTGAAGTGTGGGCGCCGCTGCTTAACGGTGGCTGCATTATTGCGATGGATGCCATCACCGTCATAAATCCTTCACGTTTTGCCAGGACGCTTGAACAGCAAGGGGTGACATCACTTTTTCTAACAACAGCGTTATTCAACCAGTATACATCATCGATTGCCCCGACGTTAGCACAACTTAAATACCTCCTCTGTGGAGGCGAACGCAATGACCTTCCCTCGTTTCTGAAATTGCTGAGGGAAGAAGGTCCTGTACGTCTCGTTCACTGCTATGGTCCGACCGAGACGACGACCTTCGCGACAGTTTGCGAGATCACTGCAATTGATGAGACATTCCGCCGTCTCCCGATCGGCCGTCCGATTGCCAACACGCGGGTGTATCTGCTGGACGGACATGGTGCGCCCGTGCCGTTCGGGGCGGTGGGTGAGCTTTACATCGGCGGGGCAGGCGTGGCACGTGGCTACCTGAACCGTCCCGAGCTGACGGCGGAGCGGTTCCTGGCCGATCCGTTCAGCGATGAGGCAGGCGCCCGGATGTACCGGACCGGCGACCTGGGACGTTATCTGCCGGACGGCAATCTGGAGTTCCTCGGCCGCAACGACGACCAGGTGAAGATCCGCGGCTTCCGCATCGAGCCGGGCGAGATCGCCGCACGGCTTGGCGAGCACGCCCGGGTGCGCGAGGCGGTGGTGGCGCGCCAGGACCGCGCCGGCGACAAGCACCTTGTCGCCTATGTCGTGTGTGGACCCGAGGCCGGATCGGACGACGAGGATGGAAGCGGGCTGGCCGGCGCCTTGCGGGCGCATCTGGGCGGGCGGCTGCCGGACTACATGGTGCCGGCGGCGTTCGTGCGGTTGGAGGCGCTGCCGTTGACGGCGAACGGCAAGCTCGACCGCAAGGGCTGCCGGCGCCGGCCGACGACGCCTATGCGCGCCGCAGCTATGAGGCGCCGCAGGGCGGGATCGAGACGGCGCTGGCCGGGATCTGGGCCGAGCTTCTGGGGCTGGAGCGGGTCGGACGCCACGACCACTTCTTCGAGCTCGGCGGCCATTCCTTGCTGGCGGTTCAATTGATGGAGCGGCTGCGGCGGCTGTCGCTGGGGGTGGAGGTGCGCACCCTGTTCGCCAGGCCGGTGCTGGCCGATCTCGCCGCAAGCCTGGGCAGCCATCACGAGGTGGCGGTGCCTGCCAACCCGATCACCGAGGAGAGTACGGCGATTACGCCGCAGATGCTGCCGCTCATCGCGCTGGCCCAGGAGGAGATCGACCGGATCGTCGCCACGGTGCCCGGCGGTGTCGGCAACATCCAGGACATTTATGGCTTGTCGCCGCTGCAGGACGGCATCCTGTTCCATCATCTGCTGGCCAGCCGGGGCGATCCATATCTGCTGGTCTCGCAGATGGCGTTCGCCGACCGGGGTCTGCTGGAGCGCTATCTAGCGGCGGTTCAGCAAGTCGTGGATCGGCACGACATCCTGCGCACCGCCTTTGTCTGGGAGGGGCTGTCGAGCCCGGCCCAGGTGGTCTGGCGGAAAGCGCCGCTGCAGGTGAGCGAGGTCGAGCTGGATGACTGTGACGGTTCCGGCGCCGAGGAGCTCCGGCGCCGGTTTGATCCACGCCGGCAGCGCATCGACCTTGGCCGGCCCGCTGTTGCGGTTTGTGATCGCGCGCGAGCCGGGCAGCGGCGCTGGCTGCTGCTGGAGCTGCAGCATCATCTGATCGGGATCACACGACGCTGGAAGTGATGCATGCCGAGGTGCGGGCCGTGCTCGACGGGCGTGCGCATGAGCTGGCAGCGCCGCAGCCGTTCCGCAATCTGGTGGCGCAGGCGCGGTGGGGGTTGATGCCAAGGCGCATGAAGAGTTTCTTCCAGGAACAGTTGGCCACATCGACGAGCCGACCATGCCGTTCGGGCTGAGCGAGGTGCGCGGCGACGGCAGCGGGGTCGGCGAGGCACGGCGGATGCTGCCGCAGGCGCTCAACGATCGGCTGCGGCAACAAGCGCGGCGGCTCGGGGTAAGCCTGGCGAGCCTTTGCCATCTGGCCTGGGGGCAGGTGGTGCGCGTGCAAGCGGCCGTGAGCAGGTGGTGTTCGGCACGGTGCTGTTCGGCCGCATGCATGCGGGTGCGGGCGCCGACCGGGCGCTGGGCCTGTTCATCAACACCCTGCCTGTGCGGCTCGACCTCGACGGGACCGGGGTCGAGGCGAGCGTGCGGACACCCATGCGCGGCTTTCCGAGCTGCTGGCGCACGAGCATGCCTCGCTGGCGCTGGCGCAACGCTGCAGCGGGGTGGCGGCGCCGGCGCCGCTGTTCAGCGCGCTGTTGAACTACCGTCACAACACGCGCGGCGCTCGCCTGCGAAGCGGATGATCTCCTGTCGGCATGGAATGGCTGGGCGGCGAGGAGCGCACCAACTATCCGCTGACCCTGTCGGTGGAGGATTTTGGCGAGGCGCTCGGCCTGACGGCGCAGGTGGCGGAGCCCGTGTCTGCGGATCGGGTCTGCGGCTACATGCAGCAGGTGCTCGAGCAATTGGCCGAGGCGCTGGAGCATGCCCCCAATAGGCCGGTGCGCGAGCTCGATATCCTGCCGGCCGCCGAGCGCAGCTATCTGCTGGAGGATCTGAACCGGACGGCGGCGGCCTATCCGTCGGAGCGCTGCATCCACGAGCTGTTCGAGCAGCAGGTGCCGGCGCCGAGGCGGTCGGTGGTCTGAAGAGAGCGACTGCTATGGCGAGCTCAACGCCCGGCCAACCGGCTGGCCCATCATCTGATTGCGCTGGGTGTGAAGCCGGATCAGCCGGTGGCGATCTGCCTGGAGCGCAGCCCGGCGATGGTGGTGGGACTTTTGGCGATCCTCAAGGCGGGCGGCGCCTATCTGCCGCTGGACCCGGCCTATCCGTCGGCGCGGCTGCGGCAGGTTGTCGAGGATGCCGCACCGCACCTGCTGCTTTGCGATGCCGCGGACGCGCCGCACTCGGCCCGGGGCGCTTGTCGATCTGACGGTGATCGATCTGGAGACGGCCACCCCGGCCTGGGCCGAACTGCCGGCCTCGAACCCGGACCCGCGCGCCCTTGGCCTGACCCGCGCCATCTCGCCTATGTCATCTACACCTCAGGCTCAACCGGAACCCCAAAGGGCGTCATGGTCGAGCATCGGGGGTTGGTGCGTCTGGTGGCGGGCAACGATTTCGTCGAAATCTCGCCGCAGGACATCTTTCTCAATGCCTCCTCGCCGACATTCGACGCGACCACGTTCGAGGTCTGGGGTGCCTTGGCGAACGGCGCCAGGGTTGTGCTCTATCCTGAACGTCACCTCTCGACCGCAACGCTGGCCCAGATCATCCAGGACCAAGGCGTCACCATCGCTTGGATGACTGCCCGGTTGTTCGACGTCTATGTCGCGGAGGGGCGGAGCACCAATCGGCTACAGCAACTGCTGGTCGGGGGCGAGGAGGTCTCCATCGCTTCCATCAGGGCATGCCAGAAGCGACATCCGACGCTGCGAATCTCAAATGGCTACGGCCCGACAGAGAACACCACCTTTAGTCTTTGCTATCCGGTGCCTGCTGAGTTCGATGGCCGGCAACGGGTGCCGCTGGGTCGACCAATTCGCAATTCGGTGGCCTATCTGTTGGATCGGTTTGCCCAGCCCGTGCCGTTCGGGGCGGTGGGCGAGCTTTACATCGGCGGGGCAGGGGTTGCGCGGGGCTACCTGAACCGGCCCAAGCTGACGGCCGAGCGGTTTTTGGCCGATCCGTTCAGCGATGAGGCAGGCGCCCGGATGTACCGGACCGGCGACCTGGGGCGGTATCTGCCGGACGGCAATCTGGAGTTTCGGCCGCAACGACGACCAGGTGAAGATCCGCGGCTTCCGCATCGAGCCGGGCGAGATCGCCGCCGGCTTTGCGAGCACGCCCGGGTGCGCGAGGCGGCGGTGGTGGCGCGCCAGGACCGCGCCGGCGACAAGCACCTTGTCGCCTATGTCGTGTGTGGACCCGAGGCCGGATCGGACGACGAGGATGGAAGCGCGGCTGGCCGTCGCCTTGCGGGCGCATCTGGGCGGGCGGCTGCCGGACTACATGGTGCCGTCGGCGTTCGTGCGGCTCGAAGCGCTGCCCTTGACGGCGAACGGCAAGCTCGACCGCAAGGGGCTGCCGGCGCCGGCCGACGACGCCTATGCGCGCCGCAGCTATGAGGCGCCGCAGGGCGGATCGAGACGGCGCTGGCCGGGATCTGGGCCGAGCTTCTCGGGTCTGCGGGTCGGACGCCACGACCACTTCTTCGAGCTCGGCGGACACTCGCTCCTGGCGGTTCAATTGATGGAGCGGCTGCGGCGGCTGTCGCTCGGGGTGGAGGTGCGCACCCTGTTCGCCAGGCCGGTGCTGGCCGATCTCGCCGCAGCCTGGGCAGCCATCACGAGGTGGCGGTGCCTGCCAACCTGATCACCGAGGAGAGTACGGCGATTACGCCGCAGATGCTGCCGCTCATCGATCTGACCCAGGAGAGATCGACCGGATCGTCGCCACGGTTCCCGGCGGCGTCGGCAACATCCAGGACATTTATGGCCTGTCGCCGCTGCAGGACGGCATCCTGTTCCATCATCTGCTGGCCAGCCGGGGCGATCCATATCTGCTGGTCTCGCAGATGGCGTTCGCCGACCGGGGTCTGCTGGAGCGCTATCTAGCGGCGGTTCAGCAAGTCGTGGATCGGCACGACATCCTGCGCACCGCCTTTGTCTGGGAGGGGCTGTCGAGCCCGGCCCAGGTGGTCTGGCGGAAAGCGCCGCTGCAGGTGAGCGAGGTCGAGCTGGATGACTGTGACGGTTCCGGCGCCGAGGAGCTCCGGCGCCGGTTTGATCCACGCCGGCAGCGCATCGACCTTGGCCGGGCGCCGCTGTTGCGGTTTGTGATCGCGCGCGAGCCGGGCAGCGGGCGCTGGCTGCTGCTGGAGCTGCAGCATCATCTGATCGGGGATCACACGACGCTGGAAGTGATGCATGCCGAGGTGCGGGCCGTGCTCGACGGGCGTGCGCATGAGCTGGCAGCCCGCAGCCGTTCCGCAATCTGGTGGCGCAGGCGCGGCTGGGGGTTGATGCCAAGGCGCATGAAGAGTTCTTCCAGGAACAGTTGGCCGACATCGACGAGCCGACCATGCCGTTTGGGCTGAGCGAGGTCTATGGTGATGGCATCGGGTCTCACGAGGCGCGGCGGATGCTGCCGCAGGCGCTCAACGATCGGCTGCGGCAACAAGCGCGGCGGCTCGGGGTAAGCCTGGCGAGCCTTTGCCATCTGGCCTGGGGGCAGGTGGTGGCGCGTGCAGCGGCCGTGAGCAGGTGGTGTTCGGCACGGTGCTGTTCGGCCGCATGCATGCGGGTGCGGGCGCCGACCGGGCGCTGGGCCTGTTCATCAACACCCTGCCTGTGCGGCTCGACCTCGACGGGACCGGGGTCGAGGCGAGCGTGCGGACCACCCATGCGCGGCTTTCCGAGCTGCTGGCGCACGAGCATGCCTCGCTGGCGCTGGCGCAACGCTGCAGCGGGGTGGCGGCGCCGGCGCCGCTGTTCAGCGCGCTGTTGAACTACCGTCACAACACGCCGGCGCTCGCCTGCGAAGCGGATGATCTCCTGTCCGGCATGGAATGGCTGGGCGGCGAGGAGCGCACCAACTATCCGCTGACCCTGTCGGTGGAGGATTTTGGCGAGGCGCTCGGCCTGACGGCGCAGGTGGCGGAGCCCGTGTCTGCGGATCGGGTCTGCGGCTACATGCAGCAGGTGCTCGAGCAATTGGCCGAGGCGCTGGAGCATGCCCCCAATAGGCCGGTGCGCGAGCTCGACATCCTGCCGGCCGCCGAACGCAGCTATCTGCTGGAGGATCTGAACCGGACGGCGGCGGATTATCCGTCGGAGCGCTGCATCCACGAGCTGTTCGAGCAGCAGGTGCAAAAGGCGCCGGAGGCGGTGGCGGTGGTCTTCGAAGAGCAGTCGATCTGCTATGGCGAACTGAACGCCCGGGCCAACCGGCTGGCCCATCATCTGATCGGGCTGGAAGCCGGACAGCCGGTGGCGATCTGCCTGGAGCGCAGCCCGGCGATGGTGGTGGGACTTTTGGCGATCCTCAAGGCGGGCGGCGCCTATCTGCCGCTGGATCCGGCCTATCCGTCGGCGCGGCTGCGGCAGGTGCTCGAGATGCCGCCGCACCTGCTGCTTTGCGATGCGGCCGGACGCGCCGCACTCGGCCCGAGGCGCTTGTCGATCTGACGGTGGTCGATCTGGAGACGGCGACCCCGGCCTGGGCCGAACTGCCGGCCTCGAACCCGGACCCGAGCGCCCTTGGCCTGACCGCGCGCCATCTCGCCTATGTCATCTACACCTCCGGCTCCACCGGAACCCCAAACGTCATGGTCGAGCATGGAACTTAGTCAATCTTACAGCATGGCATGTGCAAACGTTTTGTCTGCAACCAGAAACCTGCTGCGCGCTCACGGCCGGATCATTCGATGCCAGTATTTGGGAAGCTATGGTCTGCATTATCAATCGGAGCGCATTGCTGCTCCGCCCGGCATCGCAGAAGAGCCTGCTTCTACTGCAAATGGTGGCGTGATCAGCGTTGGACGCCGCCTTTTTAGACCACCGCTGGCTACGCATTAGAAGACAAGTTGGTAAATCCACGTTGGGATACTTGCTTATTGGCGGTGATCGTCTCCAGCGTGTGCCTTCCCGGCTACCGTCGCCTCTCAAGTTAATAAACAATTATGGCCCGACGGAAGCCACCGTCGTGGCAACCTCGGGACGGCTCTTCAGTGACAACGTTGTGCCACATATCGGCCGTCCGATTGCCAACACGCGGGTGTATCTTCTGGACGGTCATGGTGCGCCCGTGCCGTATGGAGCGGTCGGGGAGTTGTATATCGGGGGTGCCGGTGTAGCGCGTGGCTACCTCAACCGCCCCGAGCTGACGGCCGAGCGTTTCCTGCCGATCCCTTCAGCGATGAGGCAGGCGCCCGGCTGTACCGGACCGGCGACCTGGCGCTTATCTGCCGGACGGCAATCTGGAGTTCTCGGCCGCAACGACGACCAGGTGAAGATCCGCGGCTTCCGCATCGAGCCGGGCGAGATCGCCGCGCGGCTTTGCGAGCACGCCCGGGTGCGCGAGGCGGCGGTGGTGGCGCGCCAGGACCGCGCCGGCGACAAGCACCTTGTCGCCTATGTCGTGTGTGGACCCGAGGCCGGATCGGACGACGACGATGGAAGCGGGCTGGCCGTCGCCTTGCGGGCGCATCTGGGCGGGCGGCTGCCGGACTACATGGTGCCGTCGGCGTTCGTGCGGCTATCGGCGCTGCCCTTGACGGCGAACGGCAAGCTCGACCGCAAGGGGCTGCCGGCGCCGGCCGACGACGCCTATGCGCGCCGCAGCTATGAGGCGCCGCAGGGCGGGATCGAGACGGCGCTGGCCGGGATCTGGGCCGAGCTCCTCGGTGTCGAGCGGGTCGGACGCCACGACCACTTCTTCGAACTCGGCGGCCACTCGCTCCTGGCGGTTCAATTGATGGAGCGGCTGCGGCGGCTGTCGCTGGGGGTGGAGGTGCGCACCCTGTTCGCCAGGCCGGTGCTGGCCGATCTCGCCGCAGCCTGGGCAGCCATCACGAGGTGGCGGTGCCTGCCAACCTGATCACCGAGGAGAGTACGGCGATTACGCCGCAGATGCTGCCGCTCATCGCGCTGACCCAGGAGGAGATCGACCGGATCGTCGCCACGGTTCCCGGCGGCGTCGGCAACATCCAGGACATTTATGGCCTGTCGCCGCTGCAGGACGGCATCCTGTTCCATCATCTGCTGGCCAGCCGGGGCGATCCATATCTGCTGGTCTCGCAGATGGCGTTCGCCGACCGGGGTCTGCTGGAGCGCTATCTAGCGGCGGTTCAGCAAGTGGTGGATCGGCACGACATCCTGCGCACCGCCTTTGTCTGGGAGGGGCTGTCGAGCCCGGCCCAGGTGGTCTGGCGGAAAGCGCCGCTGCAGGTGAGCGAGGTCGAGCTGGATGACTGTGACGGTTCCGGCGCCGAGGAGCTCCGGCGCCGGTTTGATCCACGCCGGCAGCGCATCGACCTTGGCCGGGCGCCGCTGTTGCGGTTTGTGATCGCGCGCGAGCCGGGCAGCGGGCGCTGGCTGCTGCTGGAGCTGCAGCATCATCTGATCGGGGATCACACGACGCTGGAAGTGATGCATGCCGAGGTGCGGGCCGTGCTCGACGGGCGTGCGCATGAGCTGGCAGCGCCGCAGCCGTTCCGCAATCTGGTGGCGCAGGCGCGGCTGGGGGTTGATGCCAAGGCGCATGAAGAGTTCTTCCAGGAACAGTTGGCCGACATCGACGAGCCGACCATGCCGTTTGGGCTGAGCGAGGTCGCGGCGACGGCAGCGGGTCGGCGAGGCACGGCGGATGCTGCCGCAGGCGCTCAACGATCGGCTGCGGCAACAAGCGCGGCGGCTCGGGGTAAGCCTGGCGAGCCTTTGCCATCTGGCCTGGGGGCAGGTGGTGGCGCGTGCAAGCGGCCGTGAGCAGGTGGTGTTCGGCACGGTGCTGTTCGGCCGCATGCATGCGGTGCGGGCGCCGACCGGGCGCTGGCCTGTTCATCAACACCCTGCCTGTGCGGCTCGACCTCGACGGGACCGGGGTCGAGGCGAGCGTGCGGACCACCCATGCGCGGCTTTCCGAGCTGCTGGCGCACGAGCATGCCTCGCTGGCGCTGGCGCAACGCTGCAGCGGGGTGGCGGCGCCGGCGCCGCTGTTCAGCGCGCTGTTGAACTACCGTCACAACACGCCGGCGCTCGCCTGCGAAGCGGATGATCTCCTGTCCGGCATGGAATGGCTGGGCGGCGAGGAGCGCACCAACTATCCGCTGACCCTGTCGGTGGAGGATTTTGGCGAGGCGCTCGGCCTCACGGCGCAGGTGGCGGAGCCCGTGTCTGCGGATCGGGTCTGCGGCTACATGCAGCAGGTGCTCGAGCAATTGGCCGAGGCGCTGGAGCATGCCCCAATAGGCCGGTCGCCGCATCGACATCCTGCCGGCCGCCGAGCGCAGCTATCTGCTGGAGGATCTGAACCGGACGGCGGCGGCCTATCCGTCGGAGCGCTGCATCCACGAGCTGTTCGAGCAGCAGGTGCAAAAGGCGCCGGAGGCGGTGGCGGTGGTCCATGAGGACGAGCGCCTGAGCTATGGCGAGCTCAACGCCCGGGCCAACCGGCTGGCCCATCATCTGATTGCGCTGGGTGTGAAGCCGGACCAGCCGGTGGCGATCTGCCTGGAGCGCAGCCCGGCGATGGTGGTGGGACTGCTGGCGATCCTCAAGGCGGGCGGCGCCTATCTGCCGCTGGACCCGGCCTATCCGTCGGCGCGGCTGCGGCAGGTTGTCGACGATGCCGCACCGCACCTGCTGCTTTGCGATGCGGCCGGCCGCGCCGCACTCGGCCCCGAGGCGCTCGCCTATCTGACGGTGGTCGATCTGGAGACGGCGACCCCGGCCTGGGCCGAACTGCCGGCCTCGGACCCAGACCCGAGCGCCCTTGGCCTGACCCCCAGCCATCTCGCCTATGTCATCTACACCTCAGGCTCCACCGGAACCCCAAAGGGCGTCATGGTCGAGCATGCCAGCACCGTCAACCTGCTGCATTGGAGCCGCGGCGTGTTTGCGGAGTCAGAGATCAGCCGCACGCTGTTTTCTACCTCGATCAGTTTTGATTTGTCCGTCTATGAGTGCTTCGTTCCGCTGTCGCAAGGAAGCACGCTTTATCTTGTCGAGGATGCACTGGCGCTGGCGCAGACGCCCTTGGATGTCTCCTTGATCAACACGGTCCCCTCGGCGATCGCCGCTCTGGTCGACCAGCAAGCCGTGCCGGCTTCGACCAGCGTCATCAATTTGGCGGGTGAGCGGCTGAAGGCAGATCTGATCGAGAGGGTCTTCGAGAGCAGTGGCGTAGAGAAGATCTGTAATCTGTACGCTCCTTCGGAGACGACGACGTACTCGACCTGGATTTGCATGCCGAGGGGAGAGGCTGTCGTTGAGACGATCGGCCGTCCGATTGCCAACACGCGGGTGTATCTGCTGGACGGTCATGGTGCGCCCGTGCCGTTCGGGGCGGTGGGCGAGCTTTACATCGGCGGGGCAGGCGTTGCGCGGGGCTACCTCAACCGCCCCGAGCTGACGGCCGAGCGGTTCATCGCCAGTCCCTTTGTCGACGGCGATCGGCTGTACCGGACCGGCGACCTGGGGCGCTATCTGCCGGACGGCAATCTGGAGTTCCTCGGCCGCAACGACGACCAGGTGAAGATCCGCGGCTTCCGCATCGAGCCGGGCGAGATCGCCGCACGGCTTTGCGAGCACGCCCGGGTGCGCGAGGCGGCGGTGGTGGCGCGCCAGGACCGCGCCGGCGACAAGCACCTTGTCGCCTATGTCGTGTGTGGACCCGAGGCAGGATCGGACGAACGATGGAGGCGGGCTGGCCGGCGCCTTGCGGGCGCATCTGAGCGGGCGGCTGCCGGACTACATGGTGCCGTCGGCGTTCGTGCGGCTCGAAGCGCTGCCCTTGACGGCGAACGGCAAGCTCGACCGCAAGGGGCTGCCGGCGCCGGCCGACGACGCCTATGCGCGCCGCAGCTATGAGGCGCCGCAGGGCGAGATCGAGACGGCGCTGGCCGGGATCTGGGCCGAGCTTCTGGGGCTGGAGCGGGTCGGACGCCACGACCACTTCTTCGAGCTCGGCGGCCACTCCTTGCTGGCGGTGCAGCTCTCGAGCCGGCTGTCGCAGGCTGTTGGCGTCGCGCTGCCGCTGACGAGGCTGTTTGCCAGGCCGGTGCTTTCCGATCTGGCGGCAAGCATCGTCGAGGCGTTGAGCCGCGCCGGTCCGCAAGAGCTGCCGGCGATTGCGGCCGTGTCGCGTCATGAGCCGCTTGTGCTGTCGTTTGCGCAGCAGCGGCTATGGTTTTTGGCGCAGCTGGACGAGGGCAGCACAACTATCACATTCCGCTGGCCTTGCGGCTGCGTGGTGGGCTCGACCGCACCGCCTGGCAGCGCAGCCTTGACCATTTGTTTGCCCGTCACGAGGCGCTGCGCAGTGTCTTTGTCGCACCGGAGGGCAAGCCCCGGGTTGAGGTTCTGCCGCCGGATGCGGGGTTGCCGGTGCTCGAGCACGATCTGCGGGGCCGGCCGGATGCAGAGGCGGCGCTTCTGGATCTGTGCCATGAAGAGGCGCGCACGCCATTCGATCTTGCGCGCGGGCCGCTGATCCGCGGGCGGCTGATCCGGATGTCGGATGCGGAACACGTCTTCCTGTTGACCCAGCATCATATCGTCTCGGACGGCTGGTCGATGGGCGTGCTGGTGCGTGAACTCAGTCAGCTTTACCGGGCGTTCGAGGCTGGAGAGGACGATCCTTTGCCGCCGCTGGCGATCCAGTACCCGGATTATGCCGCCTGGCAACGGCAATGGCTGTCGGGGGAACGGCTGCAGCGCCAGGCGCAGTATTGGCGCGACGCCCTGGCCGGCGCTCCGGCCCGTCTTGCCTTGCCGACGGACCGTGCGCGTCCGGCCCAGCAGTCGTTTGCCGGGGCCAGTGTGCCTGTTGTCATCGACCAGGATCTGACGCGGGGTCTGAAGCGGCTGAGCCGGCAGCATGGCACGACGTTGTTCATGACGGTGCTGGCGGCCTGGGCGGCGGTGCTGTCGCGTCTGTCGGGGCAGGACGACCTTGTGATCGGCGTGCCGAGCGCCAATCGCGGCCGGGGCGAGATCGAAGAGTTGATAGGCTTCTTCGTCAACACCCTGGCGCTTCGGGTCGACCTGTCGGGCGAACCTGATGTGTCGGAGCTTCTGGAACGGACGCGGCGCACGGCCCTGGCTGCGCAGGAGCATCAGGACCTGCCGTTCGAACAGGTGGTGGAGATCGTCAAGCCGCCCCGGCATCTTGATCACACGCCGCTGTTCCAGGTGATGTTGGCCTGGCAGAACAACGCCGTCGGGTCGTTCGACCTTGCCGGGCTGAACGTGGAGGCTGCGGGCGAGGGGCTCGATCAGGTCAAGTTCGATCTGGAGCTGAGCCTTGGCGAGCATGGTGAGGAGATCGCCGGAACGTTCGGCTATGCCACGGCGCTGTTCGATCAGGCGACGATCGAGCGGCAGCGTGGTTATCTGCTGGCGCTGCTGCGGGCGATGGTTGCCGATGCCGACCAGCCGGTCGGCCGCATCGAGCTGCTGTCATCAGATGAGCGCACCTATCTGCTGGAGGATCTGAACCGGACGGCGGCGGCCTATCCGTCGGAGCGCTGCATCCACGAGCTGTTCGAGCAACAGGTCCGGCGCGCACCCGAAGCCGTCGCCCTCGTCCATGAGGACGAAGAGCTGAGCTATGGCGCGCTCAACGCCCAGGCCAACCGGCTGGCCCATCATCTGATCGGGCTCGGGGTCAGGCCGGATCAGCCGGTGGCGATCTGCCTGGAGCGCAGCCCGGCGATGGTGGTGGGACTTTTGGCGATCCTCAAGGCGGGCGGCGCCTATCTGCCGCTGGACCCGGCCTATCCGTGCGCGCGGCTGCGGCAGGTTGTCGAGGATGCCGCACCGCACCTGCTGCTTTGCGATGCCGTCGGACGCGCCGCACTCGGCCCGGAGGCGCTTGTCGATCTGACGGTGATCGATCTGGAGACGGCCACCCCGGCCTGGGCCGAACTGCCGGCCTCGAACCCGGACCCGCGCGCCCTTGGCCTGACCGCGCGCCATCTCGCCTATGTCATCTACACCTCAGGCTCAACCGGAACCCCAAAGGGCGTCATGGTCGAGCATCGGGGGTTGGTGCGTCTGGTGGCGGGCAACGATTTCGTCGAAATCTCGCCGCAGGACATCTTTCTCAATGCCTCCTCGCCGACATTCGACGCGACCACGTTCGAGGTCTGGGGTGCCTTGGCGAACGGCGCCAGGGTTGTGCTCTATCCTGAACGTCACCTCTCGACCGCAACGCTGGCCCAGATCATCCAGGACCAAGGCGTCACCATCGCTTGGATGACTGCCCGGTTGTTCGACGTCTATGTCGCGGAGGGGCGGAGCACCAATCGGCTACAGCAACTGCTGGTCGGGGGCGAGGAGGTCTCCATCGCTTCCATCAGGGCATGCCAGAAGCGACATCCGACGCTGCGAATCTCAAATGGCTACGGCCCGACAGAGAACACCACCTTTAGTCTTTGTTATCCGGTGCCGGCTGAGTTCGATGGCCGGCAACGGGTGCCGCTGGGTCGACCAATTCGCAATTCGGTGGCCTATCTGTTGGATCGGTTTGCCCAGCCCGTGCCGTTCGGGGCGGCGGGTGAGCTTTACATCGGCGGGGCAGGCGTTGCGCGGGGCTACCTCAACCGCCCCGAGCTGACGGCCGAGCGGTTCCTGGCCGATCCGTTCAGCGATGAGGCAGGCGCCCGGCTGTACCGGACCGGCGACCTGGGGCGTTATCTGCCGGACGGCAATCTGGAGTTCCTCGGCCGCAACGACGACCAGGTGAAGATCCGCGGCTTCCGTATCGAGCCGGGCGAGATCGCCGCGCGGCTTTGCGAGCACGCCCGGGTGCGCGAGGCGGTGGTGGTGGCGCGCCAGGACCGCGCCGGCGACAAGCACCTTGTCGCCTATGTCGTGTGTGGACCCGAGGCCGGATCGGACGACGAGGATGGAGCGGGCTGGCCGCCCTTGCGGGCGCATCTGGGCGGGCGGCTGCCGGACTACATGGTGCCGTCGGCGTTCGTGCGGCTCGAGCGCTGCCCTTGACGGCGAACGGCAAGCTCGACCGCAAGGGGCTGCCGCCGGCCGACGACGCCTATGCGCGCCGCAGCTATGAGGCGCCGCAGGGCGGATCGAGACGGCGCTGGCCGGGATCTGGGCCGAGCTTCTGGGGCTGGAGCGGGTCGGACGCCACGACCACTTCTTCGAGCTCGGCGGACACTCGCTCCTGGCGGTTCAATTGATGGAGCGGCTGCGGCGGCTGTCGCTCGGGGTGGAGGTGCGCACCCTGTTCGCCAGGCCGGTGCTGGCCGATCTCGCCGCAAGCCTGGGCAGCCATCACGAGGTGGCGGTGCCTGCCAACCTGATCACCGAGGAGAGTACGGCGATTACGCCGCAGATGCTGCCGCTCATCGATCTGACCCAGGAGGAGATCGACCGGATCGTCGCCACGGTTCCCGGCGGCGTCGGCAACATCCAGGACATTTATGGCCTGTCGCCGCTGCAGGACGGCATCCTGTTCCATCATCTGCTGGCCAGCCGGGGCGATCCATATCTGCTGGTCTCGCAGATGGCGTTCGCCGACCGGGGTCTGCTGGAGCGCTATCTAGCGGCGGTTCAGCAAGTCGTGGATCGGCACGACATCCTGCGCACCGCCTTTGTCTGGGAGGGGCTGTCGAGCCCGGCCCAGGTGGTGGCGGAAAGCGCCGCTGCAGGTGAGCGAGGTCGAGCTGGATGACTGTGACGGTTCCGGCGCCGAGGAGCTCCGGCGCCGGTTTGATCCACGCCGGCAGCGCATCGACCTTGGCCGGGCGCCGCTGTTGCGGTTTGTGATCGCGCGCGAGCCGGGCAGCGGGCGCTGGCTGCTGCTGGAGCTGCAGCATCATCTGATCGGGGATCACACGACGCTGGAAGTGATGCATGCCGAGGTGCGGGCCGTGCTCGACGGGCGTGCGCATGAGCTGGCAGCGCCGCAGCCGTTCCGCAATCTGGTGGCGCAGGCGCGGCTGGGGGTTGATGCCAAGGCGCATGAAGAGTTCTTCCAGGAACAGTTGGCCGACATCGACGAGCCGACCATGCCGTTTGGGCTGAGCGAGGTCTATGGTGATGGCATCGGGTCTCACGAGGCGCGGCGGATGTTGCCGCAGGCGCTCAACGATCGGCTGCGGCAACAAGCGCGGCGGCTCGGGGTAAGCCTGGCGAGCCTTTGCCATCTGGCCTGGGGGCAGGTGGTGGCGCGCAGCAGCGGCCGTGAGCAGGTGGTGTTCGGCACGGTGCTGTTCGGCCGCATGCATGCGGGTGCGGGCGCCGACCGGGCGCTGGGCCTGTTCATCAACACCCTGCCTGTGCGGCTCGACCTCGACGGGACCGGGGTCGAGGCGAGCGTGCGGACCACCCATGCGCGGCTTTCCGAGCTGCTGGCGCACGAGCATGCCTCGCTGGCGCTGGCGCAACGCTGCAGCGGGGTGGCGGCGCCGGCGCCGCTGTTCAGCGCGCTGTTGAACTACCGTCACAACACGCCGGCGCTCGCCTGCGAAGCGGATGATCTCCTGTCCGGCATGGAATGGCTGGGCGGCGAGGAGCGCACCAACTATCCGCTGACCCTGTCGGTGGAGGATTTTGGCGAGGCGCTCGGCCTCACGGCGCAGGTGGCGGAGCCCGTGTCTGCGGATCGGGTCTGCGGCTACATGCAGCAGGTGCTCGAGCAATTGGCCGAGGCGCTGGAGCATGCCCCCAATAGGCCGGTGCGCGAGCTCGACATCCTGCCGGCCGCCGAACGCAGCTATCTGCTGGAGGATCTGAACCGGACGGCGGCGGCTATCCGTCGGAGCGCTGCATCCACGAGCTGTTCGAGCAGCAGGTGCAAAAGGCGCCGGAGGCGGTGGCGGTGGTCTTCGAAGAGCAGTCGATCTGCTATGGCGAACTGAACGCCCGGGCCAACCGGCTGGCCCATCATCTGATCGGGCTCGGGGTCAAGCCGGACACCGTGTGGTGCCATCTGCCTGGAACGCAGTCCGTCGATGGTGGTGGGACTGCTGGCGATCCTCAAGGCGGGCGGCGCCTATCTGCCGCTGGATCCGGCCTATCCGTCGGCGCGGCTGCGGCAGGTGCTCGGCGATGCCGCGCCGCACCTGCTGCTTTGCGATGCGGCCGGACGCGCCGCACTCGGCCCGGAGGCGCTCGCGATCTGACGGTGATCGATCTGGAGACGGCCACCCCGGCCTGGGCCGAACTGCCGGCCTCGAACCCGGACCCGCGCCCTTGGCCTGAGCCCGCGCCATCTCGCCTATGTCATCTACACCTCCGGCTCCACCGGAACGCCAAAGGGCGTCATGGTCGAGCATGGAAGTCTGGTAAACTATTTGCATTGGTCGGATCGCCGCCATTACGAAGGAGCCGGCAACGGCTCGCTGATGCTGCTGTCGTTCAGCTTCGATGCCGGCATTACGACCTTGTTCGGGCCTCTGCTGGCAGGCGCCAGGCTTCGTCTTGTCAACCCAATTGCCCAAATAGATGCGCTTGCCGCTGTCGAGGAGGATCAGACCTATGATCTGGTCAAGCTGACGCCTTCGCATCTAGGCATGCTGAACAAGCGGCTTGAAGCCTACAAAGGACCGGCTCCGACAAGAGCACTCATGGTCGGGGGCGAGGCCTTAATCCCGGCAGACATGCAGTTTTGGCAAAAGCGCTTTCCGAGCGTGCGTCTGATCAATCAATTTGGACCGACAGAAGCAACGGTTGGATGTGCCACATTCGAGATATCCAAATCTGTCGAGGACATGGCCTCGATCCCGATCGGCCGTCCGATTGCCAACACGCGGGTGTATCTGCTGGACGGTCATGGTGCGCCCGTGCCGTTCGGGGCGGCGGGTGAGCTTTACATCGGCGGGGCAGGCGTTGCGCGGGGCTACCTGAACCGTCCCGAGCTGACGGCGGAGCGTTTCCTGGCCGATCCGTTCAGCGATGAGGCAGGCGCCCGGCTGTACCGGACCGGCGACCTGGGGCGCTATCTGCCGGACGGCAATCTGGAGTTTCTGGGCCGCAACGACGACCAGGTGAAGATCCGCGGCTTCCGCATCGAGCCGGGCGAGATCGCCGCCCGGCTTGCGAGCACGCCCGGGTGCGCGAGGCGGCGGTGGTGGCGCGCCAGGACCGCGCCGGCGACAAGCACCTTGTCGCCTATGTCGTGTGTGGACCCGAGGCCGGATCGGACGACGACGATGGAAGCGGGCTGGCCGTCGCCTTGCGGGCGCATCTGGCGGGCGGCTGCGGACTACATGGTGCCGGCGGCGTTCGTGCGGCTCGAGGCGCTGCCCTTGACGGCGAACGGCAAGCTCGACCGCAAGGGGCTGCCGGCGCCGGCCGACGACGCCTATGCGCGCCGCAGCTATGAGGCGCCGCAGGGCGAGATCGAGACGGCGCTGGCCGGGATCTGGGCCGAGCTCCTCGGTGTCGAGCGGGTCGGACGCCACGACCACTTCTTCGAACTCGGCGGCCACTCGCTCCTGGCGGTTCAATTGATGGAGCGGCTGCGGCGGCTGTCGCTGGGGGGTGGAGGTGCGCACCCTGTTCGCCAGGCCGGTGCTGGCCGATCTCGCCGCAAGCCTGGGCAGCCATCACGAGGTGGCGGTGCCTGCCAACCTGATCACCGAGGAGAGTACGGCGATTACGCCGCAGATGCTGCCGCTCATCGATCTGACCAGGAGGAGATCGACGGATCGTCGCCACGGTTCCGGCGGCGTCGGCAACATCCAGGACATTTATGGCCTGTCGCCGCTGCAGGACGGCATCCTGTTCCATCATCTGCTGGCCAGCCGGGGCGATCCATATCTGCTGGTCTCGCAGATGGCGTTCGCCGACCGGGGTCTGCTGGAGCGCTATCTAGCGGCGGTTCAGCAAGTCGTGGATCGGCACGACATCCTGCGCACCGCCTTTGTCTGGGAGGGGCTGTCGAGCCGGCCAGGTGGTGTGGCGGCGTGCGCCGCTAAGGTGAGCGAGGTCGAGCTGGATGACTGTGACGGTTCCGGCGCCGATGAGCTCCGGCGCCGGTTTGATCCACGCCGGCAGCGCATCGACCTTGGCGGGCGCCGCTGTTGCGGTTTGTGATCGCGCGCGAGCCGGGCAGCGGGCGCTGGCTGCTGCTGGAGCTGCAGCATCATCTGATCGGGATCACACGACGCTGGAGAGTGATGCATGCCGAGGTGCGGGTCGTGCTCGACGGGCGTGCGCATGAGCTGGCAGCACCGCAGCCGTTCCGCAATCTGGTGGCGCAGGCGCGGCTGGGGGTTGATGCCAAGGCGCATGAAGAGTTTTCCAGGAACAGTTGGCCGACATCGACGAGCCGACCATGCCGTTCGGGCTGAGCGAGGTCTACGGCGACGGCCGCGGATCCGCGAGGCACGGCGGATGCTACCGCAGGCGCTCAACGATCGGCTGCGGCAACAGGCGCGGCGGCTCGGGGTAAGCCTGGCGAGCCTTTGCCATCTGGCCTGGGGGCAGGTGGTGGCGCGTGCAAGCGGCCGTGAGCAGGTGGTGTTCGGCACGGTGCTGTTCGGCCGCATGCATGCGGGTGCGGGCGCCGACCGGGCGCTGGGCCTGTTCATCAACACCCTGCCTGTGCGGCTCGACCTCGACGGGACCGGGGTCGAGGCGAGCGTGCGGACCACCCATGCGCGGCTTTCCGAGCTGCTGGCGCACGAGCATGCCCCTCGCTGGCGCTGGCGCAAGCTGTGCGGGGGTGGCGGCGCCGGCGCCGCTGTTCAGCGCGCTGTTGAACTACCGTCACAACACGCCGGCGGTCGCCTGCGAAGCGGAGGATTCTCCTGTCGGGCGTGGAATGGCTGGGCGGCGAGGAACGCACCAACTATCCGCTGACCCTGTCGGTGGAGGATTTTGGCGAGGCGCTCGGCCTGACGGCGCAGGTGGTGGAGCCCGTGTCTGCGGATCGGGTCTGCGGCTACATGCAGCAGGTGCTCGAGCAACTGGCCGAGGCGCTGGAGCATGCCCCAATAGGCCGGTGCGCGAGCTCGATATCCTGCCGGCCGCCGCCGAACGCAGCTATCTGCTGGAGGATCTGAACCGGACGGCGGCGGATTATCCGTCGGAGCGCTGCATCCATGAGCTGTTCGAGCAACAGGTGCAAAAGGCGCCGGAGGCGGTGGCGGTGGTCCATGAGGACGAGCGGCTGAGCTATGGCGAGCTCAACGCCCGGGCCAACCGGCTGGCGCATCATCTGATCGCCCTCGGGGTCAGGCCGGGGGATTGCGTTGCGACAATGCTGGACCGCTCTGTCGCCCTTGTGGTGGCGCAGCTGGCGATCCTCAAGGCGGGGGGAGTGTATGTGCCGGTCGATCGCGCTCTTCCGTCTGCGCGACAAGAATGGCTATTGGCCGACTGTGCTGCGCGCCTGGTGCTTGGCAAGAGTGACGATGATGACCTGGTTGAGGCGACGATCCCTGTTCTGGCTATTGAGCCGCTCATGGCTGGAAACAGGGTGTAGCAGAGATCCTGGCCTGGCATTGAGCGCCGAGGCTGCCGCTTACGTGATGTACACGTCTGGTTCGACTGGCCTTCCCAAGGGAGTTGTTGTGCCTCACCGTGCCGTCAACCGGCTCGTCATCAACAATGGCTATGCGAAGATCGATGCCGGAGATCGTGTGGCATGGGCGGGTAATCCCGCCTTCGACGCGAGCACATTTGAAGTGTGGGCGCCGCTGCTTAACGGTGGCTGCATTATTGCGATGGATGCCATCACCGTCATAAATCCTTCACGTTTTGCCAGGACGCTTGAACAGCAAGGGGTGACATCACTTTTTCTAACAACAGCGTTATTCAACCAGTATACATCATCGATTGCCCCGACGTTAGCACAACTTAAATACCTCCTCTGTGGAGGCGAACGCAATGACCTTCCCTCGTTTCTGAAATTGCTGAGGGAAGAAGGTCCTGTACGTCTCGTTCACTGCTATGGTCCGACCGAGACGACGACCTTCGCGACAGTTTGCGAGATCACTGCAATTGATGAGACATTCCGCCGTCTCCCGATCGGCCGTCCGATTGCCAACACGCGGGGTGTATCTGCTGGACGGACATGGTGCGCCGTGCCGTTCGGGGCGGTGGGTGAGCTTTACATCGGCGGGGCAGGCGTGGCACGTGGCTACCTGAACCGTCCCGAGCTGACGGCGGAGCGGTTCCTGGCCGATCCGTTCAGCGATGAGGCAGGCGCCCGGATGTACCGGACCGGCGACCTGGGACGTTATCTGCCGGACGGCAATCTGGAGTTCCTCGGCCGCAACGACGACCAGGTGAAGATCCGCGGCTTCCGCATCGAGCCGGGCGAGATCGCCGCACGGCTTGGCGAGCACGCCCGGGTGCGCGAGGCGGCGGTGGTGGCGCGCCAGGACCGCGCCGGCGACAAGCACCTTGTCGCCTATGTCGTGTGTGGACCCGAGGCCGGATCGGACGACGAGGATGGAAGCGGGCTGGCCGGCGCCTTGCGGGCGCATCTGGGCGGGCGGCTGCCGGACTACATGGTGCCGGCGGCGTTCGTGCGGTTGGAGGCGCTGCCGTTGACGGCGAACGGCAAGCTCGACCGCAAGGGGCTGCCGGCGCCGGCCGACGACGCCTATGCGCGCCGCAGCTATGAGGCGCCGCAGGGCGGGATCGAGACGGCGCTGGCCGGGATCTGGGCCGAGCTTCTGGGGCTGGAGCGGGTCGGACGCCACGACCACTTCTTCGAGCTCGGCGGCCATTCCTTGCTGGCGGTTCAATTGATGGAGCGGCTGCGGCGGCTGTCGCTGGGGGTGGAGGTGCGCACCTGTTCGCCAGGCCGGTGCTGGCCGATCTCGCCGCAAGCCTGGGCAGCCATCACGAGGTGGCGGTGCCTGCCAACCCGATCACCGAGGAGAGTACGGCGATTACGCCGCAGATGCTGCCGCTCATCGCGCTGGCCCAGGAGGAGATCGACCGGATCGTCGCCACGGTGCCCGGCGGTGTCGGCAACATCCAGGACATTTATGGCTTGTCGCCGCTGCAGGACGGCATCCTGTTCCATCATCTGCTGGCCAGCCGGGGCGATCCATATCTGCTGGTCTCGCAGATGGCGTTCGCCGACCGGGGTCTGCTGGAGCGCTATCTAGCGGCGGTTCAGCAAGTCGTGGATCGGCACGACATCCTGCGCACCGCCTTTGTCTGGGAGGGCTGTCGAGCCCGGCCCAGGTGGTCTGGCGGAAAGCGCCGCTGCAGGTGAGCGAGGTCGAGCTGGATGACTGTGACGGTTCCGGCGCCGAGGAGCTCCGGCGCCGGTTTGATCCACGCCGGCAGCGCATCGACCTTGGCCGGGCGCCGCTGTTGCGGTTTGTGATCGCGCGCGAGCCGGCAGCGGGCGCTGGCTGCTGCTGGAGCTGCAGCATCATCTGATCGGGGATCACACGACGCTGGAAGTGATGCATGCCGAGGTGCGGGCCGTGCTCGACGGGCGTGCGCATGAGCTGGCAGCGCCGCAGCCGTTCCGCAATCTGGTGGCGCAGGCGCGGCTGGGGGTTGATGCCAAGGCGCATGAAGAGTTCTTCCAGGAACAGTTGGCCGACATCGACGAGCCGACCATGCCGTTCGGGCTGAGCGAGGTGCGCGGCGACGGCAGCGGGGTCGGCGAGGCACGGCGGATGCTGCCGCAGGCGCTCAACGATCGGCTGCGGCAACAAGCGCGGCGGCTCGGGTAAGCCTGGCGAGCCTTTGCCATCTGGCCTGGGGGCAGGTGGTGGCGCGTGCAAGCGGCCGTGAGCAGGTGGTGTTCGGCACGGTGCTGTTCGGCCGCATGCATGCGGGTGCGGGCGCCGACCGGGCGCTGGGCCTGTTCATCAACACCCTGCCTGTGCGGCTCGACCTCGACGGGACCGGGGTCGAGGCGAGCGTGCGGACCACCCATGCGCGGCTTTCCGAGCTGCTGGCGCACGAGCATGCCTCGCTGGCGCTGGCGCAACGCTGCAGCGGGGTGGCGGCGCCGGCGCCGCTGTTCAGCGCGCTGTTGAACTACCGTCACAACACGCGGCGCTCGCCTGCGAAGCGGATGATCTCCTGTCCGGCATGGAATGGCTGGGCGGCGAGGAGCGCACCAACTATCCGCTGACCCTGTCGGTGGAGGATTTTGGCGAGGCGCTCGGCCTGACGGCGCAGGTGGCGGAGCCCGTGTCTGCGGATCGGGTCTGCGGCTACATGCAGCAGGTGCTCGAGCAATTGGCCGAGGCGCTGGAGCATGCCCCCAATAGGCCGGTGCGCGAGCTCGATATCCTGCCGGCCGCCGAGCGCAGCTATCTGCTGGAGGATCTGAACCGGACGGCGGCGGCCTATCCGTCGGAGCGCTGCATCCACGAGCTGTTCGAGCAGCAGGTGCAAAAGGCGCCGGAGGCGGTGGCGGTGGTCTTCGAAGAGCAGTCGATCTGCTATGGCGAACTGAACGCCCGGGCCAACCGGCTGGCCCATCATCTGATTGCGCTGGGTGTGAAGCCGGATCAGCCGGTGGCGATCTGCCTGGAGCGCAGCCCGGCGATGGTGGTGGGACTTTTGGCGATCCTCAAGGCGGGCGGCGCCTATCTGCCGCTGGACCCGGCCTATCCGTCGGCGCGGCTGCGGCAGGTTGTCGAGGATGCCGCACCGCACCTGCTGCTTTGCGATGCCGCCGGCCGCGCCGCACTCGGCCCGGAGGCGCTCGCCGATCTGACGGTGGTCGATCTGGAGACGGCCACCCCGGCCTGGGCCGAACTGCCGGCCTCGAACCCGGACCCGCGCGCCCTTGGCCTGAGCCCGCGCCATCTCGCCTATGTCATCTACACCTCCGGCTCCACCGGAACCCCAAAGGGCGTCATGGTCGAGCATCGGGGGTTGGTGCGTCTGGTGGCGGGCAACGATTTCGTCGAAATCTCGCCGCAGGACATCTTTCTCAATGCCTCCTCGCCGACATTCGACGCGACCACGTTCGAGGTCTGGGGTGCCTTGGCGAACGGCGCCAGGGTTGTGCTCTATCCTGAACGTCACCTCTCGACCGCAACGCTGGCCCAGATCATCCAGGACCAAGGCGTCACCATCGCTTGGATGACTGCCCGGTTGTTCGACGTCTATGTCGCGGAGGGGCGGAGCACCAATCGGCTACAGCAACTGCTGGTCGGGGGCGAGGAGGTCTCCATCGCTTCCATCAGGGCATGCCAGAAGCGACATCCGACGCTGCGAATCTCAAATGGCTACGGCCCGACAGAGAACACCACCTTTAGTCTTTGCTATCCGGTGCCTGCTGAGTTCGATGGCCGGCAACGGGTGCCGCTGGGTCGACCAATTCGCAATTCGGTGGCCTATCTGTTGGATCGGTTTGCCCAGCCCGTGCCGTTCGGGGCGGTGGGCGAGCTTTACATCGGCGGGGCAGGGGTTGCGCGGGGCTACCTGAACCGGCCCAAGCTGACGGCCGAGCGGTTTTTGGCCGATCCGTTCAGCGATGAGGCAGGCGCCCGGATGTACCGGACCGGCGACCTGGGGCGGTATCTGCCGGACGGCAATCTGGAGTTTCTGGGCCGCAACGACGACCAGGTGAAGATCCGCGGCTTCCGCATCGAGCCGGGCGAGATCGCCGCCCGGCTTTGCGAGCACGCCCGGGTGCGCGAGGCGGCGGTGGTGGCGCGCCAGGACCGCGCCGGCGACAAGCACCTTGTCGCCTATGTCGTGTGTGGACCCGAGGCCGGATCGGACGACGACGATGGAAGCGGGCTGGCCGTCGCCTTGCGGGCGCATCTGGGCGGGCGGCTGCCGGACTACATGGTGCCGTCGGCGTTCGTGCGGTTGGAGGCGCTGCCCTTGACGGCGAACGGCAAGCTCGACCGCAAGGGGCTGCCGGCGCCGGCCGACGACGCCTATGCGCGCCGCAGCTATGAGGCGCCGCAGGGCGGGATCGAGACGGCGCTGGCCGGGATCTGGGCCGAGCTCCTCGGTGTCGAGCGGGTCGGACGCCACGACCACTTCTTCGAACTCGGCGGCCACTCGCTCCTGGCGGTTCAATTGATGGAGCGGCTGCGGCGGCTGTCGCTGGGGGTGGAGGTGCGCACCCTGTTCGCCAGGCCGGTGCTGGCCGATCTCGCCGCCAGCCTGGGCAGCCATCACGAGGTGGCGGTGCCTGCCAACCTGATCACCGAGGAGAGTACGGCGATTACGCCGCAGATGCTGCCGCTCATCGATCTGACCCAGGAGGAGATCGACCGGATCGTCGCCACGGTTCCCGGCGGCGTCGGCAACATCCAGGACATTTATGGCCTGTCGCCGCTGCAGGACGGCATCCTGTTCCATCATCTGCTGGCCAGCCGGGGCGATCCATATCTGCTGGTCTCGCAGATGGCGTTCGCCGACCGGGGTCTGCTGGAGCGCTATCTAGCGGCGGTTCAGCAAGTCGTGGATCGGCACGACATCCTGCGCACCGCCTTTGTCTGGGAGGGGCTGTCGAGCCCGGCCCAGGTGGTCTGGCGGAAAGCGCCGCTGCAGGTGAGCGAGGTCGAGCTGGATGACTGTGACGGTTCCGGCGCCGAGGAGCTCCGGCGCCGGTTTGATCCACGCCGGCAGCGCATCGACCTTGGCCGGGCGCCGCTGTTGCGGTTTGTGATCGCGCGCGAGCCGGGCAGCGGGCGCTGGCTGCTGCTGGAGCTGCAGCATCATCTGATCGGGGATCACACGACGCTGGAAGTGATGCATGCCGAGGTGCGGGCCGTGCTCGACGGGCGTGCGCATGAGCTGGCAGCACCGCAGCCGTTCCGCAATCTGGTGGCGCAGGCGCGGCTGGGGGTTGATGCCAAGGCGCATGAAGAGTTCTTCCAGGAACAGTTGGCCGACATCGACGAGCCGACCATGCCGTTTGGGCTGAGCGAGGTCTATGGTGATGGCATCGGGTCTCACGAGGCGCGGCGGATGCTGCCGCAGGCGCTCAACGATCGGCTGCGGCAACAAGCGCGGCGGCTCGGGGTAAGCCTGGCGAGCCTTTGCCATCTGGCCTGGGGGCAGGTGGTGGCGCGTGCAAGCGGCCGTGAGCAGGTGGTGTTCGGCACGGTGCTGTTCGGCCGCATGCATGCGGGTGCGGGCGCCGACCGGGCGCTGGGCCTGTTCATCAACACCCTGCCTGTGCGGCTCGACCTCGACGGGACCGGGGTCGAGGCGAGCGTGCGGACCACCCATGCGCGGCTTTCCGAGCTGCTGGCGCACGAGCATGCCTCGCTGGCGCTGGCGCAACGCTGCAGCGGGGTGGCGGCGCCGGCGCCGCTGTTCAGCGCGCTGTTGAACTACCGTCACAACACGCCGGCGCTCGCCTGCGAAGCGGATGATCTCCTGTCCGGCATGGAATGGCTGGGCGGCGAGGAGCGCACCAACTATCCGCTGACCCTGTCGGTGGAGGATTTTGGCGAGGCGCTCGGCCTGACGGCGCAGGTGGCGGAGCCCGTGTCTGCGGATCGGGTCTGCGGCTACATGCAGCAGGTGCTCGAGCAATTGGCCGAGGCGCTGGAGCATGCCCCCAATAGGCCGGTGCGCGAGCTCGACATCCTGCCGGCCGCCGAACGCAGCTATCTGCTGGAGGATCTGAACCGGACGGCGGCGGATTATCCGTCGGAGCGCTGCATCCACGAGCTGTTCGAGCAGCAGGTGCAAAAGGCGCCGGAGGCGGTGGCGGTGGTCTTCGAAGAGCAGTCGATCTGCTATGGCGAACTGAACGCCCGGGCCAACCGGCTGGCCCATCATCTGATCGGGCTCGGGGTCAGGCCGGACCAGCCGGTGGCCATCTGCCTGGAGCGCAGCCCGGCGATGGTGGTGGGACTTTTGGCGATCCTCAAGGCGGGCGGCGCCTATCTGCCGCTGGATCCGGCCTATCCGTCGGCGCGGCTGCGGCAGGTGCTCGGCGATGCCGCGCCGCACCTGCTGCTTTGCGATGCGGCCGGACGCGCCGCACTCGGCCCGGAGGCGCTCGCCGATCTGACGGTGGTCGATCTGGAGACGGCGACCCCGGCCTGGGCCGAACTGCCGGCCTCGGACCCAGACCCGAGCGCCCTTGGCCTGACCGCGCGCCATCTCGCCTATGTCATCTACACCTCCGGCTCCACCGGAACGCCCAAAGGCGTCATGGTCGAGCATCAGAACTTAGTCAATCTTATATCATGGCATGTGCAAACGTTTTGTCTGCAACCAGAAACGTGCTGCGCGCTCACGGCTGGATCAGCGTTCGATGCCAGCACCTGGGAAGTATGGTCCGCATTATGCAATCGTAGCACATTGCTGCTCCCGCCCGGAGCATCGGCAGAAGAGCCTCTTCGTCTGCTGCAATGGTGGCGTGATCAGGCGTTGGACGCTGCCTTTTTGACCACCCCGCTGGCGGCGATCGCATTGGAAGACAAGTTGGTAAATCCAAAATTGGGATACCTGCTGATCGGCGGTGATCGTCTCCAGCGTGTGCCTTCCCGGCTCCCGTCGCCTCTCAAGTTAATAAACAATTATGGCCCGACGGAAGCCACCGTCGTGGCAACCTCGGGACGGCTCTTCAGTGACAACGTTGTGCCACATATCGGCCGTCCGATTGCCAACACGCGGGTGTATCTTCTGGACGGTCATGGTGCGCCCGTGCCGTATGGAGCGGTCGGGGAGTTGTATATCGGGGGTGCCGGTGTAGCGCGTGGCTACCTCAACCGCCCCGAGCTGACGGCCGAGCGTTTCCTGGCCGATCCGTTCAGCGATGAGGCAGGCGCCCGGCTGTACCGGACCGGCGACCTGGCGCGCTATCTGCCGGACGGCAATCTGGAGTTTCTGGGCCGCAACGACGACCAGGTGAAGATCCGCGGCTTCCGCATCGAGCCGGGCGAGATCGCCGCGCGGCTTTGCGAGCACGCCCGGGTGCGCGAGGCGGCGGTGGTGGCGCGCCAGGACCGCGCCGGCGACAAGCACCTTGTCGCCTATGTCGTGTGTGGACCCGAGGCCGGATCGGACGACGACGATGGAAGCGGGCTGGCCGTCGCCTTGCGGGCGCATCTGGGCGGGCGGCTGCCGGACTACATGGTGCCGTCGGCGTTCGTGCGGCTATCGGCGCTGCCGTTGACGGCGAACGGCAAGCTCGACCGCAAGGGGCTGCCGGCGCCGGCCGACGACGCCTATGCGCGCCGCAGCTATGAGGCGCCGCAGGGCGGGATCGAGACGGCGCTGGCCGGGATCTGGGCCGAGCTCCTCGGTGTCGAGCGGGTCGGACGCCACGACCACTTCTTCGAACTCGGCGGCCACTCGCTCCTGGCGGTTCAATTGATGGAGCGGCTGCGGCGGCTGTCGCTGGGGGTGGAGGTGCGCACCCTGTTCGCCAGGCCGGTGCTGGCCGATCTCGCCGCCAGCCTGGGCAGCCATCACGAGGTGGCGGTGCCTGCCAACCTGATCACCGAGGAGAGTACGGCGATTACGCCGCAGATGCTGCCGCTCATCGCGCTGACCCAGGAGGAGATCGACCGGATCGTCGCCACGGTTCCCGGCGGCGTCGGCAACATCCAGGACATTTATGGCCTGTCGCCGCTGCAGGACGGCATCCTGTTCCATCATCTGCTGGCCAGCCGGGGCGATCCATATCTGCTGGTCTCGCAGATGGCGTTCGCCGACCGGGGTCTGCTGGAGCGCTATCTAGCGGCGGTTCAGCAAGTCGTGGATCGGCACGACATCCTGCGCACCGCCTTTGTCTGGGAGGGGCTGTCGAGCCCGGCCCAGGTGGTCTGGCGGAAAGCGCCGCTGCAGGTGAGCGAGGTCGAGCTGGATGACTGTGACGGTTCCGGCGCCGAGGAGCTCCGGCGCCGGTTTGATCCACGCCGGCAGCGCATCGACCTTGGCCGGGCGCCGCTGTTGCGGTTTGTGATCGCGCGCGAGCCGGGCAGCGGGCGCTGGCTGCTGCTGGAGCTGCAGCATCATCTGATCGGGGATCACACGACGCTGGAAGTGATGCATGCCGAGGTGCGGGCCGTGCTCGACGGGCGTGCGCATGAGCTGGCAGCGCCGCAGCCGTTCCGCAATCTGGTGGCGCAGGCGCGGCTGGGGGTTGATGCCAAGGCGCATGAAGAGTTCTTCCAGGAACAGTTGGCCGACATCGACGAGCCGACCATGCCGTTTGGGCTGAGCGAGGTCTATGGTGATGGCATCGGGTCTCACGAGGCGCGGCGGATGCTGCCGCAGGCGCTCAACGATCGGCTGCGGCAACAAGCGCGGCGGCTCGGGGTAAGCCTGGCGAGCCTTTGCCATCTGGCCTGGGGGCAGGTGGTGGCGCGTGCAAGCGGCCGTGAGCAGGTGGTGTTCGGCACGGTGCTGTTCGGCCGCATGCATGCGGGTGCGGGCGCCGACCGGGCGCTGGGCCTGTTCATCAACACCCTGCCTGTGCGGCTCGACCTCGACGGGACCGGGGTCGAGGCGAGCGTGCGGACCACCCATGCGCGGCTTTCCGAGCTGCTGGCGCACGAGCATGCCTCGCTGGCGCTGGCGCAACGCTGCAGCGGGGTGGCGGCGCCGGCGCCGCTGTTCAGCGCGCTGTTGAACTACCGTCACAACACGCCGGCGCTCGCCTGCGAAGCGGATGATCTCCTGTCCGGCATGGAATGGCTGGGCGGCGAGGAGCGCACCAACTATCCGCTGACCCTGTCGGTGGAGGATTTTGGCGAGGCGCTCGGCCTGACGGCGCAGGTGGCGGAGCCCGTGTCTGCGGATCGGGTCTGCGGCTACATGCAGCAGGTGCTCGAGCAATTGGCCGAGGCGCTGGAGCATGCCCCCAATAGGCCGGTGCGCGAGCTCGACATCCTGCCGGCCGCCGAACGCAGCTATCTGCTGGAGGATCTGAACCGGACGGCGGCGGATTATCCGTCGGAGCGGTGCATCCACGAGCTGTTCGAGCAGCAGGTCCGGCGCGCACCCGAAGCCGTCGCCCTCGTCCATGAGGACGACCGCCTGAGCTATGGCGAGCTCAACGCCCGGGCCAACCGGCTGGCCCATCATCTGATTGCGCTGGGTGTGAAGCCGGATCAGCCGGTGGCGATCTGCCTGGAGCGCAGCCCGGCGATGGTGGTGGGACTTTTGGCGATCCTCAAGGCGGGCGGCGCCTATCTGCCGCTGGATCCGGCCTATCCGTCGGCGCGGCTGCGGCAGGTGCTCGGCGATGCCGCGCCGCACCTGCTGCTTTGCGATGCGGCCGGACGCGCCGCACTCGGCCCGGAGGCGCTCGCCGATCTGACGGTGGTCGATCTGGAGACGGCCACCCCGGCCTGGGCCGAACTGCCGGCCTCGAACCCGGACCCGCGCGCCCTTGGCCTGACCACACGCCATCTCGCCTATGTCATCTACACCTCCGGCTCCACCGGAACACCCAAAGGGGCACAGAATGAGCATCGGGCTATTCTCAATCGCCTGATCTGGATGCAGAAAGCCTACGCTCTCAATGCGACTGATGTCGTCTTGCAGAAGACGCCATTTGGCTTCGACGTCTCGGCCTGGGAATTCTTCTGGACGTTGCTTGAGGGGGCGACCCTGGTACTGGCGCCTCCGGCTGCACACAAAGACCCCGATGCCCTTGTAAACCTTATAATCAGTCATCGCATCACCACTGCGCACTTTGTACCATCCATGCTGGTCAGCTTTATGGACGCGAAGAGCGTTGATCGCTGCACATCACTGCAGCGTCTCGTGTGCAGTGGCGAGGCACTTGCTGCCTCCCTTGCGCACAAGGTTCGGCGCGTATTGCCTTGGACTGGCCTGCACAATCTATATGGTCCCACGGAAGCTGCTATCGACGTGACGGCCTGGAATTGCCCGGCTGATTTTGATGGGTCAGTTGTCCCGATCGGCCGTCCGATTGCCAACACGCGGGTGTATCTGCTGGACGGTCATGGTGCGCCCGTGCCGTTCGGGGCGGCGGGTGAGCTTTATGTCGGCGGGGCGGGGGTGGCGCGCAGCTATCTCAACCGGCCGGAGCTGACGGCCGAGCGGTTCATCGCCAGCCCCTTTGTGGCGGGCGACCGGCTGTACCGGACCGGCGACCTGGCCCGCTACCTGCCGGACGGCAATCTGGAGTTTCTGGGCCGCAACGACGAGCAGGTGAAGATCCGCGGCTTCCGCATCGAGCCGGGCGAGATCGCCGCCCGGCTTTGCGAGCACGCGCTTGTGCGTGACGCCGTCGTGGTGGCGCGAGAGGATGGCGCCGGCGGCAAACGGCTGATCGCCTATGTGGTTGCGGCGGCGGAGCAAGCCGGCGAGGCCGAGAAGTCCGACCTTGCCGGTGCCTTGCGCGCCCATCTGAGTGCCTGCCTGCCCGACTACATGGTGCCGTCGGCCTTCGTGCGGCTATCGGCACTGCCGCTGACGCCGAACGGCAAGCTCGACCGCAAGGCGCTGCCTGTTCCGGAGGACGATGCCTATGCGCGCCGGACCTATGAGGCGCCGCAGGGCGCGGTCGAGACGGCGCTGGCGGCGATCTGGGAAGAGCTTCTCGGGATCGAGCGGGTCGGCCGCCACGACCACTTCTTCGAACTCGGCGGCCATTCGCTGCTCGCGGTGCAGCTGATGAGCCGGCTGCCGCAGGCTCTCGGTGTCGAGATGCCGCTGACGACGCTGTTCGCCAGGCCGACATTGGCCGATTTGGCGCTAAGTGTTGGCGAAGTGCTGAACGGTTCTGGTGCGCAGGCAGCACCGGCCATCATGCCAGTCGGACGTGATGGTGCGCTTCCGCTTTCCTATTCGCAGCAGCGTCTCTGGTTCTTGTCACAGTTGGACGCGGAGAGCACCAACTATCACATGCCGCTGGCCCTGCGGCTGCGGGGAGTGCTCGACCGCGTCGCCTGGCAGCGCAGCCTTGACCATTTGTTTGCCCGTCACGAGGCGCTGCGCAGTGTCTTTGTCGCACCGGAGGGCAAGCCCCGGGTTGAGGTTCTGCCGCCGGATGCGGGGTTGCCGGTGCTCGAGCACGATCTGCGGGGCCGGCCGGATGCAGAGGCGGCGCTTCTGGATCTGTGCCATGAAGAGGCGCGCACGCCATTCGATCTTGCGCGCGGGCCGCTGATCCGCGGGCGGCTGATCCGGATGTCGGATGCGGAACACGTCTTCCTGTTGACCCAGCATCATATCGTCTCGGACGGCTGGTCGATGGGCGTGCTGGTGCGTGAACTCAGTCAGCTTTACCGGGCGTTCGAGGCTGGAGAGGACGATCCTTTGCCGCCGCTGGCGATCCAGTACCCGGATTATGCCGCCTGGCAACGGCAATGGCTGTCGGGGGAACGGCTGCAGCGCCAGGCGCAGTATTGGCGCGACGCCCTGGCCG
Organism: Rhizobium sp. 007; assembly: GCF_015353075.1. NCBI lineage: Bacteria > Pseudomonadati > Pseudomonadota > Alphaproteobacteria > Hyphomicrobiales > Rhizobiaceae > Rhizobium > Rhizobium sp. 007. Next base: position 358,764 of record NZ_CP064189.1, on the reverse strand, counting down.
GCGCTCCGGCCCGTCTTGCCTTGCCGACGGACCGTGCGCGTCCGGCCCAGCAGTCGTTTGCCGGGGCCAGTGTGCCTGTTGTCATCGACCAGGATCTGACGCGGGGTCTGAAGCGGCTGAGCCGGCAGCATGGCACGACGTTGTTCATGACGGTGCTGGCGGCCTGGGCGGCGGTGCTGTCGCGTCTGTCGGGGCAGGACGACCTTGTGATCGGCGTGCCGAGCGCCAATCGCGGCCGGGGCGAGATCGAAGAGTTGATAGGCTTCTTCGTCAACACCCTGGCGCTTCGGGTCGACCTGTCGGGCGAACCTGATGTGTCGGAGCTTCTGGAACGGACGCGGCGCACGGCCCTGGCTGCGCAGGAGCATCAGGACCTGCCGTTCGAACAGGTGGTGGAGATCGTCAAGCCGCCCCGGCATCTTGATCACACGCCGCTGTTCCAGGTGATGTTGGCCTGGCAGAACAACGCCGTCGGGTCGTTCGACCTTGCCGGGCTGAACGTGGAGGCTGCGGGCGAGGGGCTCGATCAGGTCAAGTTCGATCTGGAGCTGAGCCTTGGCGAGCGTGGTGAGGAGATCGCCGGAACGTTCGGCTATGCGACGGCGCTGTTCGATCAGGCGACGATCGAGCGGCAGCGTGGTTATCTGCTGGCGCTGCTGCGGGCGATGGTTGCCGATGCCGACCAGCCGGTCGGCCGCATCGAGCTGCTGTCATCAGATGAGCGCACCTATCTGCTGGAGGATCTGAACCGGACGGCGGCGGCCTATCCGTCGGAGCGCTGCATCCACGAGCTGTTCGAGCAACAGGTCCGGCGCGCACCCGAAGCCGTCGCCCTCGTCCATGAGGACGAAGAGCTGAGCTATGGCGCGCTCAACGCCCAGGCCAACCGGCTGGCCCATCATCTGATTGCGCTGGGTGTGAAGCCGGATCAGCCGGTGGCGATCTGCCTGGAGCGCAGCCCGGCGATGGTGGTGGGACTTTTGGCGATCCTCAAGGCGGGCGGCGCCTATCTGCCGCTGGACCCGGCCTATCCGTGCGCGCGGCTGCGGCAGGTGCTCGAGGATGCCGCACCGCACCTGCTGCTTTGCGATGCCGTCGGACGCGCCGCACTCGGCCCGGAGGCGCTTGTCGATCTGACGGTGATCGATCTGGAGACGGCCACCCCGGCCTGGGCCGAACTGCCGGCCTCGAACCCGGACCCGCGCGCCCTTGGCCTGACCCCCAGCCATCTCGCCTATGTCATCTACACCTCAGGCTCCACCGGAACGCCCAAAGGCGTCATGGTCGAGCATCGGGGATTGGTGCGTCTGGTGGCGGGCAACGATTTCGTCGAAATCTCGCCGCAGGACATCTTTCTCAATGCCTCCTCGCCGACATTCGACGCGACCACGTTCGAGGTCTGGGGTGCCTTGGCGAACGGCGCCAGGGTTGTGCTCTATCCTGAACGTCACCTCTCGACCGCAACGCTGGCCCAGATCATCCAGGACCAAGGCGTCACCATCGCTTGGATGACTGCCCGGTTGTTCGACGTCTATGTCGCGGAGGGGCGGAGCACCAATCGGCTACAGCAACTGCTGGTCGGGGGCGAGGAGGTCTCCATCGCTTCCATCAGGGCATGCCAGAAGCGACATCCGACGCTGCGAATCTCAAATGGCTACGGCCCGACAGAGAACACCACCTTTAGTCTTTGCTATCCGGTGCCTGCTGAGTTCGATGGCCGGCAACGGGTGCCGCTGGGTCGACCAATTCGCAATTCGGTGGCCTATCTGTTGGATCGGTTTGCCCAGCCCGTGCCGTTCGGGGCGGTGGGCGAGCTTTACATCGGCGGGGCAGGGGTTGCGCGGGGCTACCTGAACCGGCCCAAGCTGACGGCCGAGCGGTTTTTGGCCGATCCGTTCAGCGATGAGGCAGGCGCCCGGATGTACCGGACCGGCGACCTGGGGCGGTATCTGCCGGACGGCAATCTGGAGTTTCTGGGCCGCAACGACGACCAGGTGAAGATCCGCGGCTTCCGCATCGAGCCGGGCGAGATCGCCGCCCGGCTTTGCGAGCACGCCCGGGTGCGCGAGGCGGCGGTGGTGGCGCGCCAGGACCGCGCCGGCGACAAGCACCTTGTCGCCTATGTCGTGTGTGGACCCGAGGCCGGATCGGACGACGAGGATGGAAGCGGGCTGGCCGTCGCCTTGCGGGCGCATCTGGGCGGGCGGCTGCCGGACTACATGGTGCCGTCGGCGTTCGTGCGGCTCGAAGCGCTGCCCTTGACGGCGAACGGCAAGCTCGACCGCAAGGGGCTGCCGGCGCCGGCCGACGACGCCTATGCGCGCCGCAGCTATGAGGCGCCGCAAGGCGAGATCGAGACGGCGCTGGCCGGGATCTGGGCCGAGCTTCTGGGGCTGGAGCGGGTCGGACGCCACGACCACTTCTTCGAGCTCGGCGGCCATTCCTTGCTGGCGGTTCAATTGATGGAGCGGCTGCGGCGGCTGTCGCTGGGGGTGGAGGTGCGCACCCTGTTCGCCAGGCCGGTGCTGGCCGATCTCGCCGCAAGCCTGGGCAGCCATCACGAGGTGGCGGTGCCTGCCAACCTGATCACCGAGGAGAGTACGGCGATTACGCCGCAGATGCTGCCGCTCATCGCGCTGGCCCAGCCGGAGATCGACCGGATCGTCGCCACGGTTCCCGGCGGCGTCGGCAACATCCAGGACATTTATGGCCTGTCGCCGCTGCAGGACGGCATCCTGTTCCATCATCTGCTGGCCAGCCGGGGCGATCCATATCTGCTGGTCTCGCAGATGGCGTTCGCCGACCGGGGTCTGCTGGAGCGCTATCTAGCGGCGGTTCAGCAAGTCGTGGATCGGCACGACATCCTGCGCACCGCCTTTGTCTGGGAGGGGCTGTCGAGCCCGGCCCAGGTGGTGTGGCGGCGTGCGCCGCTGCAGGTGAGCGAGGTCGAGCTGGATGACTGTGACGGTTCCGGCGCCGAGGAGCTCCGGCGCCGGTTTGATCCACGCCGGCAGCGCATCGACCTTGGCCGGGCGCCGCTGTTGCGGTTTGTGATCGCGCGCGAGCCGGGCAGCGGGCGCTGGCTGCTGCTGGAGCTGCAGCATCATCTGATCGGGGATCACACGACGCTGGAAGTGATGCATGCCGAGGTGCGGGCCGTGCTCGACGGGCGTGCGCATGAGCTGGCAGCACCGCAGCCGTTCCGCAATCTGGTGGCGCAGGCGCGGCTGGGGGTTGATGCCAAGGCGCATGAAGAGTTCTTCCAGGAACAGTTGGCCGACATCGACGAGCCGACCATGCCGTTTGGGCTGAGCGAGGTCTATGGTGATGGCATCGGGTCTCACGAGGCGCGGCGGATGCTGCCGCAGGCGCTCAACGATCGGCTGCGGCAACAAGCGCGGCGGCTCGGGGTAAGCCTGGCGAGCCTTTGCCATCTGGCCTGGGGGCAGGTGGTGGCGCGTGCAAGCGGCCGTGAGCAGGTGGTGTTCGGCACGGTGCTGTTCGGCCGCATGCATGCGGGTGCGGGCGCCGACCGGGCGCTGGGCCTGTTCATCAACACCCTGCCTGTGCGGCTCGACCTCGACGGGACCGGGGTCGAGGCGAGCGTGCGGACCACCCATGCGCGGCTTTCCGAGCTGCTGGCGCACGAGCATGCCTCGCTGGCGCTGGCGCAACGCTGCAGCGGGGTGGCGGCGCCGGCGCCGCTGTTCAGCGCGCTGTTGAACTACCGTCACAACACGCCGGCGCTCGCCTGCGAAGCGGATGATCTCCTGTCCGGCATGGAATGGCTGGGCGGCGAGGAGCGCACCAACTATCCGCTGACCCTGTCGGTGGAGGATTTTGGCGAGGCGCTCGGCCTGACGGCGCAGGTGGCGGAGCCCGTGTCTGCGGATCGGGTCTGCGGCTACATGCAGCAGGTGCTCGAGCAATTGGCCGAGGCGCTGGAGCATGCCCCCAATAGGCCGGTGCGCGAGCTCGATATCCTGCCGGCCGCCGAGCGCAGCTATCTGCTGGAGGATCTGAACCGGACGGCGGCGGCCTATCCGTCGGAGCGCTGCATCCACGAGCTGTTCGAGCAGCAGGTGCAAAAGGCGCCGGAGGCGGTGGCGGTGGTCTTCGAAGAGCAGTCGATCTGCTATGGCGAACTGAACGCCCGGGCCAACCGGCTGGCCCATCATCTGATTGCGCTGGGTGTGAAGCCGGATCAGCCGGTGGCGATCTGCCTGGAGCGCAGCCCGGCGATGGTGGTGGGACTTTTGGCGATCCTCAAGGCGGGCGGCGCCTATCTGCCGCTGGACCCGGCCTATCCGTCGGCGCGGCTGCGGCAGATTGTCGAGGATGCCGCACCGCACCTGCTGCTTTGCGATGCGGCCGGCCGCGCCGCACTCGGCCCCGAGGCGCTTGTCGATCTGACGGTGGTCGATCTGGAGACGGCGACCCCGGCCTGGGCCGAACTGCCGGCCTCGAACCCGGACCCGCGCGCCCTTGGCCTGACCCCCAGCCATCTCGCCTATGTCATCTACACCTCAGGCTCCACCGGAACGCCCAAAGGCGTCATGGTCGAGCATGCTCAGATGGCTCGTCTGTTCGAGGCGACCCAGGACTGGTATGGCTTCACCGAACACGACGTATGGTGCCTGTTCCATTCCATCTCGTTCGACTTCTCGGTGTGGGAATTGTGGGGCGCACTGCGCTATGGCGGGCGTTTGATTCTTGTGCCGAGTAATACCGCCCGTTCTGCTCCAGACTTCCATGAGCTAGTCTGCAAGTCTGGCGTCACGGTTCTCAATCAGACGCCCTCGGCTTTTAAAGCTTTCATGGATGTAGAATTCCCGAGCAATGTTCGAAACCGCCTTCGATATGTGATTTTTGGTGGGGAGGCTCTGCAGCCATCCATTCTAAAGCCGTGGTATGAAAGGCATTCAGACAGTGCCCCGCAATTGATCAACATGTACGGCATCACGGAAGCGATCGTGCATGTAACCTATCGGCCTCTAAATCAATCTGACACCTCCAACTCGGCCAATCTGATCGGAAAGCCCATCCCCGATCTTCGGTTGTACTTGTTGGATCGCTTCGGCCAGCCGGTTCCGTTCGGGGCGGTGGGCGAGCTTTACATCGGCGGGGCGGGGGTGGCGCGTGGCTACCTCAACCGTCCCGATCTGACGGCGGAGCGGTTCCTGGCCGATCCGTTCAGCGATGAGGCAGGCGCCCGGATGTACCGGACCGGCGATCTGGCGCGGTATCTGCCGGACGGCAATCTGGAGTTTCTGGGCCGCAACGACGACCAGGTGAAGATCCGCGGCTTCCGCATCGAGCCGGGCGAGATCGCCGCGCGGCTTTGCGAGCACGCCTGGGTGCGCGAGGCGGTGGTGGTGGCGCGCCAGGACCGCGCCGGCGACAAGCACCTTGTCGCCTATGTCGTGTGTGGACCCGAGGCCGGATCGGACGACGAGGATGGAAGCGGGCTGGCCGTCGCCTTGCGGGCGCATCTGGGCGGGCGGCTGCCGGACTACATGGTGCCGTCGGCGTTCGTGCGGCTATCGGCGCTGCCGTTGACGGCGAACGGCAAGCTCGACCGCAAGGGGCTGCCGGCGCCGGCCGACGACGCCTATGCGCGCCGCAGCTATGAGGCGCCGCAGGGCGAGGTCGAGACGCTGCTGGCCGGGATCTGGCAAGGGCTGCTCGGGGTCGAGCGGATCGGCCGCCACGACAACTTCTTCGAACTTGGCGGCCACTCGCTCCTGGCGGTTCAATTGATGGAGCGGCTGCGGCGGCTGTCGCTGGGGGTGGAGGTGCGCACCCTGTTCGCCAGGCCGGTGCTGGCCGATCTCGCCGCAAGCCTGGGCAGCCATCACGAGGTGGCGGTGCCTGCCAACCTGATCACCGAGGAGAGTACGGCGATTACGCCGCAGATGCTGCCGCTCATCGATCTGACCCAGGAGGAGATCGACCGGATCGTCGCCACGGTTCCCGGCGGCGTCGGCAACATCCAGGACATTTATGGCCTGTCGCCGCTGCAGGACGGCATCCTGTTCCATCATCTGCTGGCCAGCCGGGGCGATCCATATCTGCTGGTCTCGCAGATGGCGTTCGCCGACCGGGGTCTGCTGGAGCGCTATCTAGCGGCGGTTCAGCAAGTCGTGGATCGGCACGACATCCTGCGCACCGCCTTTGTCTGGGAGGGGCTGTCGAGCCCGGCCCAGGTGGTGTGGCGGCGTGCGCCGCTACAGGTGAGCGAGGTCGAGCTGGATGACTGTGACGGTTCCGGCGCCGATGAGCTCCGGCGCCGGTTTGATCCACGCCGGCAGCGCATCGACCTTGGCCGGGCGCCGCTGTTGCGGTTTGTGATCGCGCGCGAGCCGGGCAGCGGGCGCTGGCTGCTGCTGGAGCTGCAGCATCATCTGATCGGGGATCACACGACGCTGGAAGTGATGCATGCCGAGGTGCGGGCCGTGCTCGACGGGCGTGCGCATGAGCTGGCAGCACCGCAGCCGTTCCGCAATCTGGTGGCGCAGGCGCGGCTGGGGGTTGATGCCAAGGCGCATGAAGAGTTCTTCCAGGAACAGTTGGCCGACATCGACGAGCCGACCATGCCGTTCGGGCTGAGCGAGGTGCGCGGCGACGGCACGCGGGGTCGGCGAGGCACGGCGGATGCTGCCGCAGGCGCTCAACGATCGGCTGCGGCAACAAGCGCGGCGGCTCGGGGTAAGCCTGGCGAGCCTTTGCCATCTGGCCTGGGGGCAGGTGGTGGCGCGTGCAAGCGGCCGTGAGCAGGTGGTGTTCGGCACGGTGCTGTTCGGCCGCATGCATGCGGGTGCGGGCGCCGACCGGGCGCTGGGCCTGTTCATCAACACCCTGCCTGTGCGGCTCGACCTCGACGGGACCGGGGTCGAGGCGAGCGTGCGGACCACCCATGCGCGGCTTTCCGAGCTGCTGGCGCACGAGCATGCCTCGCTGGCGCTGGCGCAACGCTGCAGCGGGGTGGCGGCGCCGGCGCCGCTGTTCAGCGCGCTGTTGAACTACCGTCACAACACGCCGGCGCTCGCCTGCGAAGCGGATGATCTCCTGTCCGGCATGGAATGGCTGGGCGGCGAGGAGCGCACCAACTATCCGCTGACCCTGTCGGTGGAGGATTTTGGCGAGGCGCTCGGCCTGACGGCGCAGGTGGCGGAGCCCGTGTCTGCGGATCGGGTCTGCGGCTACATGCAGCAGGTGCTCGAGCAATTGGCCGAGGCGCTGGAGCATGCCCCCAATAGGCCGGTGCGCGAGCTCGATATCCTGCCGGCCGCCGAGCGCAGCTATCTGCTGGAGGATCTGAACCGGACGGCGGCGGCCTATCCGTCGGAGCGCTGCATCCACGAGCTGTTCGAGCAGCAGGTGCAAAAGGCGCCGGAGGCGGTGGCGGTGGTCTTCGAAGAGCAGTCGATCTGCTATGGCGAACTGAACGCCCGGGCCAACCGGCTGGCCCATCATCTGATTGCGCTGGGTGTGAAGCCGGATCAGCCGGTGGCGATCTGCCTGGAGCGCAGCCCGGCGATGGTGGTGGGACTTTTGGCGATCCTCAAGGCGGGCGGCGCCTATCTGCCGCTGGACCCGGCCTATCCGTCGGCGCGGCTGCGGCAGGTTGTCGAGGATGCCGCACCGCACCTGCTGCTTTGCGATGCCGCCGGCCGCGCCGCACTCGGCCCGGAGGCGCTCGCCGATCTGACGGTGGTCGATCTGGAGACGGCCACCCCGGCCTGGGCCGAACTGCCGGCCTCGAACCCGGACCCGCGCGCCCTTGGCCTGACCACACGCCATCTCGCCTATGTCATCTACACCTCCGGCTCCACCGGAACACCCAAAGGGGCACAGAATGAGCATCGGGCTATTCTCAATCGCCTGATCTGGATGCAGAAAGCCTACGCTCTCAATGCGACTGATGTCGTCTTGCAGAAGACGCCATTTGGCTTCGACGTCTCGGCCTGGGAATTCTTCTGGACGTTGCTTGAGGGGGCGACCCTGGTACTGGCGCCTCCGGCTGCACACAAAGACCCCGATGCCCTTGTAAACCTTATAATCAGTCATCGCATCACCACTGCGCACTTTGTACCATCCATGCTGGTCAGCTTTATGGACGCGAAGAGCGTTGATCGCTGCACATCACTGCAGCGTCTCGTGTGCAGTGGCGAGGCACTTGCTGCCTCCCTTGCGCACAAGGTTCGGCGCGTATTGCCTTGGACTGGCCTGCACAATCTATATGGTCCCACGGAAGCTGCTATCGACGTGACGGCCTGGAATTGCCCGGCTGATTTTGATGGGTCAGTTGTCCCGATCGGCCGTCCGATTGCCAACACGCGGGTGTATCTGCTGGACGGTCATGGTGCGCCCGTGCCGTTCGGGGCGGCGGGTGAGCTTTATGTCGGCGGGGCGGGGGTGGCGCGCGGCTATCTCAACCGGCCGGAGCTGACGGCCGAGCGGTTCATCGCCAGTCCCTTTGTGGACGGCGATCGGCTGTACCGGACCGGCGACCTGGGGCGCTATCTGCCGGACGGCAATCTGGAGTTTCTGGGCCGCAACGACGACCAGGTGAAGATCCGCGGCTTCCGCATCGAGCCGGGCGAGATCGCCGCACGGCTTTGCGAGCACGCCCGGGTGCGCGAGGCGGTGGTGGTGGCGCGCCAGGACCGCGCCGGCGACAAGCACCTTGTCGCCTATGTCGTGTGTGGACCCGAGGCCGGATCGGACGACGACGATGGAAGCGGGCTGGCCGTCGCCTTGCGGGCGCATCTGGGCGGGCGGCTGCCGGACTACATGGTGCCGTCGGCGTTCGTGCGGCTCGAGGCGCTGCCCTTGACGGCGAACGGCAAGCTCGACCGCAAGGGGCTGCCGGCGCCGGCCGACGACGCCTATGCGCGCCGCAGCTATGAGGCGCCGCAAGGCGAGATCGAGACGGCGCTGGCCGGGATCTGGGCCGAGCTTCTGGGGCTGGAGCGGGTCGGACGCCACGACCACTTCTTCGAGCTCGGCGGCCACTCCTTGCTGGCGGTGCAGCTCTCGAGCCGGCTGTCGCAGGCTGTTGGCGTCGCGCTGCCGCTGACGAGGCTGTTTGCCAGGCCGGTGCTTTCCGATCTGGCGGCAAGCATCGTCGAGGCGTTGAGCCGCGCCGGTCCGCAAGAGCTGCCGGCGATTGCGGCCGTGTCGCGTCATGAGCCGCTTGTGCTGTCGTTTGCGCAGCAGCGGCTATGGTTTTTGGCGCAGCTGGACGAGGGCAGCACCAACTATCACATTCCGCTTGCCTTGCGGCTGCGTGGTGGGCTCGACCGCACCGCCTGGCAGCGCAGCCTTGACCATTTGTTTGCCCGTCATGAGGCGCTGCGCAGTGTCTTTGTCGCACCGGAGGGCAAGCCCCGGGTTGAGGTTCTGCCGCCGGAGGCGGGGTTGCCGGTGCTGGAGCACGATCTGCAGGGCCGGCCGGATGCTGAGGCGGCGCTTCTGGATCTGTGTCATGAAGAGGCGCGCACGCCATTCGATCTTGCGCGCGGGCCGCTGATCCGCGGGCGTCTGATCCGGATGTCGGATGCGGAGCACGTCTTCCTGCTGACCCAGCATCATATCGTCTCGGACGGCTGGTCGATGGGCGTGCTGATGCGTGAACTCAGTCAGCTTTACCGGGCGTTTGCGGCTGGAGAGGACGATCCTTTGCCGCCGCTGGCGATCCAGTACCCGGATTATGCCGCCTGGCAACGCCAATGGCTGTCGGGGGAACGGCTGCAGAGCCAGGCGCAGTATTGGCGCGACGCCCTGTCCGGCGCTCCGGCCCGACTTGCCTTGCCGACGGACCGTGCGCGGCCGGCCCAGCAGTCGTTTGCCGGGGCCAGTGTGCCTGTTGTCATCGATGCGGACCTGACGCGGGGGCTGAAGCGGCTGAGCCGGCAGCATGGCACGACCTTGTTCATGACGGTGCTGGCGGCCTGGGCGGCGGTGCTGTCGCGTCTGTCGGGGCAGGACGACCTTGTGATCGGCGTGCCGAGCGCCAATCGCGGCCGGGGCGAGATCGAAGAGTTGATCGGCTTCTTCGTCAACACCCTGGCGCTTCGGGTCGACCTGTCGGGCGAGCCTGATGTGTCGGAGCTTCTGGAACGGACGCGGCGCACGGCCCTGGCTGCACAGGAGCATCAGGACCTGCCGTTCGAGCAGGTGGTGGAGATCGTCAAGCCGCCCCGGCATCTCGATCACACGCCGCTGTTCCAGGTGATGTTGGCCTGGCAGAACAACGCCGTCGGGTCGTTCGACCTTGCCGGGCTGAGCGTGGAGGCGGCCGGGGACGGGCTCGATCAGGTCAAGTTCGATCTGGAGCTGAGCCTTGGCGAGTGCGATGAGGTCATAGCCGGAACGTTTGGTTATGCCACGGCGCTGTTCGATCAGGCGACGATCGAGCGGCAGCGTGGTTATCTGCTGGCGTTGCTGCGAGCGATGGTTGCTGATGCCGGGCAGCCGGTCGGCCGCATCGATATCCTGCCGGCCGCCGAACGCAGCTATCTGCTGGAGGATCTGAACCGGACGGCGGCCGATTATCCGTCGGACGGTTGCGTCCACGAACTGTTCGAGGCGCAGGTGCAGCGTGCGCCGGATGCCGTGGCGGTGGTTCATGAGGACGAGACGCTGAGCTATGGCGAGCTCAACGCGCGGGCCAACCGGCTGGCCCATCATCTGATCGGGCTCGGGGTCAGGCCGGATCAGCCGGTGGCGATCTGCCTGGAGCGCAGCCCGTCGATGGTGGTGGGACTTTTGGCGATCCTCAAGGCGGGCGGCGCCTATCTGCCGCTGGACCCGGCCTATCCGTGCGCGCGGCTGCGGCAGGTTGTCGAGGATGCCGCACCGCACCTGCTGCTTTGCGATCCGGCCGGACGCGCCGCACTCGGCCCGGAGGCGACGGTCGATCTGACGGTGATCGATCTGGAGACGGCGACCCCGGCCTGGGCCGAACTGCCGGCCTCGAACCCGGACCCGAGCGCCCTTGGCCTGACCGCACGCCATCTCGCCTATGTCATCTACACCTCCGGCTCCACCGGAACCCCAAAGGGCGTCATGGTCGAGCACGCCAGCACCGTCAACCTGCTGCATTGGAGCAGCGGCGTGTTTGCGGAGTCAGAGATCAGCCGCACGCTGTTTTCTACCTCGATCAGTTTTGATTTGTCCGTCTATGAGTGCTTCGTTCCGCTGTCGCAAGGAAGCACTCTTTATCTTGTCGAGGATGCACTGGCGCTGGCGCAGACGCCCTTGGATGTCTCCTTGATCAACACGGTCCCCTCGGCGATCGCCGCTCTGGTCGACCAGCAAGCCGTGCCGGCTTCGACCAGCGTGATCAATTTGGCGGGTGAGCGGCTGAAGGCAGATCTGATCGAGAGGGTCTTCGAGAGCAGTGGCGTAGAGAAGATCTGTAATCTGTACGCTCCTTCGGAAACGACGACGTACTCGACCTGGATTTGCATGCCGAGGGGAGAGGCTGTCGTTGAGACGATCGGCCGTCCGATTGCCAACACGCGGGTGTATCTGCTGGACGGACATGGTGCGCCCGTGCCGTTCGGGGCGGTGGGCGAGCTTTACATCGGCGGGGCGGGGGTGGCGCGTGGCTACCTGAACCGCCCCGAGCTGACGGCGGAGCGGTTCCTGGCAGATCCGTTCAGCGATGAGGCAGGGGCCCGGCTGTACCGGACCGGCGACCTGGGGCGGTATCTGCCGGACGGCAATCTGGAGTTCCTCGGCCGCAACGACGACCAGGTGAAGATCCGCGGCTTCCGCATCGAGCCGGGCGAGATCGCCGCCCGGCTTTGCGAGCACGCCCGGGTGCGCGAGGCGGCGGTGGTGGCGCGCCAGGACCGCGCCGGCGACAAGCACCTTGTCGCCTATGTCGTGTGTGGACCCGAGGCCGGATCGGACGACGACGATGGAAGCGGGCTGGCCGTCGCCTTGCGGGCGCATCTGGGCGGGCGGCTGCCGGACTACATGGTGCCGGCGGCGTTCGTGCGGCTCGAGGCGCTGCCGTTGACGGCGAACGGCAAGCTCGACCGCAAGGGGCTGCCGGCGCCGGCCGACGACGCCTATGCGCGGGCGGCCTATGCGGCGCCGCAGGGCGGGATCGAGACGGCGCTGGCCGGGATCTGGGCCGAGCTCCTCGGTGTCGAGCGGGTCGGCCGCCACGACAACTTCTTCGAACTCGGCGGCCACTCGCTCCTGGCGGTTCAATTGATGGAGCGGCTGCGGCGGCTGTCGCTGGGGGTGGAGGTGCGCACCCTGTTCGCCAGGCCGGTGCTGGCCGATCTCGCCGCAAGCCTGGGCAGCCATCACGAGGTGGCGGTGCCTGCCAACCTGATCACCGAGGAGAGTACGGCGATTACGCCGCAGATGCTGCCGCTCATCGATCTGACCCAGGAGGAGATCGACCGGATCGTCGCCACGGTTCCCGGCGGCGTCGGCAACATCCAGGACATTTATGGCCTGTCGCCGCTGCAGGACGGCATCCTGTTCCATCATCTGCTGGCCAGCCGGGGCGATCCATATCTGCTGGTCTCGCAGATGGCGTTCGCCGACCGGGGTCTGCTGGAGCGCTATCTAGCGGCGGTTCAGCAAGTCGTGGATCGGCACGACATCCTGCGCACCGCCTTTGTCTGGGAGGGGCTGTCGAGCCCGGCCCAGGTGGTCTGGCGGAAAGCGCCGCTGCAGGTGAGCGAGGTCGAGCTGGATGACTGTGACGGTTCCGGCGCCGAGGAGCTCCGGCGCCGGTTTGATCCACGCCGGCAGCGCATCGACCTTGGCCGGGCGCCGCTGTTGCGGTTTGTGATCGCGCGCGAGCCGGGCAGCGGGCGCTGGCTGCTGCTGGAGCTGCAGCATCATCTGATCGGGGATCACACGACGCTGGAAGTGATGCATGCCGAGGTGCGGGCCGTGCTCGACGGGCGTGCGCATGAGCTGGCAGCACCGCAGCCGTTCCGCAATCTGGTGGCGCAGGCGCGGCTGGGGGTTGATGCCAAGGCGCATGAAGAGTTCTTCCAGGAACAGTTGGCCGACATCGACGAGCCGACCATGCCGTTCGGGCTGAGCGAGGTCGCGGCGACGGCAGCGGGTCGGCGAGGCACGGCGGATGCTGCCGCAGGCGCTCAACGATCGGCTGCGGCAACAAGCGCGGCGGCTCGGGGTAAGCCTGGCGAGCCTTTGCCATCTGGCCTGGGGGCAGGTGGTGGCGCGTGCAAGCGGCCGTGAGCAGGTGGTGTTCGGCACGGTGCTGTTCGGCCGCATGCATGCGGGTGCGGGCGCCGACCGGGCGCTGGGCCTGTTCATCAACACCCTGCCTGTGCGGCTCGACCTCGACGGGACCGGGGTCGAGGCGAGCGTGCGGACCACCCATGCGCGGCTTTCCGAGCTGCTGGCGCACGAGCATGCCTCGCTGGCGCTGGCGCAACGCTGCAGCGGGGTGGCGGCGCCGGCGCCGCTGTTCAGCGCGCTGTTGAACTACCGTCACAACACGCCGGCGCTCGCCTGCGAAGCGGATGATGTCCTGTCCGGCATGGAATGGCTGGGCGGCGAGGAGCGCACCAACTATCCGCTGACCCTGTCGGTGGAGGATTTTGGCGAGGCGCTCGGCCTGACGGCGCAGGTGGCGGAGCCCGTGTCTGCGGATCGGGTCTGCGGCTACATGCAGCAGGTGCTCGAGCAACTGGCCGAGGCGCTGGAGCATGCCCCCAATAGGCCGGTGCGCGAGCTCGATATCCTGCCGGCCGCCGAACGCAGCTATCTGCTGGAGGATCTGAACCGGACGGCGGCGGCCTATCCGTCGGAGCGGTGCATCCACGAGCTGTTCGAGCAGCAGGTCCGGCGCGCACCCGAAGCCGTCGCCCTCGTCCATGAGGACGACCGCCTGAGCTATGGCGAGCTCAACGCCCGGGCCAACCGGCTGGCCCATCATCTGATCGGGCTGGGTGTGAAGCCGGATCAGCCGGTGGCGATCTGCCTGGAACGCAGCCCGGCGATGGTGGTGGGACTTTTGGCGATCCTCAAGGCGGGCGGCGCCTATCTGCCGCTGGATCCGGCCTATCCGTCGGCGCGGCTGCGGCAGGTTGTCGAGGATGCCGCACCGCACCTGCTGCTTTGCGATGCCGCCGGACGCGCCGCACTCGGCGCCGAGGCGCTTGTCGATCTGACGGTGATCGATCTGGAGACGGCCACCCCGGCCTGGGCCGAACTGCCGGCCTCGAACCCGGACCCGCGCGCCCTTGGCCTGACCGCGCGCCATCTCGCCTATGTCATCTACACCTCAGGCTCAACCGGAACCCCAAAGGGGGTCATGGTCGAGCATCGGGGGTTGGTGCGTCTGGTGGCGGGCAACGATTTCGTCGAAATCTCGCCGCAGGACATCTTTCTCAATGCCTCCTCGCCGACATTCGACGCGACCACGTTCGAGGTCTGGGGTGCCTTGGCGAACGGCGCCAGGGTTGTGCTCTATCCTGGACGTCACCTCTCGACCGCAACGCTGGCCCAGATCATCCAGGACCAAGGCGTCACCATCGCTTGGATGACTGCCCGGTTGTTCGACGTCTATGTCGCGGAGGGGCGGAGCACCAATCGGCTACAGCAACTGCTGGTCGGGGGCGAGGAGGTCTCCATCGCTTCCATCAGGGCATGCCAGAAGCGACATCCGACGCTGCGAATCTCAAATGGCTACGGCCCGACAGAGAACACCACCTTTAGTCTTTGCTATCCGGTGCCTGCTGAGTTCGATGGCCGGCAACGGGTGCCGCTGGGTCGACCAATTCGCAATTCGGTGGCCTATCTGTTGGATCGGTTTGCCCAGCCCGTGCCGTTCGGGGCGGTGGGCGAGCTTTACATCGGCGGGGCAGGGGTTGCGCGGGGCTACCTGAACCGGCCCAAGCTGACGGCCGAGCGGTTTTTGGCCGATCCGTTCAGCGATGAGGCAGGCGCCCGGATGTACCGGACCGGCGACCTGGCGCGGTATCTGCCGGACGGCAATCTGGAGTTTCTGGGCCGCAACGACGACCAGGTGAAGATCCGCGGCTTCCGCATCGAGCCGGGCGAGATCGCCGCACGGCTTTGCGAGCACGCCCGGGTGCGCGAGGCGGCGGTGGTGGCGCGCCAGGACCGCGCCGGCGACAAGCACCTTGTCGCCTATGTCGTGTGTGGACCCGAGGCCGGATCGGACGACGACGATGGAAGCGGGCTGGCCGTCGCCTTGCGGGCGCATCTGGGCGGGCGGCTGCCGGACTACATGGTGCCGTCGGCGTTCGTGCGGCTCGAGGCGCTGCCCTTGACGGCGAACGGCAAGCTCGACCGCAAGGGGCTGCCGGCGCCGGCCGACGACGCCTATGCGCGCCGCAGCTATGAGGCGCCGCAGGGCGGGATCGAGACGGCGCTGGCCGGGATCTGGGCCGAGCTCCTCGGTGTCGAGCGGGTCGGACGCCACGACCACTTCTTCGAGCTCGGCGGACATTCCTTGCTGGCGATGCAGCTGCTCAGCCGAGCATCAGATCTTGGGCTGAAGTTCAGCACCGCCGACCTCTTCCAAGCCCCTGTTCTGACGGACTTTGCATCGAAGATTGACTTGGAACCACAGCTCAGCAATCCAGGAGTGATATCCGTTCAAGCAACCGGCTCGCAGCCGCCGCTGTTCTTTGTTCCCACAGGTTTGGGCGATTGTTCCTATGTCCCCAGTTTGGTAAAGGAAATGGACGTAGACTGTCCCGTCTATGCTTTGCCATGGCCGTCTTTCGATGAAGTTCGTCCACCAACCCTTGAGGCGATAGCCGCGGAGATCATCGTGGCGATCAGAGAGATTCAGCCGCGGGGTCCATATCGCTTGGCTGGATACTCATCAGGCGGAATATTGGCTTACGCAATCGCACAGCGCTTGCTGAGTCTCGATGACGCTGTGTCGTTCATCGCTCTCATCGATGTTACGCTACCTGCAAATCCATCAAGCATATCGCCCACCCAAATGATACGAGAAGTAGTACTGGATTCTTTTGAATCCTTGGATGATGAGAGCTTCGAAGTGTTGGAACGCTTTACTAGACAAAGTTCGATCGCACAGCTGCTTGAAAAGGCACAGCAAATCGGGGCGATACCTCTGGATCGTGATCTCCAAAACGTTGTTCTGATGTATGAAAAAAGCGCGCAATTTCATGCGGCGCTACAGTCGTATCGGGTTCCGTCGCTGCCAATTGAGGTACATCAGTTTTATGCCACTGAGCCTCTCATCAGTCGTCGGGTACCACCTGATGAAGCCTCAATAGGTCCAGAGGCAAGCTCACCCATGCGCGGTTGGGACCGGGTTCTAGGTGCGGCGGCCATTCATGCTGTGCCGATCCCAGGTAGCCACGAAACATTGATGAGCGTTCCACAAAACCGCGTAGTTCTGGCACGCTCCATATCACGAGCCTTAGGTGGTGTGGACTCTAGGCGCACCTGATGCCACTCAGATCTCGGAGTCGATGGCATCTTCTCGCGAATTCAGGCGAAGCTCTTCGTCTGACGGTCGGTCGTCATCGGAAAGCTGTTCGTCGTGCCGGTGTCGCCGCCATGAATGAAATCTCCGCAAGCGGCATGACGACCAAGAACAGCCCTCGTAGAAGCAAACATTGCCGCGAAGGGCACCGTAAAGTTAACTGACGGCTGATGAAGATGTGCGTACATGGGCCATGTCAGAAGTTGCTCGTGATCCGCTTTATCGTCGCCACCGCTTTCCCGCCGAGATCATTGCGCACGCGGTATGGCTCTACTTTCGCTTTCCGCTCAGCCTGCGCATGGTTGAGGACATGCTGGCGGCCCGCGGCATCATCGTCACGCATCAGACCGTTCGAAGCTGGGCGGAGAAATTCGGACGGCATTTCGCCCGGGAGATCAAGCGACGGTCGGCCGGCTGCCTGGGCGACAAATGGCATCTCGACGAATGTGTGGTGGCGATCAATGGCAAGAAGCAGTGGCTCTGGCGTGCCGTCGATCAGGACGGCTTCGTCCTCGAAGTGCTGGTGCAAAGCCGCCGAAATGCCAAGGCGGCAAAGCGCCTGATGCGCAAGTTGCTGAAGGCTCAAGGGCGGACACCACGGGTCATGATCACCGACAAGCTCCGGTCCTATGATGCCGCCAGGCGCGACCTCATGCCCGGTGTCGAACACCGGTCGCACAAAGGCCTCAATAATCGAGCGGAAAATTCGCACCAGCCGACCCGACGACGCGAAAGGACCATGAAACGCTTCAAGTCGGCACGCCAGCTTCAGCGGTTCGTTTCCATCCATGATCCGATTGCCAACCTGTTCCACTTTCCCCGCAATACGCTGTCATCGGCTCAATATCGAGACTGCGTAACGCCGCCATGCAATCTGGAACAAAATCGCGTGTGTCGCCGCAGCCTGACAGCCGTCCCCGCCAGCTATCGCTGCATCAATCCGCTGATAACTTTACAGTGCCATCCAACATCTCCCAGCAACAGCTCGTCGACCTTGCCCATCACCTGAATGCGCAGCCACGCAAATGCCTCGGCTACAAAACACCGGCCGAAGTGTTCATCGCTCATTTGCGTGAATCCGGCTGATCCCCTACCCTGCACTCGCCCATGTTGCACTTGGTGTAGATTCTCACACGTGCCGGGTGACAGCGGCAATGGTGGTTGACTTGGCTCGCGGCGTGACGCCGTTGTCGGGTTGCAGTTGCTTATCGAACGACGCGCGCCACGAGGAGATTAGTCAAAGCGCTAAAGGCACGAATCGCCGCTGTATCCATTCGGTGAATGATGACATGCAAAAAAGTAATTTTGCCGGTTGTGTCAAACCTTACTAGAACACGTCCAGCATAATCAGGGCATCACACGGTCTGCGGACAATGCGCCTGCCCTCGGCGACTGAACGGAGAAAAATTTTGTCTGATGCAAAACTTCAGAACGTACTCTCGTCTCTTTCGCAATTGGCCAGGAAGCTGGATTGTTTGGCGTCCAGCCCAGCACCGGATGCTAGTTGCGTCAAACTAAACACGAATGAAAACCCCTTTGCGTTGCCGTCACCCTGACGCGCTCTGCGCCTCATTAATCGTTACTCGAACCCACTGTCGCTAAAAGCGATGATCAGAAAAGCTGCGCAGGCGATGGAGACCGCACGTGAGAGAGAATTCCTACATAATTCATGGTGGTTCTCAGGGCCGGGAGCGGATGCGGCTCGTCGCTGAGGTCCTGTGGCCCGGGACACTCGCATTCCTGGCGCACGCCACACCGATGGCGGGGAAGCGTGTCCTGGACCTCGGATGCGGCGGCGGCGACGTCACTCTCGAGCTCGCCCGGTTCGCGGGATCAGACGGGTGTGTCCTCGGCCTTGATTTCGACCCCGTCAAAGTCGCCATAGCGCAGGATGAAGCCACCGTCGCCGGCTTAACGAATGTTCGGTATTGCGTTGGTGATGCACAGTCGCCAGACATTTTTGGAATCCTAGGCGCGCCTTTCGACATCGTTTATGCACGTTGTTTTCTCTCTCACCTCACTGAGCCCGATGCGGTTCTCAGGCACATCCGCGACGCTCTCGCGCCCAATGGCCAGCTCCTGGTCGAGGACGTTGATTTCGGCAACTCTTTCTGCACCCCAAAGTCATGGGCCTTCGATCTTTACGTGGATCTCTACCAGCGTGCGGCCCGTAGGCGTGGCGCCGATCCGGAAATGGGAGCGAGCCTCGGTCAACGGTTGGCGTCGGCGGGGTTCAAGGTTGCCCGTAGATCGTGGACGCAGCCCACGGGTTGTGAACGCAAGATTAAGCTGCTGTCGGCGTTGAGCTTGGAGGCAATAGCCGAATCCGTCGTCGTCGACGGCGTGGTAAGCTCCGACATTGTGTCAAGTGCTGTCGACGAACTTTATCGATTGGCGGAGGATAGCACGACGGTCATGTCGACTCCGAGGATCGTGCAGGTCAGTGGAACCTGCCAACCGTAGCTGGGGCTGGTGGCCAGCCGGGCGATCATAGAACCAGCTGGAGTGTCGATCCGATTCAGATCATTCCCCAGGAGCGCGACGATTGAACCCCGATGCTGCTAGACGGGGTCTCCTTGTCGCTTAGTTTGCTGTGTTCTGACTGGGCAATGCAGTTCATTTCGTCAGCGATCCCCTGGCTCTCAGCCGGCGCCAACAGTGCAGCGTCTGGAAGAATAAACCTATCGAGCAGATTTCATTTGAGCTCCTGCGGCGAAGATCGGGAGACTACCGTGGTCGTGCGAATCCTTTACGGTGTCCCTGCAATCGACATGCCGACCAGGACCGTTGTAGGGAAAACCATGTGCATCGCGTCGCCGCGCCGACGGAATACTTGCGCTTCAGCGTCGGTTTCGGACATATATGTCTTCACTCGGACTGACAGCCGTAGCATCAAATGACGATTGTCGCCTCTGACCTGCCATGGAACTTTCATCCAGCGGCGATTAGAGCCTCGGCGGTTTTCGTTTACGCCAATTGGCGCGGCGGGGAGCAACCGGCGGGAACGGTAGCCTTCATCCTCTAAAGCGTTGGAGCCGGTTGCGGCAATGGTCCCGGCATAGGCTGCCGGGGTGCATCCGAGCGACGAATGCGGCGGAATCTAGTGTAGTCGTCAACCCATTCGGAAATGGCACTGCGGGCGTGGCCGAGTCCGCAGAGCAGGTTCTCGTTCAGCGCTCGTCGCGCATGCGGCCGGTGAAGGACTCGAAATGGCACTGTAAAGTTATCAGCGGATTGATGCAGCGATAGCTGGCCGGGACGGCTGTCAGGCTGCGGCGACACACGCGATTTTGTTCCAGATTTGCATGGCGGCGTTACGCAGGTCTCGATGTTGAGCCGATGACAGCGTGTTGCGGGGAAAGTGGAACAGGTTGGCGTTGGTGCACGGATGTGGAGCTGAACGGATGGGGATCTTTGAAACGGCTGACTATGGCGTGGCTGCCTTGCGGCGGACGGCTTTCGGGCGTGCGCAAGCAAGCATGCGGTTGAGGACGGCGCAGCCGATGGCGACTTCGGTCTGCTGACCAGGCAGCGACCTGGCCCGCAGACGCCGCCCGATGATGGACTTGTATCGCCCGATTGCCGTCTCAACCAGCGAGCGTTTGCCGTAGCCGTTAGAGACCTGCCATTTCATCCGGCCGTCACTGTTGATTGCGGCGATATGCCGGTTCCGTTGGCCGGGAGGTCTATCGTCGCTTGGCTCGACCGCGTGGCGCGAGGCGGAATGACGATAGCCGCCGCCGCGCTATGATCGATGACTGCGTCGTATGTAGGTTTTCCATCATAGGCACCGTCGGCTGTGAACTGTGCGATCGGACCGCCAATCTGGTCGAGGAGTGGCGCAACTTGAGAGACATCGCCAGCATCCTTATCCGTCAGGGTATGGGCAACGATCTCGCCGCTATCCGCATCCAGTGCCAGATGCAGCTTTCGCCAACCTCGGCGGGATCTGGCGCCATGCTTCTCCTCCAGCCACTGGCCCGCGCCGTAAACCTGCAGGCCGGTGCTGTCCACCAGAACATGCAACGGTCCGGCAGGTGGAACCTGATTTCCGGGCCGCTTCCCGGCAGATCGCCATGCGCGCGCCCGACGGCTCAGCGTGGTGTGATCGGGGACGGCAAGCGCTAAGCCCATCAATTGCAGCACCGATTCCAACAAGCCTTCTGCCTGGCGAAGCCGCAAGCCAAACACCAGGCCCAGCGTCAAGGTGGTCTCGATTGCCAGATCTGAATAACGGTGCTGGCCGCCGCGGGTCTTGCGTCTTGGAGCATACCATTTGGACAGGGCTTCCGGTGTCAGCCACAAGGTCAGGCTGCCACGCCGACGAAGTCCTGCTTCATACTCCGGCCAGTTCGTCACCCTGAACTTCGTCTTCTCAATGTGATGACGACGGCTGGCATTGTGTTTGAAAGGCATGACTAAACGACAAGAGCTGTTGCGGTTCCCTCTTGCCTAACTCAGAACGCTAAACGTTCCGTGCACCAACGCCGTAGGGAGGGGCTTATTCGATTGTCTCTAGGATTTGGTGATGCTTGACTATCGCGCCGAGGCCGCCATTGAGCAATGCCAGGATGTTATCCTTCGTCATCGGAAGCGTTTCGATCCTCTCGATGTGCATTATGGGCCACTCTGCGTCGGGATCGCTGGTCACGTCTCTGCGCAGATCAAGCACCGATCGGCGCGCAGCTTCCTCCTCGTCAAAGAATACATCGGGAATCCCGGTATCGACCCAACGATTTTCGTCGCGTGAACGAAGCGGCGAGTACGTGTAGAATGTGAAAGACTGGTCTCTGGACATAGTGGTTCCTTGCGATGGTTTGGGCCATTACTAGGCTGGGTGACCGATCTTTGCGAGGATGAAGGGGTTAAATCAATTGTAGAATCCTACAAGGTCTGCCGAACGATTATAGGATGGCCGGTGCGGGGACTTGCCGGGATGGGCGTTGTTGCGTGGATCACCCGGCGACTGATATTGAGCGGTGGTTTTCAGTCTCCTGATCCGGATTTCGACGATGCCGCACAATTTCAATGCCGATCGGCGGGACAAGATTGCCAAGCAGAAATATCAGGTGACGAATTGGCCGGCATATAATGAAAGCCTGCGTCAACGTGGTGATTTGACCATCTGGGTGAAGGATGAGGCCCTGTCTTTATGGACGGCGCGGAGGCGGACATCGCGGGGTGGTCAGCCGAAATACTCGGATCTGGCGATTACGTTGTGCTTGACGCTGCGCGTCGTCTACGGGCTGGCGCTACGCCAGACCCAAGGCTTGATGCGCAGTGTCGCGGCGCTGATGGGGTTCGATATTGCCGTGTCTGACTTCTCCACCCTGTCTCGCCGGAGCAAAGGGCTGGCGTTGCCGTCGACAAAGTCCCGAGCCACAACATCAGGTCCGGTCCATCTGGTTGTCGACAGCACCGGCTTGAAGGTCTTCGGCGAGGGCGAGTGGCTGGAAAACAAGCACAAAACCAAGGCCAAACGCAAAAGATGGCGCAAACTGCACCTTGGTCTCAATCTTGTCAGTGGTGAGATTGTTTGTTCCGATCTGACCGTGGATGATGTCGGCGATCCGACAGCGTTACCAGGACTTCTGGACCAGATCGGTGGCCCCGTCGAGAAGTTCATTGCCGACGGCGCCTATGATGGAACGCCAACCCGAGATCTTCTGGCGACACGCTTTGGTGAGATCGTGGAGGTCATTATCCCACCTCCCAAGACTGCCGTTGCCAGCCCTCAATCGGTGCTGGTTCCATCTGTCCGCGATCGCCATATTGCAAAAATCCAGACCAAAGGGCGGATGGCATGGCAGAAATCCACCGGCTACAACAAGCGCAGTCGCGCGCGTCTCTATGCACGTAATCCGAAGGATCACGGGTCGCGATCATGTTGCTGAAATAAAGAACATCAGTCAGGGGAACGGATTGCCGAAGCATCATCGGATAGTGCGGATAGCCCCCGTCATCCCCCCATGAATTAAGGATGTCCATTTCAAACTGGACTGTCGCTTGTCCGGTTGCTTGGGCCGCTTTTTTCAGCCTCATGACGGTCTGTGCGTAGCTGTCTTGCGCCGTCGGACGATCTTGCACGAGTTCTTGGCGTAAATCTGCGAAGTCGCTGTCACTTCCTTGTCTCTGATCGTGATGCGCGTGATGTAGCCATGCCTGTCGTTTTTCCCGATGGCGAGGCAATCGGTCGTCCATTCGCCATTCAAATTCAAAGGCTTTTCCTGAGCAAAGGCGGTGGCCGGAGCAGCCAGGGCTAACAGATATGTTCCGGCGACAAGATAGCGAATCAAGGTCATCACAGCCTCTCTTGATATTGACTTCGAACGATATGGATAAAAAATCTCGGCCCAATTATGAAGGCCGCGCCCCTGTTACGCGGCCCGTAGCATTCTGCCGGGAAGTCGCAATGACCTGAAGCCTTCCGGCATCTGTTGCTCGGCATCCCAGGAATAGATGCCAGTGAGATTTATGTGTTCCCAACTGAGCGGCGAGATGTGCTTGAGAAGATCGTCGGGAACAATTCGTCCCTGCTGGCGCAGATGGGCCGTGGCGCGGCTGAGATAGACGGTGTTCCAATGCACGATCGCGCTCACGACCAGATTGAGGCCGGATGCCCGGAATGCCTGGCTATCGAAAGACCGGTCGCGGATTTCGCCGCGCTCGTGGAAGCGCTTGCCGATCAGGGAGAACAGGATCCAGGATTGGCGAAAACCCGTCAAGGTTTAGCCGCGCCAGGCGGCTCGTCGCCGGCGAGAGAAAGTGCAAAGATTTTTAGCAAAACATAACAGTCTGTTACGTTTTGAACACGTTTGCATTGCATTCTTCATAAATGAACGCCACAGTTACGCCACATCCTTAAACGAGCGTTTCCGAGCAAGCACACGCTTGTGGTTGCGCAATGACGCGTGGCCAATGACATCCATGCGTTGGATGTCCCTCTAAAAAACTAGGAAGGAATGAAAGTATGTCCGATACCCAGTTGAAAGAGCGTCCCACCCAATCAGAAAACAAGAAGCCCTTGCCGCAGGACGACAAGGCGTTTCAGGACGCCCTGAAGGAAATCTCCGGCGATACGGAAGACTATGCTGGCTTTGATGCCGGCCCGCGTCGCGATATCGGTCCTCGGACCTGATTAGAAGGAGAGCGGGGATGTGGAGGGAATTGTATCAAGATTCTCAGGAGTTTATCGGCCCTCATTTGGTTCGAAGCCTCAAAGCGTTTCCGCTCTCCTTTGATCATATTGCCGATGCTTTGGATGGAGCGAAGAGCGACAACGGTCCCTCGAAGCTCAACTACTTCCGCGGCTACGTTGGCGGTAAGGAAGATTACAGCCTCGCGGAAAAATTCCTGCGTTACGACCTGGCGCCCAACTCGATCGAAAGATCGATTGCCGACGCGTTCGGCGGAGAGGCCCCGAAACTTGGGGAAACCGCCGGTCTCATCGTCAACGGCTCGCTCCAGTGGTCCGACCGCCTCCAGGAAGTAAGTAGCGAGCACGCCCACCAGATCGCGTCGATCTATGCTGACCAGCAGATCACCTTTGATGTGACGCTCTTTATTGGTGCATATGGATCCACGCCGTTCGGAGTGCACATTGACGACGCGAGCCACCGCACAATTCTCTTCAATCTTGGACCGGGCGACAAGGGTATGGCCATTTGGCGCAACCAGGACATCCTCGAACAGTTTGCGAAACCGGCCCCTGCCGGATGGTCCGCTGCATGTGCTGGTCGACAGCACGGGATTGAAAATGTACGGCGCCGGGCAATGGCTTGAGGAGAAACATGGCGCAAGGTCACGCCGCAAATGGCGCAAACTCCATCTGGCAGTGGATGCCAATAGTGGCGAGATCATTGCTCATAAGCTGACCGATCAGAACACGGATGATCCTTCACAGGTGGAGCCGTTGCTCAGCCAGATCGACGGCGGGATCGACCAGTTCACAGCCGACGGAGCCTATGACGGCAAGCCAACCTATAGGTCTGTCCTGCAGCACAGTGCCACCGCGAGCGTCGTCATTCCACCGCGTTCGACGGCGGTTGAAAGCGGTGACACCGGGCCGCCCGGTCAAAGGGACAAGCACATAGCGACGATCGCAAAAGACGGGCGGCTGAAATGGCAGGCAGCCACCGGCTATGGCAAGCGGGCGCTGATCGAAACCGCCATCGGGCGATACAAGGCTTCAATCGGACGACGCTTGCGAGCTCGTTCGTTCGCAGCTCAGCAGGTGGAGGTCGCCATCGGTTGCGCCGTTCTCAACCGAATGCTGGCATGCGGACGCCCGGACTCTGTCCGCTGCCAGGTTAGGCAGACATAGTTAACCCTGTCAAAGACCGAGGTCCGTCGAATTCTTGATCGCTGCACCAACGCCGTTGCTGGCCGGACTTGCCAGCCACACCTCGTTCGCAGCTTGATCAACCGCCTTCCGAAGCGTGGTTCGGCTTTCCTCAGGAAACAGCGTTTCCGCCAATGTCAATCTTTTGGCGGCGCTTCGCTCGATCCCGGCTAAATCGAGAAGTGTTGCGAACGTCAGCACCGGCTCACTCCGAAATCACAGTCACCCATTGCCCGAGATCGGCCTTTTCCTCCGGAGACCCATAACGCAGTCGGTTCATGATGGTGTGGACGGCCATCAGCGCCATGGCGGCCGACTTGCCTTTCACCTGGTACGTCGAGCCGTCAGCCGTAAACGTTGCTCGATGCGGGCCAAATTCGAGGCAGATAGTCCCGTAAATGTCCGGGTGCGAAACCATGATCAGGTGCTCAACGCCTTTGACCGATGTCGTCCACGCATTGTCGACGCCTCGCTCCTGCACCTTGTCGAAGCTTTCTGTCATCGACGTGGGAGGCCCCAGGTCGAAGGACATCAGCGCCTGCACTTTGCGGTCGAGGAAGCGACCAGACGTTCCGGACGCAAGGTCGGACATGATCTCATCATAAGTCACCTTACGCGGACGACGATTTTCTGGCTTGCGGTGCTCGGCTTGAGGAGCCGCCCTTCCTCGCTTTCCGCATCCGCCTTATTGGCGCGGATATGCAAGCCGAAAGATCGGTAGATGTTTCCCTTCAGTGACCGCCTCATGTTCCCTCGTTTTCATCCAGGCGGTAGACCTCGGCATTGTCCTGCACCTCCCGCAAGCCTTTGTAGGATGCATTGCGCAACTTGTTATCTGAGGTCCAAGCCCGGTACTCAATCTCCGCGATGAGCGTCGGCTGAATCCATACGACCTTCCGCTTGCACGAGTATGGAACCGGCGGCTGCTTTCTCCTCCACAGCAGCTTGTCTATGGTGGTCCGTAGCACGAGCGACGCTCGCTCCTTGAATCCAGTTCCTACGCTGCCCACGTAGGTCAAATGATCGCCTCGATAGGCCGCAAGCAGCAGGGAACTGAAGCCGCCGAAAGCGCCGACGGAGGGCTCATACCCGACGATGAAGAATGCTTCGCTCTGGACGCATTTGCATTTGATCCAGTCGCCGGTTTTGCCGGATCGGTAAACGCTATCGCGATTCTTCCCAACGATCCCTTCCAAGCCCAGCCTGCAGGCGTGGTCCAGCAGCTCGACAGGATCAGCGTCGATCTCCTCAGAAAGCCGGATCGCGCTTTCCTTGCCCTGCAGCAGGTCTTCGAGCAGATGGCGGCGAGAGCGGTATTCCAGCCCTCGCAGATCGTGGCCGTCGAAATGGATCAGGTCGAAGGCCATCATGGTTGCGGGCGATACGAGGTTGCCGCTCCGTCGGCCGACCGCGCCCAGACTGGATTGTAACAAGTTGAAATCCGAGCGGCCTTGTTCATCGAACACGCAGGCCTCGCCATCCAAAATCATTGACGCAGGTCCCAGTTCTCGAGCCGCGTCAGCAATTGTGGGAAATCGATGCGACCAGTCGTATCCGCCTCTCGTTAGAACACGGATTCGACCGGCCTCGACGTGGACGTGAATTCGATACCCGTCCCATTTGACTTCCCAGGCGTACCCTTCTGCCGGTGGACGTTGCTTCAGCAAAGCCAGGGCCGGTTCCACTCGATCCGGCATGGGATCGAAGGGCAGGGCGGGTTGCCGTTTCCGGACACGGCGACTTTGAAGCTGGCTGCTCTCATCAGCGAGGAGCGGTTTCGAGCGAGGCGGACGCGGGACTTTTGCCATGCTGTCTATTTCAACAGCATCTGCTTAAAAGTATCCATATGAAAGTCGCCGTTGACCGGGTGATGGCTTACTTCTTCCTCTTCGTCAGCTCGCAGAACGTGAAGATCAGGTATGTGCCAGCATGAACACTCCGCCCAAAACCGGATTGATGAGGCCGAAGATTGCCCACCTTCCCGAAGCCGAGAGCGATTGGGCAATGGACCAACCAACACCTCTGGGCGTCAACTGCCTAGCCGAGAACCGAATACTCGGTGTCCCAATTGACACCTGAAGCAATAGCTCATAGTCGATTTTTCTGTGTATGTACCGATTCCCCGCCATCACTGGATGCATCCGTTGGCGTGGAATGCTCCTGGCGAATTTTTAGAGGTTTGGTCCGCCGTGTCCAATTTTATAAATAGCTTTGCAGAGCAAATTTCGATCATTTCGGATTCCGACGCCCTTGAATACCTTGAGGTCCGCCAATCAGCGCCTCGGGCGGTCAATGAGTGGATCCGCATCGGCACTTGGAACGCTGAGCGCTGCAAGCAGCTTCCCGCGTCGGCGGAATTGCTCGCTAGTCAGGATCTCGACCTGATCCTTCTGTCGGAAATGGACTACGGCATGGCTCGATCCGGCAATTTCAATACAACCAGGGATTTGGCGGACAAGCTCGCGATGGACTATGTCTTTGGTATCGAATTTATCGAGTTGGGCCATGGCAACCAGACTCAAGAACGAGACAAACAATGTCGGCCTTCACGGAAATGCATTGTTGTCGCGTATTGCGCTCGCGAACCTGGAAATCGGTCGACTGTCAGGGGGGAGTTGTGTCGAAGCTCGATTGGCACTCCGATCGTATCGGGAGTCGGATGGCAATTTTTGCGACCGTGGCAGGTTTTGACCTCGTGGTCGTCACGGTCCATCTGGAGTCGCTGAATGACCCTGAGCTGCGGGCGAAACAAGCCCAAGAGGTCGTCGATCTCCTTGAGCGCAATTTTCCTCGCATGCCAGCGATCATTGCGGGAGACTTGAACAGTTCTGCGCTTCCGGAGGGCGCCTCCCAGCCTGATAAAGTACCGGATTGGTTTCTTCATCCACATCAATATGAACCAATGTTCGAGGTTTTTGACAGCGCAGGGTTCTCATGGAGATCGTGCAACACTGCCCAGCACACGCGAAGGCCACTGGCCAACGGCTGGCCTCGCCCCCCGTTCAAAAAACTAGACTGGGGGCTGTCGCGTGACCTCGCTGTTCGTGCGTTTGAGGTTATCCCCGCCGTTGATGATTGTGGCGACCCGATCTCTGATCACGAGTTGATAAGTTTTGAGGTCTCGCCGCGGCGCTCGACATCCAAAACGCAATCATGACCGAGGCCGGTTCGCGGTCCGTAAGGCGCTGTGGCAGCCGACTGCCCATGGTTCGGCATCGGCGGGTCATGCCGTCGAAGTAGCAGACTGCAACGTCCGGTCCTGCTTGTAATGCCTATTACACCTTGCCGATGTCGGTGCGATAATGGGCTCCCTCGAAGGGCTTGTCGCAAACCTTCCCGTAGATCGAAACTACCGCTTGATCGGCAACATTTTCACGCTTTGTTAAGCTTTTGAAGTCCGAAAAGGCACCCGATCAGATCGTTCTGATCGTTGACGGTCCAATCGCCGGTGAAGCCGAAACCCTTCCTTAGCCAGAGCATCGCTTCGAAACCAGCAATCGTTCGGCGTGGCGTATTGAAGGATTGGAAGCCGCCGATTTTTGGCATGTTCTTCTTCACCCGGAAGTGGTCGCACTCGATGCCTTGTTGGAGGTGCTTGGTGACATAGTGGACCGGATTCGGATGCAATAGCCCATCATCAACGGCTGTCTTAATCGTTGACGGGAAGGTGTTGGCGCCGTCTGTGCCGATCTTCTCTGGCGACATCAAAGGCTCATCCTTCAACATTTTACGGAAGAATCGCTTCGCGGCATCGAGGTCGCGCTTTGCGGTCGGCAAGAAGTCGACCGGGTTTCCATGCTTGTCGATGGCGCGGTACAGATAACGCCACTTTCCGCGGATCTTGACGTAGGTCTCATCGATCCGCACTGAGCCACAATGGGGTCGGCGGAACTGACGGAGCCGCTTCTCGATCAGCGGCGCGTAGGCAAGGACCCAGCGATTGATGGTACTGTGGTCGACCTCGAAGCCACGCTCTCGGAACATTTCTTCCAAGTCCCGGTAGCTCAGTGGATACCTCAGATACCAAGTCACGGCTTGGACGATGAGCCATGCCTCGAAATGCCGCCCTTTGAAGTCATCCTTCGATTGTCGCTTCAGTTTCTCAGCAATGGCATTTAAAATCATCAATACGCTCCACCACATAGGGAGCGGGAATTTCCCCGCCGATCGTCCATGCCGTTAAACAAGAAAATTTGCGACAAGCCCGTTGTCGATCCGACACGTGTCGAACATGTGACATGACACTGTTGGGATCATCCTATTGTTTAGAACGGATTTTCTCTGTTGGCACGGTGCATGCGTGGTCATCGGCAAACGTGCATAGACAGACGAGAATTGTTCCATGATCACGCCCACCGAACACTCAGATGAGGTCACCGAACTGCCCCACCGCCGATCCGATTGGTATCTCGGCGCGGTTGCCCGCGCAATTCGAACCGGTGCGGCTGGTTTGAGCCGCTACGTGGCGCGGCGCCTAGGATGGGAAACGCCGGTGGGCGAACTGCTGAAGGGGTAGAGATGACGCGTTGCTCTTCGCCGGGACACTTAAGCCTTTTTGAACCAGATGGGCAGCGCCCTGCAGCCCCTTCAAGATGCTCGAGCGTGTTCATTGGCAGTGGTACGCTCGCTGTCAGGTGCACTGCGCTCGCAATCGAGATGGGCCACGCCGTTCGCGCGGTGCTATCTGCCGACACGATATTCGCCGATTGGGCGGCTCGCGCCAACATCTCGGTTGTAGCCAGTGTCGAAGAGCTCTCGACGTTGCTTGCCACCGAGCCGGTGGAGTGGATTTTTTCCGTAGCCAATCCGTTCCTATTGCCGGCCGATGTGTTCGGACGAGCCCGTCAAGGCGCTTTCAACTATCACGACGGAACGCGATATGCGGGGACGCATGCGACGTCCTGGGCGCTGCTGGCACAAGAGAGCGAACATGCGATCACCTGGCATCGGATCGATGACGGTGTTGATACTGGTGAGGTGGCGATTCAGCGCCAGGTGTTGGTGACGCCGGCCGACACGGCGCTGAGCTTGAACCTCAAATGTTACGAAGCGGCCGTCGAGGGTTTCCGCGCGCTTTTAACCGGCTTGGCGGCGGGCGAGCTCAGTACCCGTCCGCAGGCATTGGAAGACAGAAGCTATTTTCCGAGACATCGGCGCCCGGATGCGGCCGGCTGTCTGCGATGGCATCGCTCCGCGCAAGACTTGTCGGCGATGACGCGTGCCTTGGACTTTGGGCCGTATCATCCCAATCCATTGTGTCTGCCCAAGGTTCTCGCAGGGGATGGTTTTATCCCGGTGAGGCGCCTTGAGACGTTAGCGCGACGCTCGGGCCTTCCGGCCGGTTGCCTGCTCGAGATCCAGCCCAGCCACTGGCGCGTGGCGACGGGGAGTGAGGATGTCGATGTATGCTTTGGCAGCCTGGACGGTCAGGCTCTGGACGCGCGAGCGCTGGCAATGCAGGTCGATCTGGACGTAGGCGATCGCCTTCCGGTTTTGAGCGATGACCAGGCGCGCAGCCTGACGGCTGCACATGAGGAGATAGCGCCTTCAGAGGATTTTTGGCGACAGCGGCTTGAGCAGTTTAAAACAGTGGTGCCTCCTTTCCTGTCCGCGTCGGAAACGGAGACACCCCCCAGATGGCAGACAAGTGTGTGGTCCATTCCAGATGCTTTGGCTGCGCTGTCCGCCATTGACCGGGCGGAGCACCTGGCAATTGCGTGTTTGATCTATCTGGCCCGCGTTACTGGCGAATCGGAGCTGCAACTGGGGTGGAGGCCGGCGCCAAACGGATCGCAAGCTGGTTGGAACGCGCTGGAGGCGCTGATCGCTTCTGTCGTGCCGATGGAGGTTGCCATTGATCTTGCACATGGTTTTGAAGACCTGCGCAAAGTGGTGGCGGCGGAATTCGCTCGGTTGACCGAGCACGCGAGCTTTGCGCGCGATCTTGTCGGACGCTGCCCGTCCCTCAAGGGGACGGAGGCGTTGCGGTCGCAACGGCCCTGGCCGATCGGCCTGACGATTACCACAA
The DNA here is from genome assembly GCF_015353075.1 of Rhizobium sp. 007. Classification (NCBI taxonomy): domain Bacteria; kingdom Pseudomonadati; phylum Pseudomonadota; class Alphaproteobacteria; order Hyphomicrobiales; family Rhizobiaceae; genus Rhizobium; species Rhizobium sp. 007. The sequence goes on along the minus strand of NZ_CP064189.1, from coordinate 327,894 downwards.
ACAGCTATTCTGCTGCTGATCTGCCTTCGAGCCCCGGTTCAGAGACCGTTCCTTGCGGTGATTTGCTGACATTCGAGATTTGCGCTCTGGATGGGAGCTTCCGCTGGCATTTTGACGCCAATCGATTGGCGCCGGAGCAGATCGATCGCATGACGCAGCATCTGCAAAACTTGGTGTCAGGTGTGATGGCCGATGCCGACCAGCCGGTCGGCCGCATCGACATTCTTCCGGCCGAGGAGCGGACCTATCTTTTGGAGGAGCTGAACCGGACGGCGGCCGATTATCCGTCGGATCTGTGCATCCACGCGCTGTTCGAGGCGCAGGTGCAAAAGGCGCCCGACGCGGTGGCGGTGGTCCACGAGGACGAGCGTCTGAGCTATGGCGAGCTCAATCAGCGCGCCAACCGGCTGGCCCATCATCTGATCGGGCTCGGCGTCAAGCCGGACGAGCGCATTGCGATCTGCGTCGAGCGCAGCCCGGCGATGGTGGTGGGGGTGCTGGCGATCCTCAAGGCCGGCGGCGCCTATCTGCCGCTCGATCCCAGCTATCCCTCCGGCCGGCTGCGGCAGGTGCTCGCCGATGCCGCGCCGCGGCTGCTGCTGTGCGATGCGGCCGGCCGCAAAGCGCTCGGCGCCGAGGCGATCGCAAGCCTGAGCGTGGTCGATCTCTCGAACGGCGAGCATCCCTGGGCCGACCAGCCCGCAGACGATCCCGACCCGCATGCCCTCAGCCTCACCCCCAGCCATCTCGCCTACGTGATCTATACCTCCGGTTCCACCGGAACGCCAAAGGGCGTCATGGTCGAGCATCGCGGACTGGTCAATTATCTGTCCTGGGCCCGCGAGGCTTACACGCCCATATCCTCCTCCGTCGTCTCCTCTTCGCTCGCCTTCGATGCTACCATTACCAGTCTGTTTGCGCCTCTAATCTGTGGTGGGTATGAACATCTCATATCCGAGGGAAAGGAAACCGAGGACCTTAAGGTAGAGCTAGTCTTAGGCCGCAGGCTGGTCAAAATCACTCCCAGTCATCTGGATGTTCTTGGGCAGCAACTGCAGTCGGCTGGAGATGCCAGTCAAGTGGAGCTGTTCGTCATTGGCGGCGAGGCATTGTCGTCTTCGACGGTCGAGCGCTGGCGTCAGATCCAGCCGGCTGCCAGAATGGTCAACGAGTATGGCCCGACGGAAGCGGTTGTCGGTTGTGCTTTCCATGACATCCCCGCAGACCTCTCCGCATCGACAAATGTGCCGATCGGGCGTCCGATATCGAACACGCGGCTTTATGTGCTTGACGACCATGGTCAGCCGGTTCCGTTCGGGGCTGTGGGCGAGCTCTATATCGGCGGTGCAGGCGTTGCGCGTGGCTACCTCAACCGACCGGATCTGACGGCGGAGCGGTTTATCGCCAGTGCCTTTGTCGAGGGCGATCGTCTCTATCGGACCGGCGACCTGGCGCGCTACCTGCCGGACGGCAATCTGGAGTTCCTGGGCCGCAACGACGAGCAGGTGAAGATCCGCGGCTTCCGCATCGAGCCGGGCGAGATCGCCGCGCGGCTGCTGGAGCACAAGCTAGTCGCCGAGGCGGCCGTGGTGGCGCGCGCGGATGTGACCGGCGACAAGCGGCTTGTCGCCTATGTGGTTGCGAAGACGACGGACGGGCCGGACGACGGCGATGGCGCCGAGCTCGCCGCCGCGTTGGCGCCCATCTCGGTGGCCTGCTGCCCGACTACATGGTGCCGGCCGCCTTCGTGCGGCTATCGGCGCTGCCGCTGACGGTAAACGGCAAGCTCGACCGCAAGGCGTTGCCGGCGCCGGAGGACGACGCCTATGCGCGTCGGAGCTACGAGGCGCCGCAAGGCGAGGTCGAGACGGCGCTGGCAGGGATCTGGGCCGAGCTGCTCGGCATCGAGCGGGTCGGCCGTCACGACAATTTCTTCGAACTCGGCGGACATTCCTTGCTGGCGGTGCAGCTGATGGAGCGGCTGCGGCGGCAGTCGCTCGGGGTCGAGGTGCGCACCCTGTTCGCCAGGCCGGTGCTTTGCGATCTCGCCGCCAGCCTCGGCAGCCATCACGAGGTGGCGGTGCCGGCCAACCTGATCACCGAGAAGAGTACGGCGATCGCGCCAGAGATGCTGCCGCTGATCGATCTGACCCAGGAGGAGATCGACCGGATCGTCGCCACGGTGCCAGGCGGGGTCGGCAACATCCAGGATATCTATGGCCTGTCGCCGCTGCAGGACGGCATTCTGTTCCACCATCTGCTGGCAACCGAGGGCGATCCCTATCTGCTCGTCAGTCAGATGGCCTTTGCCGATCGGGGTGTGCTCGAGCGCTACCTTGCGGCGGTTCAACAGGTGGTCGACCGCCACGACATCCTGCGCACCGCCTTTGCCTGGGAGGGCCTGTCGAGCCCGGCCCAGGTGGTCTGGCGCAAGGCGGCGCTGGATGTGAGCGAGGTCGAGCTCGACGAAGATGGCGGTCCCGGTCATGAGCAGCTGAGGCGGCGGTTCGATCCGCGTCAGCATCGCATCGACCTTGGCCGGGCGCCGCTGTTGCGCTTCGTGATTGCGCGTGAGCCGGGCGGCGGGCGCTGGCTGCTGTTGGAGCTGCAGCACCATCTGATCGGCGATCACACGACGGCCGAAGTGATGCATGCCGAGGTGCGGGCCGTGCTGGAAGGGCGCGGGCCTGAGCTGGCCGCGCCGCAGCCGTTCCGCAATCTGATCGCGCAAGCCCGTCTCGGAGTTTCGTCCGAAGCGCATGAAGCGTTCTTCCGGGAGATGCTGGCCGGCATCGACGAGCCGACGCTGCCGTTCGGGCTGAGCGAGGTCTACGGCGACGGCCGCGGATCCCGCGAGGCACATCGGACGCTGCCGCAGGCACTCAACGACCGGCTGCGGGCCCAGGCGCGGCGGCTGGGTGTGAGCCTGGCGAGCCTGTGCCATCTGGCCTGGGGCCAGGTGGTGGCGCAAAGCAGCGGCCGCGAGCAGGTGGTGTTCGGCACGGTGCTGTTCGGTCGCATGCATGCGGGTGCCGGCGCCGACCGTGCCATGGGATTGTTTATGAATACCCTGCCGTTGCGACTGGATCTGGACGGGAGCGGGGTTGAGAAAAGTGTGCGTATCGCCCACGCCCGTCTGGCCGAACTGCTGGCGCACGAGCATGCCTCGCTGGCATTGGCGCAACGCTGCAGCGGGGTTGCCGCGCCGGCGCCACTGTTCAGTGCGCTGCTGAACTACCGTCACAACACGCCGGCGGCCGGCTCGACAACCGATGATGATCTGTCGAGCATGGAATGGCTGGGGAGCGAGGAACGCACCAACTATCCCGTGACGCTGTCGGTGGACGATTTTGGTCAGGAGCTGGGGCTCACGGCGGACGCGGTCGAGCCGATCTCCCCCGATCGGATCTGCGGTTACATGCAGCGCGCGCTCGAGCAGCTGGCGGAGGCATTGGAGCAGGCGCCGAATACGCCGGTGCGAGAGCTCGACATCCTGCCGGCTGACGAGCGCAGCTACCTGCTTGAGGAGCTGAACCGGACGGAAGCGGACTATCCGTCGGACCTGTGCATCCATGAGCTGTTCGAGGCGCAGGTGCAAAAGGCGCCCGACGCGGTGGCGCTGGTCTTCGAAGAGCAGTCGATCTGCTATGGCGAACTGAACGCCCAGGCCAACCGGCTGGCCCATCATCTGATCGCGCTTGGGGTCAGGCCGGACCAGTCGGTGGCGATCTGCGTCGAGCGCAGCCCGGCGATGGTGGTGGGGGTCTTGGCGATCCTCAAGGCCGGCGGCGCCTATGTGCCGCTCGACCGAGCCTATCCGTCCGGCCGTCTGCGGCAGGTGCTCGACGATGCCGCCCCGCGGCTGCTGCTTTGCGATGCGGCCGGCCGCAAAGCCTTCGGCCCAGACGCGATCGGTGACCTAAAGGCGATCGATCTCGATGCGGCTACTTCTGCCTGGGCGGAACTGCCGGCGTCGGATCCCGACCCGCATGCCCTCGGTCTGACCCCCAGCCATCTCGCCTATGTCATCTACACCTCCGGTTCCACCGGAACGCCAAAGGGCGTCATGGTCGAGCATCAGAACTTAGTCAATCTTATATCATGGCATGTGCAAACGTTTTGTCCGCAACCAGAAACGTGCTGCGCGCTCACGGCTGGATCAGCGTTCGATGCCAGCACCTGGGAAGTATGGTCCGCATTATGCAATCGTAGCACATTGCTGCTCCCGCCCGGAGCATCGGCAGAAGAGCCTCTTCGTCTGCTGCAATGGTGGCGTGATCAGGCGTTGGACGCTGCCTTTTTGACCACCCCGCTGGCGGCGATCGCATTGGAAGACAAGTTGGTAAATCCAAAATTGGGATACCTGCTGATCGGCGGTGACCGTCTCCAGCGTGTTCCTTCCCGGCTACCGCCTCCTCTCAAGTTGATAAACAACTATGGCCCTACGGAAGCCACCGTCGTGGCAACGTCGGGACAGCTTCTCAGTGACAACACTGTGCCGCATATCGGCCGTCCGATAGCGAACACGCGGATCTATCTGCTGGACGCTCATGGTCAGCCGGTTCCGTTCGGGACGGTGGGCGAGCTCTATATCGGCGGTGCAGGCGTTGCGCGTGGCTACCTCAACCGACCGGATCTGACGGCGGAGCGGTTTATCGCCAGTGCCTTTGTCGAGGGCGATCGTCTCTATCGGACCGGCGACCTGGCGCGCTACCTGCCGGACGGCAATCTCGAGTTCCTGGGCCGCAACGACGAGCAGGTGAAGATCCGCGGCTTCCGCATCGAGCCGGGCGAGATCGCCGCGCGGCTCTGCGAGCATGAACGGGTGCGCGATGCGGTGGTGGTGGCGCACGAGGATGGCGCCGGCGACAAGCGGCTCGTCGCCTATGTGGTTGCGAAGACGGCGGACGGGTTTGACGAAGCCGATGCGCCGGGCTTGCTGCGTCGTTGCGGGCCCATCTCAGTGGCCTGCTGCCGGACTACATGGTGCCGTCGGCCTTCGTGCGGCTGGAAGCACTGCCGCTGACGGTAAACGGCAAGCTCGACCGCAAGGGCTTCCGGCTCCGGAGGGCGATGCTTATGCGCGCACCGTCTATGAGGCGCCGCAGGGCGCGGTCGAGACGCTGCTGGCCGGGATCTGGCAAGAGCTGCTCGGCCTCGAGCGGATCGGCCGCCACGACAACTTCTTCGAACTTGGCGGCCACTCATTGCTGGCGGTGCGCCTGCTTGCCCGGCTGACAGAGGCCTTGGCAGTGGAGCTGCCGCTGGCGACCCTGTTCGCCAGGCCGACATTGGCCGATTTGGCGCTAAGTGTTGGCGAAGTGCTGAACGGTTCTGGTGCGCAGGCAGCACCGGCCATTATGCCAGTTGGACGTGATGGTGCGCTTGCGCTGTCCTATTCGCAGCAGCGTCTTTGGTTTTTGGCGCAGCTCGACGAGGGCAGCACCAACTATCACATCCCGCTGGCCTTGCGGCTGCGGGGAGCGCTCGACCGCGTCGCCTGGCAGCGCAGCCTTGACCGTTTGTTTGCCCGTCATGAGGCGCTGCGCAGTGTCTTTGTCGCACCGGAGGGCAAGCCCCGGGTCGAGCTGCTGCCGGCCGATGCCGGCCTGCCGGTGACAGAGCACGATCTGCACGGGCTGCCGGATGCGGATGCCGTGCTTTCCGAGCTGTGCGATGAAGAGATGCACTCGCCGTTCGACCTGGCGCGCGGGCCGCTGATCCGCGGCCGGCTGATCCGGCTGGCGGCTGACGACCACGTCTTCCTGCTGACCCAGCATCATATCGTCTCGGACGGCTGGTCGATGGGCGTGCTGGTGCGTGAACTCAGTCAGCTTTACCGGGCGTTCGAGGCTGGAGAGGACGATCCTTTGCCGCCGCTGGCGATCCAGTACCCGGATTATGCCGCCTGGCAACGCCAATGGCTGTCGGGGGAACGGCTGCAGAGCCAGGCGCAGTATTGGCGCGACACCCTGGCCGGCGCTCCGGCCCGTCTTGCCTTGCCGACGGACCGGCCGCGGCCGGCCCAGCAGTCGTTTGCCGGGGCCAGTGTGCCTGTTGTCATCGATCAGGACCTGACGCGCGGGCTGAAGCGGCTGAGCCGGCAGCATGGCACGACCTTGTTCATGACGGTGCTGGCGGCCTGGGCGGCGGTGCTGTCGCGTCTGTCGGGTCAGGACGACCTTGTGATCGGCGTGCCGAGCGCCAATCGCGGCCGGCGCGAGATCGAAGAGTTGATCGGCTTCTTCGTCAACACCCTGGCGCTTCGGGTCGACCTGTCCGGCGAGCCTGATGTGTCGGAGCTTCTGGAACGGACGCGGCGCACGGCGCTCGCCGCACAGGAGCATCAGGATCTGCCATTCGAGCAGGTGGTCGAGATCGTCCAGCCGCCGCGGGCTCTTGATCACACGCCGTTGTTCCAGGTGATGTTGGCCTGGCAGAACAATGCCGTCGAGACCTTCGATCTTCCCGGATTGAGCGTGAAGGCCGTGGGGGAGGGGCTCGACCAGGTCAAGTTCGATCTCGAACTGAGCCTTGGAGAGCAGGGCGAGGTCATCGCCGGGACTCTGGGTTATGCGACGGCGCTGTTCGATCAAGCGACGATCGAGCGGCAGCGTGGTTATCTGCTGGCGCTGCTGCGGGCGATGGTTGCCGATGCCGAGCAGCCGGTCGGCCAGATCGACATCCTGCCGGCCGAGGAGCGCAGCTACCTGCTGGAGGAGCTGAACCGGACGGACGCGGACTATCCGTCGGAGCGGTGCGTCCATGAGCTGTTCGAGGCGCAGGTGCAAAAGGCGCCCGACGCGGTGGCGGTGGTCCACGAGGACGAGCGTCTGAGCTATGGCGAGCTCAATCAGCGCGCCAACCGGCTGGCACATCATCTGATCGCCCTCGGGGTCAAGCCGGACCAGCCGGTGGCGATCTGCCTGGAGAGCAGCACGGCGATGGTGGTGGGGCTGCTGGCGATCCTCAAGGCGGGCGGCGCCTATCTGCCGCTCGATCCGGCCTATCCGAGCCCGCGGCTCAACCAGGTGCTCGCCGATGCCGCCCCCAAGCTGCTGCTTGCCGATGCCGCCGGCCGCGAAGCGCTCGGCGCCGAGGCGATCGCCGATCTCAGCGTGATTGATCTCGACGCGGCCACCCCGGCCTGGGCGGAACTGCCGGCGTCGGATCTCGACCCGCGCGCGCTCGGGCTCACCTCCCGCCATCTCGCCTATGTCATCTACACCTCGGGCTCCACCGGAGCACCCAAGGGCGTCATGGTCGAGCATCGGGGATTGGTGAACCTGGGCTTGGCGCAGATCGGGCTTTTTGGCGTCGGTTCAAATAGCCGGGTCGTGCAATTCGCCTCATTCGGTTTTGATGCGAGTGCTTGGGAACTTATGATGGCGTTTGGCTCCGGCGCCGAATTGCATTTGCCTGCGGACGAGCGCCGCCAAGCGAGTGCCGAACTATCGGATTACCTGCGAAGCCACGCTATCACCCATGCGACGTTACCTCCAGCCTTGCTTCAGGCAAGCAGGAATGTGGAATATTTGGCGTCGCAAGCTCTCATTCTTGCTGGAGAGTTGCCGAAGGCCGAACTCATCCGACGTTTAGCTCCAGCCTCTGTTATCAACGCCTACGGCCCGACCGAAGCAACAGTTTGCGCCACGGTTTGGACTTGCCCGGCTGACTTTGATGGGGCGATCGTGCCGATCGGGCGTCCGATATCGAACACGCGGCTTTATGTGCTTGACGACCATGGTCAGCCGGTGCCGTTCGGGGCTGTGGGCGAGCTCTATATCGGCGGTGCAGGCGTTGCGCGTGGCTACCTCAACCGACCGGATCTGACGGCGGAGCGGTTTATCGCCAGTGCCTTTGTCGAGGGCGATCGTCTCTATCGGACCGGCGACCTGGCGCGCTACCTGCCGGACGGCAATCTGGAGTTCCTGGGCCGCAACGACGAGCAGGTGAAGATCCGCGGCTTCCGCATCGAGCCGGGCGAGATCGCCGCGCGGCTGCTGGAGCACAAGCTAGTCGCCGAGGCGGCCGTGGTGGCGCGCGCGGATGTGACCGGCGACAAGCGGCTTGTCGCCTATGTGGTTGCGAAGACGACGGACGGGCCGGACGACGGCGATGGCGCCGAGCTCGCCGCCGCGTTGCCGCCCATCTCGGTGGCCTGCTGCCCGACTACATGGTGCCGGCCGCCTTCGTGCGGCTATCGGCGCTGCCGCTGACGGTAAACGGCAAGCTCGACCGCAAGGCGTTGCCGGCGCCGGAGGACGACGCCTATGCGCGTCGGAGCTACGAGGCGCCGCAAGGCGAGGTCGAGACGGCGCTGGCAGGGATCTGGGCCGAGCTGCTCGGCATCGAGCGGGTCGGCCGTCACGACAATTTCTTCGAACTCGGCGGACATTCCTTGCTGGCGGTGCAGCTGATGGAGCGGCTGCGGCGGCAGTCGCTCGGGGTCGAGGTGCGCACCCTGTTCGCCAGGCCGGTGCTTTGCGATCTCGCCGCCAGCCTCGGCAGCCATCACGAGGTGGCGGTGCCGGCCAACCTGATCACCGAGAAGAGTACGGCGATCGCGCCAGAGATGCTGCCGCTGATCGATCTGACCCAGGAGGAGATCGACCGGATCGTCGCCACGGTGCCAGGCGGGGTCGGCAACATCCAGGATATCTATGGCCTGTCGCCGCTGCAGGACGGCATTCTGTTCCACCATCTGCTGGCAACCGAGGGCGATCCCTATCTGCTCGTCAGTCAGATGGCCTTTGCCGATCGGGGTGTGCTCGAGCGCTACCTTGCGGCGGTTCAACAGGTGGTCGACCGCCACGACATCCTGCGCACCGCCTTTGCCTGGGAGGGCCTGTCGAGCCCGGCCCAGGTGGTCTGGCGCAAGGCGGCGCTGGATGTGAGCGAGGTCGAGCTCGACGAAGATGGCGGTCCCGGTCATGAGCAGCTGAGGCGGCGGTTCGATCCGCGTCAGCATCGCATCGACCTTGGCCGGGCGCCGCTGTTGCGCTTCGTGATTGCGCGTGAGCCGGGCGGCGGGCGCTGGCTGCTGTTGGAGCTGCAGCACCATCTGATCGGCGATCACACGACGGCCGAAGTGATGCATGCCGAGGTGCGGGCCGTGCTGGAAGGGCGCGGGCCTGAGCTGGCCGCGCCGCAGCCGTTCCGCAATCTGATCGCGCAAGCCCGTCTCGGAGTTTCGTCCGAAGCGCATGAAGCGTTCTTCCGGGAGATGCTGGCCGGCATCGACGAGCCGACGCTGCCGTTCGGGCTGAGCGAGGTCTACGGCGACGGCCGCGGATCCCGCGAGGCACATCGGACGCTGCCGCAGGCACTCAACGACCGGCTGCGGGCCCAGGCGCGGCGGCTGGGTGTGAGCCTGGCGAGCCTGTGCCATCTGGCCTGGGGCCAGGTGGTGGCGCAAAGCAGCGGCCGCGAGCAGGTGGTGTTCGGCACGGTGCTGTTCGGTCGCATGCATGCGGGTGCCGGCGCCGACCGTGCCATGGGATTGTTTATGAATACCCTGCCGTTGCGACTGGATCTGGACGGGAGCGGGGTTGAGAAAAGTGTGCGTATCGCCCACGCCCGTCTGGCCGAACTGCTGGCGCACGAGCATGCCTCGCTGGCATTGGCGCAACGCTGCAGCGGGGTTGCCGCGCCGGCGCCACTGTTCAGTGCGCTGCTGAACTACCGTCACAACACGCCGGCGGCCGGCTCGACAACCGATGATGATCTGTCGAGCATGGAATGGCTGGGGAGCGAGGAACGCACCAACTATCCCGTGACGCTGTCGGTGGACGATTTTGGTCAGGAGCTGGGGCTCACGGCGGACGCGGTCGAGCCGATCCCCCGATCGGATCTGCGGTTACATGCAGCGCGCGCTCGAGCAGCTGGCGGAGGCATTGGAGCAGGCGCCGAATACGCCGGTGCGAGAGCTCGACATCCTGCCGGCTGACGAGCGCAGCTACCTGCTTGAGGAGCTGAACCGGACGGAAGCGGACTATCCGTCGGACCTGTGCATCCATGAGCTGTTCGAGGCGCAGGTGCAAAAGGCGCCCGACGCGGTGGCGCTGGTCTTCGAAGAGCAGTCGATCTGCTATGGCGAACTGAACGCCCAGGCCAACCGGCTGGCCCATCATCTGATCGCGCTTGGGGTCAGGCCGGACCAGTCGGTGGCGATCTGCGTCGAGCGCAGCCCGGCGATGGTGGTGGGGGTCTTGGCGATCCTCAAGGCCGGCGGCGCCTATGTGCCGCTCGACCGAGCCTATCCGTCCGGCCGTCTGCGGCAGGTGCTCGACGATGCCGCCCCGCGGCTGCTGCTTTGCGATGCGGCCGGCCGCAAAGCCCTCGGCCCAGACGCGATCGGTGACCTAAAGGCGATCGATCTCGATGCGGCTACTTCTGCCTGGGCGGAACTGCCGGCGTCGGATCCCGACCCGCATGCCCTCGGTCTGACCCCCAGCCATCTCGCCTATGTCATCTACACCTCCGGTTCCACCGGAACGCCAAAGGGCGTCATGGTCGAGCATGCGAGTGTTCTCAATCTTCTACACGCTTTTTTGGATGTATCCGGCCTCACAGCGCAGGATTCACTCCTCGCGATCACGACGATCTCTTTCGACATTGCGGGGCTGGAACTCTATCTTCCACTGGCCGTGGGAGCTAACGTCGTCCTTGCTCACGGGAGCAATGCTGTTGGATTGGAGCAGCATCTATCGCATCAGAAGATAACGGTGATGCAGGCGACCCCGGCATCGTGGCGTATGCTCTTCGACGCCGGCTGGGAGGGTGCGCCCGATTTACGCGCGTTGTGCGGCGGCGAAGCGTTGCCTGCAGATCTGGCCTCGAACCTCGGCGGAAGGGTAAAATCTCTCAGGAATCTCTATGGTCCGACGGAGACTACAATTTGGTCGACCACCTTCCTTGCCGACACGGGGATTGAGGCGCCTTGCCGGAATGTCCCGATCGGACGTCCGATATCGAACACGCGGGTGTACCTGCTGGACGCTCATGGCCAGCCGGTGCCGTTCGGGGCGGAGGGCGAGCTCTATATCGGCGGTGCAGGCGTTGCGCGTGGCTACCTCAACCGACCGGATCTGACGGCGGAGCGGTTTATCGCCAGTGCCTTTGTCGAGGGCGATCGTCTCTATCGGACCGGCGACCTGGCGCGCTACCTGCCGGACGGCAATCTCGAGTTCCTGGGCCGCAACGACGAGCAGGTGAAGATCCGCGGCTTCCGCATCGAGCCGGGCGAGATCGCCGCGCGGCTCTGCGAGCATGAACGGGTGCGCGATGCGGTGGTGGTGGCGCACGAGGATGGCGCCGGCGACAAGCGGCTCGTCGCCTATGTGGTTGCGAAGACGGCGGACGGGTTTGACGAAGCCGATGGCGCCGGGCTTGCTGCGTCGTTGCGGGCCCATCTCAGTGGCCTGCTGCCGGACTACATGGTGCCGTCGGCCTTCGTGCGGCTGGAAGCACTGCCGCTGACGGTAAACGGCAAGCTCGACCGCAAGGGGCTTCCGGCTCCGGAGGGCGATGCTTATGCGCGCACCGTCTATGAGGCGCCGCAGGGCGCGGTCGAGACGCTGCTGGCCGGGATCTGGCAAGAGCTGCTCGGCCTCGAGCGGATCGGCCGCCACGACAACTTCTTCGAACTTGGCGGCCACTCATTGCTGGCGGTGCGCCTGCTTGCCCGGCTGACAGAGGCCTTGGCAGTGGAGCTGCCGCTGGCGACCCTGTTCGCCAGGCCGACATTGGCCGATTTGGCGCTAAGTGTTGGCGAAGTGCTGAACGGTTCTGGTGCGCAGGCAGCACCGGCCATTATGCCAGTTGGACGTGATGGTGCGCTTGCGCTGTCCTATTCGCAGCAGCGTCTTTGGTTTTTGGCGCAGCTCGACGAGGGCAGCACCAACTATCACATCCCGCTGGCCTTGCGGCTGCGGGGAGCGCTCGACCGCGTCGCCTGGCAGCGCAGCCTTGACCGTTTGTTTGCCCGTCATGAGGCGCTGCGCAGTGTCTTTGTCGCACCGGAGGGCAAGCCCCGGGTCGAGCTGCTGCCGGCCGATGCCGGCCTGCCGGTGACAGAGCACGATCTGCACGGGCTGCCGGATGCGGATGCCGTGCTTTCCGAGCTGTGCGATGAAGAGATGCACTCGCCGTTCGACCTGGCGCGCGGGCCGCTGATCCGCGGGCGGCTGATCCGGCTGGCGGCTGACGACCACGTCTTCCTGCTGACCCAGCATCATATCGTCTCGGACGGCTGGTCGATGGGCGTGCTGATGCGTGAACTCAGTCAGCTTTACCGGGCGTTTGCGGCTGGAGAGGACGATCCTTTGCCGCCGCTGGCGATCCAGTACCCGGATTATGCCGCCTGGCAACGCCAATGGCTGTCGGGGGAACGGCTGCAGAGCCAGGCGCAGTATTGGCGCGACACCCTGGCAAACGCTCCGGCCCGTCTTGCCTTGCCGACGGACCGTGCGCGTCCGGCCCAGCAGTCGTTTGCCGGGGCCAGTGTGCCTGTTGTCATCGATGCGGACCTGACGCGCGGGCTGAAGCGGCTGAGCCGGCAGCATGGCACGACCTTGTTCATGACGGTGCTGGCGGCCTGGGCGGCGGTGCTGTCGCGTCTGTCGGGTCAGGACGACCTTGTGATCGGCGTGCCGAGCGCCAATCGCGGCCGGGGCGAGATCGAAGAGTTGATCGGCTTCTTCGTCAACACCCTGGCGCTTCGGGTCGACCTGTCCGGCGAGCCTGATGTGTCGGAGCTTCTGGAACGGACGCGGCGCACGGCGCTCGCCGCACAGGAGCATCAGGACCTGCCGTTCGAGCAGGTGGTGGAGATCGTCCAGCCGCCCCGGCATCTCGATCACACGCCGCTGTTCCAGGTGATGTTGGCCTGGCAGAACAACGCCGTCGGGTCGTTCGACCTTGCCGGGCTGAGCGTGGAGGCGGCCGGGGACGGGCTCGATCAGGTCAAGTTCGATCTGGAACTGAGCCTTGGCGAGTGCGATGAGGTCATAGCCGGAACGTTTGGTTATGCGACGGCGCTGTTCGATCAGGCGACGATCGAGCGGCAGCGTGGTTATCTGCTGGCGTTGCTGCGAGCGATGGTTGCTGATGCCGGGCAGCCGGTCGGTCGCATCGAGCTGCTGTCATCCGACGAGCGGACCTATCTGCTGGAGGATCTAAACCGGACGGCGGCCGATTATCCGTCGGATCTTTGCATCCATGAACTGTTCGAAGCGCAGGTGCAGCGTGCGCCCGATGCCGTCGCGCTGGTCTTCGAAGAGCAGTCGATCTCCTATGGCGCGCTCAACGCCCAGGCCAACCGGCTGGCCCATCATCTGATCGGGCTCGGGGTCAAGCCCGGTGATAGCCTTGCAACAATGCTGGACCGCTCCGTCTCTCTTGTGGTGGCGCAGCTGGCGATCTTGAAGGCTGGGGGAGTGTATGTGCCGATCGATCGCGCTCTTCCGTCTGCGCGACAAGAATGGCTGATTGCCGATTGTGCTGCACGCTTGGTGCTTAGCGAGAGTGACGATGGGGATTTGGTCGAGGCGACGATCCCTGTTTTGCCCATTGAGCCGCTGATGGCTGGAACCGGAGCCAGTGCCGATCTTGGCATCGCATTGAGCGCCGACGCTGCCGCTTACGTGATGTACACGTCTGGCTCAACTGGCCTTCCGAAGGGAGTTGTTGTGCCTCATCGTGCCGTCAACCGGCTCGTGATCAGCAATGGATATGCGAAGATCGATGCCGGAGATCGTGTGGCATGGGCGGGTAATCCTGCCTTTGATGCCAGCACATTTGAAGTCTGGGCGCCGCTGCTTAACGGTGGTTGCATTGTTGCAATGGATTCCAGCACAGTCTTAGATGCAGCAAGCTTTTCCAAAGCGCTCGAACGTCAGAAAGTGACATCCCTGTTTCTAACAACGGCGTTATTCAACGAGTATACGTCATCGATTGCCCCAACGTTAGCACAACTTAAATACCTCCTGTGTGGAGGAGAGCGGAATGCCTCCCCCGCCTTCCTAAAGTTGCTGAGAGAACAAGGTCCTGTACGTCTCATTCACTGCTATGGTCCGACTGAAACGACGACCTTTGCGGCTACCTACACCGTAGGTCCGATGCAGGAGAAAGCTCTCGGTGTCCCGATCGGCCGTCCGATTGCCAACACGCGGGTGTATCTGCTGGACGGTCATGGTGCGCCCGTGCCGTTCGGGGCGGCGGGTGAGCTTTATGTCGGCGGGGCGGGGGTGGCGCGCGGCTATCTCAACCGGCCGGAGCTGACGGCCGAGCGGTTCATCGCCAGCCCCTTTGTGGCGGGCGACCGGCTGTACCGGACCGGCGACCTGGCCCGCTACCTGCCGGACGGCAATCTGGAGTTTCTGGGCCGCAACGACGAGCAGGTGAAGATCCGCGGCTTCCGCATCGAGCCGGGCGAGATCGCCGCCCGGCTTTGCGAGCACGCGCTTGTGCGTGACGCCGTCGTGGTGGCGCGAGAGGATGGCGCCGGCGGCAAACGGCTGATCGCCTATGTGGTTGCGGCGGCGGAGCAAGCCGGCGAGGCCGAGAAGTCCGACCTTGCCGGTGCCTTGCGCGCCCATCTGAGTGCCTGCCTGCCCGACTACATGGTGCCGTCGGCCTTCGTGCGGCTATCGGCACTGCCGCTGACGCCGAACGGCAAGCTCGACCGCAAGGCGCTGCCTGTTCCGGAGGACGATGCCTATGCGCGCCGGACCTATGAGGCGCCGCAGGGCGCGGTCGAGACGGCGCTGGCGGCGATCTGGGAAGAGCTTCTCGGGATCGAGCGGGTCGGCCGCCACGACCACTTCTTCGAACTCGGCGGCCATTCGCTGCTCGCGGTGCAGCTGATGAGCCGGCTGCCGCAGGCTCTCGGTGTCGAGATGCCGCTGACGACGCTGTTCGCCAGGCCGACATTGGCCGATTTGGCGCTAAGTGTTGGCGAAGTGCTGAACGGTTCTGGTGCGCAGGCAGCACCGGCCATCATGCCAGTCGGACGTGATGGTGCGCTTCCGCTTTCCTATTCGCAGCAGCGTCTCTGGTTCTTGTCACAGTTGGACGCGGAGAGCACCAACTATCACATGCCGCTGGCCCTGCGGCTGCGGGGAGTGCTCGACCGCGTCGCCTGGCAGCGCAGCCTTGACCGTCTGTTTGCCCGTCACGAGGGGCTGCGCAGTGTCTTTGTCGCGCCGGAGGGCCGGCCCCGGGTCGAGCTGCTGCCGGCCGATGCCGGGCTGCCGGTGACAGTGCACGATCTGCACGGGCTGCCGGATGCCGAGGCCGTGCTTTCCGAGCTGTGCGATGAAGAGATGCACTCGCCGTTCGACCTGGCGCGCGGGCCGCTGATCCGCGGCCGGCTGATCCGGCTGGCGGAGGACGAACACGTCTTCCTGCTGACCCAGCATCATATCGTCTCCGACGGCTGGTCGATGGGCGTGCTGGTGCGGGAGCTCAGTCAGCTTTACCGGGCGTTCGAGGCTGGAGAGGACGATCCCTTGCCGCCGCTGGCGATCCAGTATCCGGATTATGCCGCCTGGCAACGCCAATGGCTGTCGGGGGAACGGCTGCAGAGCCAGGCGCAGTATTGGCGCAACGCCTTGGCAAACGCTCCGGCCCGTCTTGCCTTGCCGACGGACCGTGCGCGTCCGGCCCAGCAGTCGTTTGCCGGGGCCAGTGTGCCTGTTGTCATCGATCAGGACCTGACGCGGGGGCTGAAGCGGCTAAGCCGGCAGCATGGCACGACCTTGTTCATGACGGTGCTGGCGGCCTGGGCGGCGGTGCTGTCGCGTCTGTCGGGGCAGGACGACATGTCAGTGCTGTCGAGTGTGCCGACCGCCAATCGTGGCCGGCGCGAGATCGAAGAATTGATTGGCTTCTTCGTCAACACCCTGGCGCTTCGGGTCGACCTGTCGGGCGAGCCTGATGTGTCGCAGCTTCTGGAACGGACGCGGCGCACGGCCCTGGCTGCGCAGGAGCATCAGGACCTGCCGTTCGAGCAGGTGGTGGAGATCGTCAAGCCGCCCCGGCATCTCGATCACACGCCGCTGTTCCAGGTGATGTTGGCCTGGCAGAACAACACCGTCGGGTCGTTCGACCTTGCCGGGCTGAGCGTGGAGGCGGCCGGGGAGGGGCTCGATCAGGTCAAGTTCGATCTGGAGCTGAGCCTTGGCGAGCATGGCGAGGAGATCGCCGGAACGTTCGGCTATGCCACGGCGCTGTTCGATCAAGCGACCATCGAGCGGCAGCGTGGTTATCTGCTGGCGTTGCTGCGGGCGATGGCTGCCGATGCAGGGCAGCCGGTCGGTCGCATCGAGCTGCTGTCATCCGACGAGCGGACCTATCTGCTGGAGGAGCTGAACCGGACGGAAGCGGCCTATCCGTCGGAGCGGTGCATCCATGAACTGTTCGAAGCACAGGTGCAGCGTGCGCCGGAGGCGGTGGCGGTGGTCCATGAGGACGAGCGTCTGAGCTATGGCGAGCTCAATCAGCGCGCCAACCGGCTGGCGCATCATCTGATCGGGCTCGGGGTCAGGCCGGACCAGCCGGTGGCGATCTGCCTGGAGCGCAGCCCGGCGATGGTGGTGGGGCTGCTGGCGATCCTCAAGGCGGGCGGCGCCTATGTTCCGCTGGACCCGGCCTATCCGTGCGCGCGGCTGCGGCAGGTGCTCGAGGATGCCGCACCGCACCTGCTGCTGTGCGATGCGGCCGGCCGCAAAGCGCTCGGCGCCGAGGCGATCGCAAGCCTGAGCGTGGTCGATCTCTCGAACGGCGAGCATCCCTGGGCCGACCAGCCCGCAGACGATCCCGACCCGCATGCCCTCAGCCTCACCCCCAGCCATCTCGCCTACGTGATCTATACCTCCGGTTCCACCGGAACGCCAAAGGGCGTCATGGTCGAGCATCGCGGACTGGTCAATTATCTGTCCTGGGCCCGCGAGGCTTACACGCCCATATCCTCCTCCGTCGTCTCCTCTTCGCTCGCCTTCGATGCTACCATTACCAGTCTGTTTGCGCCTCTAATCTGTGGTGGGTATGAACATCTCATATCCGAGGGAAAGGAAACCGAGGACCTTAAGGTAGAGCTAGTCTTAGGCCGCAGGCTGGTCAAAATCACTCCCAGTCATCTGGATGTTCTTGGGCAGCAACTGCAGTCGGCTGGAGATGCCAGTCAAGTGGAGCTGTTCGTCATTGGCGGCGAGGCATTGTCGTCTTCGACGGTCGAGCGCTGGCGTCAGATCCAGCCGGCTGCCAGAATGGTCAACGAGTATGGCCCGACGGAAGCGGTTGTCGGTTGTGCTTTCCATGACATCCCCGCAGACCTCTCCGCATCGACAAATGTGCCGATCGGGCGTCCGATATCGAACACGCGGCTTTATGTGCTTGACGACCATGGTCAGCCGGTTCCGTTCGGGGCTGTGGGCGAGCTCTATATCGGCGGTGCAGGCGTTGCGCGTGGCTACCTCAACCGACCGGATCTGACGGCGGAGCGGTTTATCGCCAGTGCCTTTGTCGAGGGCGATCGTCTCTATCGGACCGGCGACCTGGCGCGCTACCTGCCGGACGGCAATCTGGAGTTCCTGGGCCGCAACGACGAGCAGGTGAAGATCCGCGGCTTCCGCATCGAGCCGGGCGAGATCGCCGCGCGGCTGCTGGAGCACAAGCTAGTCGCCGAGGCGGCCGTGGTGGCGCGCGCGGATGTGACCGGCGACAAGCGGCTTGTCGCCTATGTGGTTGCGAAGACGACGGACGGGCCGGACGACGGCGATGGCGCCGAGCTCGCCGCCGCGTTGCGCGCCCATCTCGGTGGCCTGCTGCCCGACTACATGGTGCCGGCCGCCTTCGTGCGGCTATCGGCGCTGCCGCTGACGGTAAACGGCAAGCTCGACCGCAAGGCGTTGCCGGCGCCGGAGGACGACGCCTATGCGCGTCGGAGCTACGAGGCGCCGCAAGGCGAGGTCGAGACGGCGCTGGCAGGGATCTGGGCCGAGCTGCTCGGCATCGAGCGGGTCGGCCGTCACGACAATTTCTTCGAACTCGGCGGACATTCCTTGCTGGCGGTGCAGCTGATGGAGCGGCTGCGGCGGCAGTCGCTCGGGGTCGAGGTGCGCACCCTGTTCGCCAGGCCGGTGCTTTGCGATCTCGCCGCCAGCCTCGGCAGCCATCACGAGGTGGCGGTGCCGGCCAACCTGATCACCGAGAAGAGTACGGCGATCGCGCCAGAGATGCTGCCGCTGATCGATCTGACCCAGGAGGAGATCGACCGGATCGTCGCCACGGTGCCAGGCGGGGTCGGCAACATCCAGGATATCTATGGCCTGTCGCCGCTGCAGGACGGCATTCTGTTCCACCATCTGCTGGCAACCGAGGGCGATCCCTATCTGCTCGTCAGTCAGATGGCCTTTGCCGATCGGGGTGTGCTCGAGCGCTACCTTGCGGCGGTTCAACAGGTGGTCGACCGCCACGACATCCTGCGCACCGCCTTTGCCTGGGAGGGCCTGTCGAGCCCGGCCCAGGTGGTCTGGCGCAAGGCGGCGCTGGATGTGAGCGAGGTCGAGCTCGACGAAGATGGCGGTCCCGGTCATGAGCAGCTGAGGCGGCGGTTCGATCCGCGTCAGCATCGCATCGACCTTGGCCGGGCGCCGCTGTTGCGCTTCGTGATTGCGCGTGAGCCGGGCGGCGGGCGCTGGCTGCTGTTGGAGCTGCAGCACCATCTGATCGGCGATCACACGACGGCCGAAGTGATGCATGCCGAGGTGCGGGCCGTGCTGGAAGGGCGCGGGCCTGAGCTGGCCGCGCCGCAGCCGTTCCGCAATCTGATCGCGCAAGCCCGTCTCGGAGTTTCGTCCGAAGCGCATGAAGCGTTCTTCCGGGAGATGCTGGCCGGCATCGACGAGCCGACGCTGCCGTTCGGGCTGAGCGAGGTCTACGGCGACGGCCGCGGATCCCGCGAGGCACATCGGACGCTGCCGCAGGCACTCAACGACCGGCTGCGGGCCCAGGCGCGGCGGCTGGGTGTGAGCCTGGCGAGCCTGTGCCATCTGGCCTGGGGCCAGGTGGTGGCGCAAAGCAGCGGCCGCGAGCAGGTGGTGTTCGGCACGGTGCTGTTCGTCGTCGCATGCATGCGGGTGCCGGCGCCGACCGTGCCATGGGATTGTTTATGAATACCCTGCCGTTGCGACTGGATCTGGACGGGAGCGGGGTTGAGAAAAGTGTGCGTATCGCCCACGCCCGTCTGGCCGAACTGCTGGCGCACGAGCATGCCTCGCTGGCATTGGCGCAACGCTGCAGCGGGGTTGCCGCGCCGGCGCCACTGTTCAGTGCGCTGCTGAACTACCGTCACAACACGCGCCGGCGGCCGGCTCGACAACCGATGATGATCTGTCGAGCATGGAATGGCTGGGGAGCGAGGAACGCACCAACTATCCCGTGACGCTGTCGGTGGACGATTTTGGTCAGGAGCTGGGGCTCACGGCGGACGCGGTCGAGCCGATCTCCCCCGATCGGATCTGCGGTTACATGCAGCGCGCGCTCGAGCAGCTGGCGGAGGCATTGGAGCAGGCGCCGAATACGCCGGTGCGAGAGCTCGACATCCTGCCGGCTGACGAGCGCAGCTACCTGCTTGAGGAGCTGAACCGGACGGAAGCGGACTATCCGTCGGACCTGTGCATCCATGAGCTGTTCGAGGCGCAGGTGCAAAAGGCGCCCGACGCGGTGGCGCTGGTCTTCGAAGAGCAGTCGATCTGCTATGGCGAACTGAACGCCCAGGCCAACCGGGCCCATCATCTGATCGCGCTTGGGGTCAGGCCGGACCAGTCGGTGGCGATCTGCGTCGAGCGCAGCCCGGCGATGGTGGTGGGGGTCTTGGCGATCCTCAAGGCCGGCGGCGCCTATGTGCCGCTCGACCGAGCCTATCCGTCCGGCCGTCTGCGGCAGGTGCTCGACGATGCCGCCCCGCGGCTGCTGCTTTGCGATGCGGCCGGCCGCAAAGCCCTCGGCCCAGACGCGATCGGTGACCTAAAGGCGATCGATCTCGATGCGGCTACTTCTGCCTGGGCGGAACTGCCGGCGTCGGATCCCGACCCGCATGCCCTCGGTCTGACCCCCAGCCATCTCGCCTATGTCATCTACACCTCCGGTTCCACCGGAACGCCAAAGGGCGTCATGGTCGAGCATCGGGGATTGGTGAACTATTTGCACTGGGCCTGTGGGGCCTACGCGCCCAGGTCCTCCTCGGTAGTCTCCTCGTCCTTGGCCTTCGATTCCGTACTTACCAGCCTTTTTGTGCCTTTGTTGTGTGGTGGCCATGCACAGCTTGTCAGGGAGGGAGACGAGGTCGAGGGGGTGAAGGAAAGGATCCGCTCGCACTGCGGGGTCATCGACATCACGCCGAGCCATTTGGACGCGCTTGGCCAACAGATGCTGGCGGACTCTACCGCCAGCGAGGTTGGCCTGTTTATCATCGGCGGTGAAGCGCTGTTCGGTTCGACAGTCGAGCTGTGGCGCAGAGTCCAGCCTGCGGCCAGAATGATGAATGAGTACGGCCCCACCGAAACGATCGTCGGCTGTCTGTTCTATGAGGTTCCGGCAGCGCCAGCTGTATCCGCGAACGTCCCGATCGGCCGTCCGATCGCGAACACGCGGGTGTATGTGCTTGACGCTCATGGTCAGCCTGTGCCGTTCGGGGCGGTGGGCGAGCTCTATATCGGCGGGGCGGGGGTGGCGCGCGGCTATCTCAACCGGCCGGAGCTGACGGCCGAGCGGTTCCTGGCCGATCCGTTCAATGATGAGCCCGGGGCGCGGATGTACCGGACCGGTGACCTTGGGCGTTATCTGCCGGACGGCAATCTGGAGTTCCTGGGCCGCAACGACGAGCAGGTGAAGATCCGCGGCTTCCGCATCGAGCCGGGCGAGATCGCCGCCCGGCTGCTGGAGCACAAGCTAGTCGCCGAGGCGGTGGTGGTGGCGCGCGCCGATCGCGCCGGCGACAAGCGGCTCGTCGCCTATGTGGTTGCGAAGACGGCGGACGGGTCGCACGAGGCCGATGGCGTGGAGCTTGCCGCAGCGTTGCGGACCCATCTCGGTGGCCTGCTGCCGGACTACATGGTGCCGGCCGCCTTCGTGCGCCTGGAAGCACTGCCGCTGATGCCGAACGGCAAGCTCGACCGCAAGGCGCTGCCTGTTCCCGACGACGATGCCTATGCGCGCACCGTCTATGAGGCACCGCAGGGCGCGGTCGAGACGGCGCTGGCGGCGATCTGGCAAGAGCTGCTCGGCCTCGAGCGCATCGGCCGCCACGACAACTTCTTCGAACTCGGCGGCCACTCGCTGCTGGCAGTACAGCTTCTCAGTCGAGCGCTATCACTTGACCTCAGGTTTGACGCCGCTGATCTCTTTCAAGCTCCTGTCTTGCACGAACTCGCGTCGAAGATTGATGTACAGCGGCACCGCAATACATCTCGAGTGCTTTCCATTCGTGCTACGGGATCGCAGCCGCCGCTCTTCTTTGTTCCTTCGGGTTCAGGAGATTGTTCCTATGCCCTTAGCTTGGCAAGGGAAATGGACGCATCCTGTCCCGTCTATGCTCTGCCATGGCCGCCTTTCGATGAAATTCGTCCCCTAACTCTTGAACACATAGCCGCCAAGGTAATCCTGGCGATCAAAGAAATCCAGCCGCAAGGTCCGTATCGCCTTGCTGGATACTCTTCAGGCGGAATTTTGGCTTACGCAATTGCCCAGCGCCTACTATATCTCGACGAGGCTATATCATTCATGGGTTTCATTGATGTTGCGCTATCCTCAAATCCATCGAGCATACGACCCTTAGAAGTGGTGGGAGAAGCGGTGCTGCAATCCCTTGATGTCGTGGACCATGACGTCCTCGAACTCGAGGACCACCTTGCACAACAAAATTCAATCGCTCAATTGCTCAAGAAGGGACAGCAACTTGGAGCGCTGCACGCGTATCGCGATATTCAAAGCGAAGCTTTGATGTATAAAAGGATCGACCAGTTCCAACAAGTGGTGCAATCGTATCGAGTTCCGTCCCTGCCAATCGAAATACATCAGTTTTATGCCACCGAGCCGCTCATCAACCTTCGTGCAGGAACTGAAGAAAATATGGATGGTCAAGAGGCAAGCTCGCGCATGCTAGGTTGGCAACATATCATAGCTGCGGCGTGTGTTCATGCCACACCGATCCCAGGCAACCATATGACGATGATGAGCGTTCCGGAAAATCGCCGAGTTCTGGCCCGACGGCTCTCAACTGCCTTAAACCGGTCACCTGAGAGCGGCGGTGCAAAAACCTGCCACGGTAGCGGCGGAATAGTCCGGCCGCGGGCGGAGTAAAATCCGGCCACCTATTTCCTTGCTGCATTGAACGCAGGAGGGACAGGGGATCTACACCGTGGAACTTTGTCTGAAGGTTCGGCTGGCTGTTTCGGAAGGAATGAGCCGTCGTCAGGCTGCAAAGCATTTCAACATATCGCGCGACAGTGTCGCCAAGATTATTCTGTTCCGCCCGGCTATCAGCGCCGGTCACCTGTGCGGCGGCCGAAGCTGGATGCGTTTGTGTCAACCATCGATCAGTGGCTCGATGAGGATGTGAAGGTGCCGCGCAAGCAGCGCCATACGGCCAAGCGGGTGTTCGACCGGCTCCGTGACGAGTGCGGGTTCACCGGCGGCTACACGATCATCAAGGATTACACGCGCGAGCGGGAACAACGCCGCCAGGAGGTGTTCGTGCCACTGCCGCATCCGCCGGGCCATGCGCAGTGTCGTTTTGCAGTTAATCGTGAGACTCTGCCTGCAAGCATTTCAACGAGATAGCACGGCACACTATTTGGATCGAGCAGTAAATTTGAGATTTCAGTTCGTGATTTGGCACCTAATTTGATATTTTGCCACAAGGACAGGAGCTTTCCATCCTAGCAGATCACGTCCAGTAAATCGGAATTTTTACAACCACTTAAAATCAGAATTGGTCAATGCGGAACATGGGCGGACCGTCTCAAATTAACTGCCAAGAGCTGCTCTAACGGGCGCATTCTCACGTTTAACTGCCAAACGACAGGGACAAATCGGAGGGGGATCACCCGCCCGCAGGCGAAGCAGAAGGGGCGACGCATGATCCGCGCATGCGGATCCGCGTCGATCCTGCACGGAGCGTGGCCGGAGGCCTTAGCGGAGGAAGGACGGGGAGACCGATTTTCTCCTTGCAGGGGAGAGGGGCAGCGCGCCCTTCCCATCGCCACGATCTTTGGCGGATGGCTAGCAAGAAAGGTGCGCAGCTGACCTCGCGTCAGCTTCTTCCAGAACAGTGGCCTGCCGGTAGCGTCTGCACCATGCAATTGGAACATGGATTAGCCAAGTCCTATCCCGATCACAGCGGCACGATCCAGCATGGAGGCGAATTGCTCTAGGCGGCGGTCTAGCCGGAGTGCTGCGGCGCAACAAGCGAACCTGTGCTTTTGGCAACGGCGCCGCTCCAATCACCTGCGGCGGGGAACCCATGCACTGCCAGACTCTCAGGAGCGACAGGCCGCGCCGTTACGATCGATCCGATGAAACCAACCTTTGTTGGTAAATCGTATACGCGCCAGCAGTGGCTTCCCTGCTCGTTCCGAAGCCACAGACGCGCACCATTGGGGCCAGTTTGTCGCGAGAGTGGAACCACGACCTGCGACAGGGGGTGGGCAAGTCCGAGTCCCAGAGCTTTTACTGCGGCTTCTTTACGAACCCAAAGGCGCAATAATAGTTCAGGAGCATTCGTCATCGTCCGAAGCCGTCGCCATTCTGCCGGCGACCAAATGGTCTCAAGCCAGCTCCATTCAACCGCTTGGTCCAGGCATTCGACGTCGATGCCGAGCAAAGGCTGGTGAGAGACAGCGACAAGTGCTAGGTCGCCGCTGCGGCTCAACGAAAAAATAGGCCCTCCGGGAACGTATGGGCGACGCCATTGGCTGTACGCAAATTTCACATCCCAGGGCTCAATAAGCAAGCAACCGGCCAAGATTCGGCGTAGGGCCACGTGCGCCGCTGCAAACCTTCGCGCGTCGTGCCGATGCTTCAAACGATTATATTTTTCCTGTTCTTCGTGATCCAACCAGGCAAGGCAGTCCGGCCACGGGTGGGGCGGAACGTTCAAATCAAACTGCCAGATCTTCACAGATTTCATTTGAGACGCTTGTGTTTCTGTTTTGGTAATTCAACTCTTTCGCCGAAGTAGCATTGCGATGTTAAACGCGAAGCGAACGTTCATCTCTGCTCAAGCGCCGCCACTCTCGATAAAGGACGAGCGTGGCAGTCAGGCCAGCAGCAGCCTCACTGAGAACGGGACTAATGATGAGACCTTTGACGCCCAGCCACCGCGGCAACACTAGCAGGAGTGGTATCAGGAATAGCCCATCGGGCGTAATTGCGAGCAGCGATGCCCGTGTCACTTCGCCTTTGGCCTGTACCAGCATAATAGTGACTGCCATTGCGGGAAAGCAAACAGAAGCAGCTAGGAATGCAGCAATTGCGCGTTCCGCGACCGCGATAGCTGAGGTCTCCGTAACAAACCAGGCGGCCAAAGCGTGCGATTGGCCGATGCCTATGAGCGCGCACATCGATGAGAACGCTAAGGATAGGGACAATATTGCGGTCAATGCCTGCCGCACTCTGTCGCCCCTTCCCGCACCGATGTTGTAGCCGACCGCAGATTGGGCACCGATGCACAGGCCACTGATTGGTAGAGCCACTATGAAAAGCAGCCGCGTTGCGACACCCACCCCGGCCAAAGTATCGTCGCCAAATGTGCTGGCAGTAGAATTGAGCAGCCACATGGCAGCAATGCCAGCCACACTCGCGAGCGCCGCCGGACTTCCTACCGCCAGAATGACACCTATACGCGCCAATAAACCGGTTGCTGGATGACGGCCTAGCCTCACCACACCGGACGCGGTCGCAAAATGCCAACCGTACACGGCGGCCGCAGCCGCTTGCGCAATCAATGTTGCGAAACCAGCTCCTGCGATCCCCAGATCCAATCCGAAGATCAGCAGGGAATCGAGCACTGCGTTGAGAGCAAATGCCACAATCTGCGTGACCATGCTGAATAACGTGTTCCCCTCGGCCCTGACGATGAAGCCGCAGATCATGTTGAATACGAGCAGCACCTGGGCAAACAGGAGCGGCCTTAGGTATTCGATCGCATAGGGCAGCGTATTGTTGCTAGCGCCAAACCATGTCAGGAGGACGCTGATGCTGGTCGCGATACTACCAGAAGCTAATATCGCAATGCCCAAGCCCAAGACAATTGCTGTCAAGGCGAATGCTGCTGCGGATGCATGGTCATGCCGACCGAGGCTGCGCGCCACGGTCGATGCTGCCCCAGTCCCCACCGCTTGCCCGACAAGCGTCAGGACCATGGTAATTGGGAATGTAATCGCAAGAGAGGCCACCGCCTCTGCCCCAAGACGTCCAACGAAGAAAGCATTCAAAAGCTGGTAGGCCGCACTGACGCAAAGTCCCACAATCGTTGGAACGGCAAGCCTTAGCACAAGTGGCACCATGGGCTCGTTCTCGAGCTGCTCTAACTGGATCGGTTTCATTTGAGCGCCTGCTTTTAGGTAGAATATCATCGGACACTGGAGTCAGTTGAGACTTATTATTGTCTATTGCAAATCTCGCGAATGATTCCCGTCAGGTTGTTCTGCAATTTGTTTGCAGTTGACGTGGCCGATGATCCATCAATACGAGAATAGTTATGTTGTTGCACTATGCGCAAACAGCTATTCACTTCGTCGATTGAGTACTCAAGCCAATGGTGTTTGTTAAAATTCATGTCTTCGCCACACCATAACGGCGCCTCTTGCTGGTCCAAAAAACGGCGCCCGCCGATGGCCGCTAGAGGAGCACGGAAATTGATCACAACACGCGGCGTTGGCAATCGTGCCGCGCGCGCCGCCACTCTCTCATCAGGATGAAATGCTTGGAGAGCACGCAGGCCAAGGCCAAGGGTGGGTATCCGGCGACGTTGGGCGGCTACAGAGCGCAATTGTGCCATCGCTGGTTCAGTGCCATCGACCACCAGTGGCATTGGCAAGAGTTCACAGCAGATTCCAAGGTTATTTGATAGATCGACACCGCCCAATACAGGAGTGCGCAGGGCCGTAATGCTGTCCACGTAAAGTCCAAGCATTGGACGATCGCCACCTAATGTCCGCAAAAAAGCCAATAGAATAAGATCCAGCCCATCTATCCCAGCACGATCGGAAAATCCTAACAGTGCAGCGGTTTCCACTTGAGGGATGCTGAGAAATCGAGTCCCTTGGGATTCACACAACCGCAAGAATTCGTCGTTGTCCACTTCGCCGGCCCGCAACAACGCCTGCATGCGACGCGCGCCGACAGGATCGGATGGGGTTGGGTCTCCTCCAGAACGCGCCGCCGCTAGAGCCAGTGGCGAATCGGAGGGCATTAATGCTGCCCAAGGTCGGGTTTCCCAGTATTCAAGCTCTTCCTCGGCATGATCTATCGCATGATTGCGAAGGAGGTTAAGCCAATTGGCTATGCTGGCGTGTCCTGTGAGGGCGGTTGGCTTGACCTCTAGGCCAGCCGCCGCAGTCCTATAGAGTCGTTCCAGTTCCCCAATTAAAAGACGAAAACCGTAGCCGTCTGTAAGGAAGTGATGCACGACAATGAATAGCCAGCTTCGCTGTGTCTGCGGTTGGCCCCCCTCGAATAGCAACA
Organism: Rhizobium sp. 007; assembly: GCF_015353075.1. Taxonomy (NCBI): domain Bacteria; kingdom Pseudomonadati; phylum Pseudomonadota; class Alphaproteobacteria; order Hyphomicrobiales; family Rhizobiaceae; genus Rhizobium; species Rhizobium sp. 007. Next base: position 301,143 of record NZ_CP064189.1, on the reverse strand, counting down.
CCCTGAGGAGGGGGGTGCGACCGTCGAACCGGAAGGCATACTGTGCCTGTTCGGTTTTTTCTGACACGATCTGTTCCCACATTTCCGGCAAATCGGCGGGGAGTGTGATACGTTCTAGCGACAGCGGGTCGTCGGTCGGGAGCGTGCGCGCCGGAGTCCCGTCTGAGCGAACGAGCCGGGTACGAAGCATGGGATGCTCATCACCCAGCGTGGCAACGGCTTGCGATAAGAGCGTTCCATTAAGCTCTCCTGCGCTGAATTTCCACAGGCCGTACAAATTGAAGTGCTCATCGTAGCCCATGTGCTGGCTGAAGAAACGCATGGTGGGGGAAAAAGGCGGGGCCACATTCTCGGATTTGATGCGATCGAATGTAGTCTCATTGGGCAGAGCATCCCCGTGTGCGTCAATGAGACTCGCCAGGTCGGCCAGTCGAGGGTTATCGTAGAGTTCGCCGACGGTGAAGCGCAAGCCACGAAGGCTGGCGTCGGACACGCATCGCACACTTAGGATCGAAGTTCCCCCAAGAGCGAAGAACTCGTCCTCAGCTGAAACCTCTTCGCAACCCAACAGACGCTCCCAAAGATTTGCGAGGGCTGCCTCGGTTACCGTTTGCGGTCTCCTTCCTTTGCCGGTGGACATCGCAGTTGGCAGTGGTAAGGCGCGACGGTCCAATTTGCCACCTGGATTGCGAGGCAGTTCATCAATGCGCATAATGCGCGCTGGCACCATGTATGTTGGAAGTGTTTCCCGTGTGAATGCCAGAAGGTCGGCCTCATCGAGGAGATCTGCAGTGCTGACCACATAGCCCACCAGCAAGCCGCCCCGATCCGGCATGGCATGCAACGCGACCCCGGCATCGCTTACGGCGGGGTGCGATCGGAGCGCATGCGCGACCTCGTCGAGTTCGACGCGGTAACCGTTCACCTTGACTTGGTCATCGTCGCGGCCATGAAGCTCCAGCGTCCCATCCTCCCGGAATCTGGCAAGATCACCAGTCCGGTAGAGCAACTGGCCGCCTTGCATCATTTCGAACCGAGTTGCCGGTTGCTCTATCTTATCGAGATACCCAAGACTCAGGCATGCACCTGTGACACACAACTCACCCAGCGCGCCGCGCGGCATAAGTTCCAGCTTCTTGCTTC
>NZ_CP064187.1:3792500-3970000 GCF_015353075.1 Rhizobium sp. 007 | reverse complement strand
CCTCGGCATTGGCGGCACGCTATCTGGCGCGGCCGGGTGCGGCCGAGCTGCTTGTCTGCGGAACCGGCCGCCTCTCGCTCAACCTGCTGCAGGCGCATACGGCCATCCGGCCGATCAAGCGCATCCATATCTGGGGGCGCAATCGTGCAGGCGCAGAAAAGGTAGCGGCCGAAGCCCGAGAGCTTGGGCTGGCCGCTGAGGCAGTCGTCGATATCGAAGCGGCGGCGCGAACCGCCGACATCGTCTCCTGCGGCACGCTCTCAAGCGAGCCGCTCATTTGCGGCGCATGGCTGAAACCCGGCGCCCATCTCGATCTCGTCGGCGGCTTCAAGCCTAGCATGCGCGAGACCGACGACGAGGCGATCCGCCGTGCGTCCGTTTTCGTCGATACGCGAGCCGGTGCGATGAAGGAAGCGGGTGATATCGTTCAGCCGCTCGAAAGCGGCGTGCTCAACGAGGGTGCGATCAAGGCAGAACTTGCCGAACTCGTTCGCGGAACACGAGGCGGCCGCAGCGCGGCAGGCGAGATCACGCTTTTCAAATCGGTGGGCGCTGCGCTCGAGGATCTCGCCGGAGCGATTCTCGCCTATGAAACCGTCACCGGCGGGAAATAAGCGCAATGCCCGTTCTGCCGGAACTTCCGGTTTCTCACGTTCTGCCCGAGATCGGAACCGCACTTGCCGAAAGCGGACGAGCCGTTCTTTCCGCGCCACCCGGCGCCGGGAAGACCACGCTTGTGCCGCTTTATCTGCTGGATCAACCATGGCGCAACGACGGCAGGATCATTCTGCTGGAGCCACGGCGGCTGGCAGCGCGGGCCGCGGCGAGCCGCATGGCCTTTCTGCTCGGCGAACAGGTGGGCGAAACAGTCGGCTACCGCATGCGCCTCGACAACCGCATTTCCGGCAAGACGCGGATCGAAGTGGTCACCGAAGGCGTCTTTGCGCGCATGATCCTCGACGATCCGGAACTTTCGGGGGTTTCTTCAGTCATTTTCGACGAATTTCACGAGCGTTCGCTCGATGCGGATTTCGGACTGGCATTGGCGCTCGACGTGCGCACGGCGCTCCGTAATGATCTGCGGCTTCTGGTGATGTCGGCAACGCTCGACGTCGAGCGTGTCGCAGCACTCCTCGACCATCCGCCGGTGATCGAAAGCAGGGGCCGGAGCTTTCCGATCGACGTCCGCTATCGGGATCGCCCGAGCGGCGAGCGTATAGAGGATGCCGCTATACGGGCAATCATCGAGGCCCATGCGGGTGAGACGGGATCGATCCTCGCTTTCCTGCCTGGGCAGGCAGAGATCACCCGAACGGCGGAAAGACTCGAAGGGCGGTTGGGGTCGAACACGCTGATCGCCCCTCTCTACGGCAATCTCGGCCAGAAAGAGCAGGATGCAGCAATCCGTCCGGCGGCGAAGGGCACGCGCAAGATCGTGCTTGCGACCTCGATCGCCGAGACGTCGATCACCATCGACGGCGTGCGCATCGTAATCGACAGCGGGCTGCAGCGGCTGCCGGTGTTCGAGGCTTCGACAGGTATCACACGGCTGGAGACGGTGAGGGTGTCGCGGGCTTCGGCCGACCAGCGCGCCGGGCGCGCAGGCAGAACGGAACCCGGTATCGCGATCCGCCTCTGGCACCCGGGGCAGACGGCCGCGCTGCCTGCTTTCACACCGCCGCAGATCCTGTCGAGCGATCTTTCCGGTCTCGTGCTCGATCTGGCGCATTGGGGCGTTCAGGATCCGGCATCGCTTGCCTTCGTCGACCAGCCCCCAGCGACGACGCTGAAGGAGGCGCGCGCGCTGCTGCAGGAACTCGGAGCCCTAGACAAGGATGGAACTTTGACTGCGCGCGGACGGACGATGCGCGATCTTGCCCTGCCGCCGCGGCTGGCAGCCATGGTGGTTTCGGCCGGGGAAAGCGGTCACGCAAAAGAAGCTGCAATGCTTGCCGTTCTTCTAACGGAACAGGGCCTCGGCGGCACGAGCATCGACATCGAGGACCGTTTGCGGCGCTTCAAGGTGGAGAAGGGCGAAAGGGCGGATGCTTCGCGACGCCTTGCCGGACGGCTGGCGCGCGGGCTCGACAAGATTTCCTCAAGCGCGCCACCGCTTGCCGGACAGCTCCTGCTGCATGCCTTTCCCGATCGGATTGCCCTGCAGCGCGGCGGGCGGGGACGGTACGTGATGGCAAACGGCCGTGGCGCCGAATTGTCGGAGACGGAACGTCTGGCGGGCAGCCAGATGATGGTGATCGCCGATCTGACCGGACGCGCGACGCAGGCACGCATCCTGGCTGCGGCGGAGATTTCGCGCGGCGATGTCGAAACCCAGCTGCCAGGTGTGATCAAGATCGGCGAGCAGACCTATTTCGACCTGCCGAGCAGGCAGGTCCGCGCCCGGCGCGCGACAAGGCTCGGGGCGATCGTCTTTGACGAAACGCCGTTGCCCCGGCCAGACGGCGAGCCTGTTGCCGCAGCACTAGCGGATGGCATACGGCAATTGGGACTCAACGCCCTGCCCTTTTCCAAGGAAGCTATCCAGCTGCGCGAACGGATCGGCTTTCTGCATCGAACGATCGGCGCGCCATGGCCGGATGTCAGCGACGCTGCGTTATTGGAACGGCTGGACGACTGGTTCACGCCCTACCAGAGCGATGCGCGCGGGCTTTCGGATATTTCCGCCGGATCGCTCACCAGCGGGCTGATGGCGCTTGTGTCGCGCGAACTGCAACGTGACCTCAGCCGGCTTGCACCGACGCATTTCGAAGCGCCAACGGGCCAGCGGCATCCGATCCAGTATGACGGCGAGGAGCCGCTGCTGACGATCCGGGTACAGGAGCTTTTCGGATTGAAGCAGCATCCGGCGATCGGCGGCGGACGGCTGCCGCTTCTTCTCGAACTGACCTCGCCCGCGCACCGGCCGATCCAGACGACGCGCGACCTCCCAGGGTTCTGGGCAGGTTCCTGGAAGGACGTACGTGCCGAAATGCGAGGCCGATATCCGCGGCATTCCTGGCCGGAGCGGCCAGAGGAAGCCTTGCCGACGACACGCGCCAAGCCGCGTGGTACATAAGCCTGGGCGAGGAGCCGAGCATGGCCGATGACGTCAACAACAAACCGCAGAACGACCGGCATAGCAGCCGCAGGCTGCGCCTGCAGACGCTCGTACGTTTGCGCTGGCTCGCGGTCGGCGGACAGGCGGCGACGGTTTTCATCGTTGCCTTCTGGCTGAAATTCCCGTTGCCGCTGCTCGCCAGCAGCTTGCTGATTGCAGCGCTTGCCTGGGTCAATTTCTTTCTGACGATCCGCTATCCGCCGACACATCGCCTGGAACCGCCGGCTGCCTTCGCGCTGCTTGGGCTGGATCTGTTGCAGCTCTGCGCGCTGCTGTTTATCACCGGCGGCCTGGCGAACCCATTTGCGGCGCTCGTCTGCGTGCCGGTCATCATTTCCTTTGCCTCCCAGCCGATCCGCTACAGCGTTGCACTCATCGTCTTTGCAATGGTCTGCATCACGATCCTCGCCTTCTCGCCCTTCCCGCTTCCATGGTTCAATGGTGCGGAGATCGATGTGCACAACGTCATGCAGTTCGGTGTCTGGTGCTCGATTGCGTCGACCATGGTCTTTGCAGCTTTTTATGCCTATCGCGTTTCGATGGAAGCGAGCCAGCTGGCGGATGCACTGGCCGCGACCGAACTCGTGCTGCAGAGGGAAAAGCACCTCTCGCAACTCGACGGCCTGGCCGCGGCGGCGGCACATGAGCTCGGAACGCCGCTTGCGACGATCAGCGTCGTCGCAAAGGAGATGGAGCGCGAACTGAAGGACGACGACCGGTTCCGCGAAGACGTGCAACTGCTGCGCAGCCAGAGCGAACGTTGCCGAGATATCTTGAAGCGACTGACGAGCCTTTCGGCAGAGGGCGATGCGCATATGCGGCGGCTGCCGCTGTCTTCGATGATCGAGGAGATCATTGCCCCCTATCGCGAATTTCCGATCGAAGTCGAGCTGATCGAGAAAAGCCCGCGCAAGGGTGAACCGGTGACGGAGCGCAATGCCGGGATCATCTATGGGCTTGGCAATCTCATCGAAAATGCCGTCGATTATGCTCGCGAGAAGGTAACGGTCACGGTCGAACATGACCACAACAAGGTGCTGATCGTCATCGAGGACGACGGCAACGGCTACGCACCGGATATTCTCACCCGTATCGGAGAGCCTTACGTCACCAAAAGGCAGAAGGAGGATACTGCAGGCGGGCTGGGGCTTGGACTTTTCATCGCCAAGACGCTGCTTGAACGTTCCGGTGCGACGCTGGTTTTCGAGAACCGCGATCCGGAAAGTGAAGGAGCGCGTATCCGTGTCGAATGGCCGCGCATGCTCATCGATGCAAATTCGACAAAATGACTTTATCGGCATAATGAAGATATGTGCAGTTGGCAAATATAGGGCGGGTTGCAAACCGCCAGGATCGAAGACCATGACCGAACAAAGCCACGAAACCCTTACCGCCGGCGAACACGACATCGGCCCCGACGCGAGCCTCTTGATCGTCGACGATGATGGTCCCTTCCTGCGACGCCTGGCACGCGCGATGGAGACACGCGGCTTCCAGGTCGAAATGGCCGAATCGGTTGCGGAAGGAGTTGCGAAGTCGAAGAGCCATCCGCCGAAATATGCGGTGGTCGACCTACGGCTCGGCGATGGTAACGGCCTCGACGTCATCGAGGCGATCCGCCAGCGCCGGGACGATACGCGGATCATCGTGCTGACGGGCTACGGCAATATCGCAACGGCGGTGACGGCCGTGAAGCTCGGAGCTGTCGACTATCTCGCGAAGCCTGCCGATGCGGACGACGTGTTCGCAGCCTTGACTCAGCGGCCGGGCGAAAAGGCGGAACTTCCCGAAAACCCGATGTCGGCCGACCGGGTTCGTTGGGAACATATCCAGCGTGTCTACGAAATGTGCGAGCGCAACGTCTCCGAAACAGCGCGGCGGCTCAACATGCACCGCCGCACGCTGCAGCGAATTCTCGCCAAACGCGCTCCGAAATAGCCGCTGTTAAATATCGTCGGTGGCAAGCTGCTTGCCATTCGCCCATTCGGCCAGCATCAGTCTCTGCGCGGCGGCACGGGAGAAATTCAGCATGACCGACTTGCGGGTTGCCGGCGCCAGGCGGTGTTCCGGCGCTTCGCGGATCATATGCGCGCCATAGCCGTCCGACAGGAACAGTCCGCATTCCGCCGGGAAGATATCAAGCGGTACATCCTTGTGCGTCGCAAAGAAGAGCCGGTCGCAATGCAGCCGGTATTCGGGCCATTTGCGATCAACGCGAAAATCCTCGATTGAGGTTTTGATCTCGATAATCCAGATCTCGCCCTTTTCCGACATGGTGATCAGATCGGCGCGCCGGCCGCTCGCCAACGGCAGTTCAGGCAGAACCGCATGACGCATGTCGTGAAGTAATATCTGAGTCCCTCGGCGCACGAGCATAGCTCTGTCCGATTGCCGGCCATCTATTAACGGATTGTTATTGTAAACGCTCAAAATCGTCATGGATAACCGTTTGGGAACACTGCGCTCTGTTGCAAAAAAACCATGCGGTTCTACTTTGCCGCTGCGGGCAACTCTCGTCGCACTGCAACATCTTGCAAAGACGAAGTTAATCGAAAATAAACCATAATCAAAGATGGTTCCAAGACCGTTTCCTCACTGCCAATCCTAAGAGATATTCATGCGCATCCGCAATGCATTCCCTGTGTTCGGCCTGATCGCGACCCTCGCTCTGGCCGGCTGCTCCACCAATTCCGATCGCGCTTCCCTCGAAGACAATGCCGCCGGCCCGACTGTCCAGACGGCGCAGATCTTCGATGACGCCTACGGCGTGAGGACTGATGCCGGATACGCTCTACCCGCCATCCCGATCCAGCGCGTCAAGCCGGAGTTCCGCCGACAGATCGTTTCCTACGAGACGACCGAGCGTCCGGGCACGATCATCGTCAACACCCGCGAACGCCACCTTTACTACGTCCTTCCGGGCGGCAAGGCGATGCGCTACGGCATCGGCGTCGGCAAGCAGGGCTTCGCATGGGCCGGCACGGCCTATGTCGCCTGGAAGCAGGAATGGCCGACCTGGCATCCGCCGAAGGAGATGGCCGTCCGCAAGCCCGACATTGCAAAATACGTCGAAGACGGCATGGGCCCAGGTCTCACGAATCCGCTCGGCGCACGCGCCATGTATCTTTTCAACGAAAAGGGTCAGGACACCCTTTTCCGTCTTCACGGCACGCCCGAATGGGCCTCCATCGGCACCGCGGCTTCGTCCGGCTGTATCCGCCTCATGAACCAGGACGTTATCGACCTCTACAGCCGTGTCCGTCCGGGCAAGGCGACCAAGGTCATCGTTATCCAGTAAGCTAAAAAGCGAATTCGTTATAAAAAAGGCCGCCGGAATTTTCTTCCGGTGGCCTTTTTGTTAGATCATGAGCCTTATGCAGCCTGCTTGCCTTTGAGCTCAAGACGGCGGCGATGAAGAACCGGTTCCGTGTAGCCGCTCGGCTGCTCCCTGCCCTTCAAGACAAGATCGACGGCAGCCTGGAAGGCGACCGAGCGCTCCAAATTCTCCGCCATCGGTATATAGGCAGGATCGCCGGCATTCTGCTGATCGACGACTGCGGCCATGCGCTTCATCGTTTCGATGATCTGCGCTTCGCTGACGACCTTGTGGTGCAGCCAGTTGGCCATGTGCTGAGCGGAAATGCGAAGCGTTGCGCGGTCTTCCATCAGCCCGACATTGTTGATGTCGGGCACCTTTGAGCAGCCGACACCTTGATCGACCCAACGGACGACGTAGCCGAGGATACCCTGCGCATTATTGTCGAGTTCTCGCTGGATTTCTTCCGCTGTCCAGTTCGGCCGGGTGGCGACAGGAACGGAAAGGATATCGGAGAGCTTGGCGCGGGCACGATCCTTCAGTCCGCGCTGAACATCGGCCACGTTGATCCGGTGATAATGCGTCGCATGCAGTGTTGCTGCGGTTGGCGAGGGAACCCAGGCGGTGTTGGCGCCGGCCTTCGGGTGAGCGATCTTCTGCTCCAGCATGGCTGCCATCAGGTCAGGCATCGCCCACATGCCCTTACCGATCTGCGCGTGACCGGACAGGCCGCATTCGAGGCCGATATCGACGTTCCAGTTCTCGTAGGCGGAAATCCAGGCCGCCTGCTTCATATCGCCCTTGCGGATCATCGGGCCTGCTTCCATCGAGGTATGGATCTCGTCTCCGGTACGGTCGAGGAAGCCGGTATTGATGAAGACGACGCGCTCGCGGGCAGCACGAATGCATTCCTTGAGATTTACCGTCGTGCGGCGCTCCTCATCCATGATCCCCATCTTCATCGTGTTCTTCGGCATGCCGAGCAGTTCTTCGACGCGGGAGAAAATCTCGACGGCGAAGGCCACTTCCTCAGGCCCATGCATCTTCGGCTTGACGACATACATCGAGCCGGTGCGCGAGTTCTTGTGGAGGCCGTTGGGACCGATATCGTAAAGCGCGATCAGGCCCGTAATGGCGGCATCCATGATGCCTTCAGGAACTTCCCGGCCGTCGCGGTCGAGGATAGCCGGATTACCCATAAGGTGGCCGACATTGCGGACGAGCATCAGCGAGCGGCGGTGCAAGTCAAAGGCGGAGCCGTCCGGCGCCTGATAGGTGATGTCGGGATTGAGCTTGCGGACGAAAGTCGCGCCGCCCTTGCTCACCTCCTCCTGCAGGTCACCCTTCATGAGACCAAGCCAGTTGCGATAGACGACGACCTTGTCCTCGGCATCGACGGCGGCGATCGAATCCTCACAGTCCATGATCGTCGTGATCGCAGATTCGAGCCAGACATCGGAGATCTGCGCCGGATCGCCCTTTCCGATCGGCGTCGAGCCATCGATGATAATCTCGATGTGAATACCGTTGTTTTTCAAGAGAAGATGTGTCGGCGTCTCCGCATCGCCTCGATAGCCGGCGAAATGCCGATTATCCGTGAGCGCCAGTTTTTCGCCGTCCGTCGAGGTGACCGCGAGATTTCCGCCGTCCGCCTTGAAGGCAGCCGCATCCTTCCAGCTCGCGCCTTCGAGCGGCGCGGCGCTGTCCAGAAAATCGCGAACCCAGGCGATGACCTTTTCGCCGCGCTTCGGATTGTATCCCTTGCCTTTTTCCGCTCCGTCGCTTTCGGGAATGGCATCCGTGCCGTAAAGCGCATCATAAAGTGAGCCCCAGCGCGCATTTGCGGCGTTCAGGGCGTAACGCGCATTCATGACAGGAACGACGAGCTGAGGCCCCGCAATCGAAGCGATCTCGGGATCGACATTCTCGGTCGAAACTTGGAAATCCGAGCCTTCCGGCAGCAGGTAGCCGATTTGGCGCAGAAAGGCCTGATAGCTTTCCATGTCCGCCGGCGCACCGTTCTGGCGATACCATTCGTCAATAAGCGCCTGCAGGTGATCGCGTTTCAGAAGCAGTTCGCGGTTCTTCGGCGCGAGGTCATGAACGATTGCGGAAAAGCCGGCGAAAAATGCATCCGCGTCAACCGGAAGGCCGGGAAGCACTTCGTTGACGATGAAGTCATGAAGGACAGTTTCGATGGAAAGACCGTTCTTTTCGATGCAGCTCATGCAATTCTCCTCCCGCGGAAGGCGGCGTTTTCACACTGCTGTCAATTTGCGCCGCTGTCATTCATAGTCAATTCTGCAATAGTTCGAAAGATTTATGCCGACAAGGAAACAGTACGCTGCGTGACGCGCATCGGCAGACCGTTTTGAGGTTGGGTCGTCAGCTTTTGCACCGGCCAGGGATTGGTCTTTTCCGTCACATCGAAGCGGAAACGGCTCATCAATACGGCTAGCGCGACGACCGCCTCCTGCATGGCGAAGGTGGCACCGATGCAGACGCGCGGACCCGCACCGAATGGCAGGAACTGGAACCGGCCGATCTTGCCGCGGTTTTCCGGGAAAAACCGCTCGGGCATATAGGCACGCGGCTTCTCCCAATAGAGCTCATGCCGGTGAAGAGTCCAGGGCATGACGAGCACCGTCATGCCGGCATGGATATCGACCTTCTCGCCCTTGGAATCTGTCCAGCTGTCGTCAGCGATCGCCGCGCGGTCGATCGACGGCGCCGGCGGATAGAGCCGTAGGGCCTCTTCGAAGGCGGCGCGGGTGAAGGGCATCTGATCGAGCCATTCGACGGGCTCGGCGCCGCTTGCGAGAACGCGGCCGATCTCTTCCTCCATCGCGTCGCGGATATGCGGACTGTTCGCCACGCAATAGAGCGTCCATGCGAGCGCTCGCGCCGTCGTTTCGTGACCCGCGCCGATGAAGGTCAGAATATTGTCTTCGATCTCTTCATTGGTGAGGGCGCCCGTTGCTGCCCGGTCGAGCAGCAGAGTCAGAAAATCTTCCGGCGCCGAGCCGCGATCGGCAGCCATGCGCCGGAGCCTGGCGTCCATCGTCTCGCGCACGATGTTGCGGAATTTGTCGAGAACCTTCTGGCCACCAATGCGTGTCACCCGCGGCACCCAGGGCGGCGCTCGCAGGAGATCCATGGGATCGACGCGGCCCATACGGTGCAAAAGCGCGTTCACATCCTCAGCAAAGCTGTCTGATGCGGTGACGATCTCACCGGAAAACAGCGTATCGGCGAGGATCGCAAAAGTGAGCTCGGTCATATCGCTGGCGATTTCGAATACTTGGCTCTCGCCTCCGACCGCTTCGTATTTTCGCGCATAGACCTCGGATTGCAGCAGCATTTGCCCTGCGAAACCGTTGGCGTGGCGCGGCGTGAAAACGGGAGCAACCGCCTTGCGCGATCGCTTCCAGACCTCCCCTTCGGCCGTCAGCAATCCGTCGCGCAATATGGGGCGCAATACGAGCTGGCGGATATCCGCCATGCGGTAGTTCGCGACGTTGTCGACCAGCACATGTTTGATGAGACCCGGATCGTTGACGATGATCGTGCTATCGTGGAAGAAGCGCGTCTTGATCCAGGGAAGCGTGTAGGACGGCTCGCCCCAGAGCTCCAGCGGATTGCGAAGGATCGTGCGGATCATCTCCAGCCGCGATGGCGGCACAGAGCGCGGCAGCGGTGCGGGTGGAACAAACGGTTCCGGTCGCATATCCATGGAAACGGCCTTTCGCGGAGGATTATAACCTCCCGCAAAGGCGAAGGTTAGAGCAGGCCCTCAAGCTCGTCCAGCTTGTCGTTGATCAGCCAGCCGTAATAATTCTCCTCTGGCCAGACTAGCGCACCTGAGGCCCGGTTCTTCGCGGCAAGAGCCAAAGCGCGCTGGCGCGAATTGCCGACATTGTAAAGCGTCGCGGTCAGACCAGGATTCTTCGAAATATCCATGCCGGCGATCTGCTTGTAATCTTCGATCGACTCGCGAATCGAGGCCGCAACGAAGGCGAGCGAGATATCCGGCTCCATGATGGCGCTGTAAACGGCGCCGGCGTCCTTTTCGTTCAGTCTCGGATAGCCGGAAACACGGCTGACCAGATCCGAGAGCATTAATGCCGTCAGCGGGTTCACCTGGCCGAGACCAAAGGTCTGACCGGCATAAAACGGTTGGAAGAACACAGCGCTGAAGCGATTGTTCGGGAAGCTCTTGCCGTCCACAGCCTTTCCACGGAAGTCGCGTTCCCAAACATCCTCACGGCAGCTCCAGAGCAGATAGGAATCACGCTTGCCGTTGCACTCTGCAAACTGCGGACGATCGACGAAGGTGTCGACATCCTCGCCCTCGTAGGCAAAGCGGAAGCTCTCGCCGGCATAGGAGGCGGCCTTCACGTAGTAGGACTGAAGGCGGTCATAAGCATCGACGTTATAAGTGTGCTCGCCGACGATGGCGCCGATGATGTGGATGGGATCGATGCTGTAGGCGGCGGCCGTCTTCCTGATCTTGCCCATCAGTTCGCGATCGGTGGAGAGCAGTTCGTAAACTTTCTCGTACTTCCGGTCGAAGGTCGACTTGGTGCCCTTGGTGCGACGGACGGATGCGCCCGGAACCGCCGGCTGCTCGATGTTGCGATTGCCGGGCGGCACGACCTCAACGGCATAGGCTGGCACGGATGTGAGCGCCGCAATGGCGATCAGGAAGCATGTCAAAAGGCGTCGCACGATCAGCTATTCCGTCTGGTTATATCGTCTTCATGGCGAAGCGCGCTGACTGGACCAGAATCTTGGCCGAATAAAGCCGCGTTCACACAAGCGGGCCTTCACTAAGAAGTAAAAGGCCCGCTGTCGAGAGTTCAGACTGTCGAAATCCGCTGTGGAACCTGCAAAGGTTGCAGCCGGTGCGGCAATATCACAGGATGAAGCGCGAGAGATCCGTGTTTTGCGCCAGATCGCCGACGTGTTCACGCACATAGGCCGAGTCAATCTTTATCGCCGAACCACCGCGATCCGGCGCGTTGAAGGAAATATCGTCCAGGACACGTTCCATCACCGTCTGCAGCCGGCGAGCGCCGATGTTTTCGACCGAAGAGTTCAGATGGACTGCGACATCAGCTAGGGCATCGATCGCATCGTCGGTGAATTCTAGATTCAGATTCTCCGTTTCCATGAGAGCGCGATACTGCCGGATCAGGCTCGCTTCGGTTTCGGTCAGGATGCGGCGGAAGTCTTCCTTGGTCAGCGGCCGAAGTTCGACACGGATCGGCAGGCGGCCCTGCAATTCCGGCAGGAGATCGGAAGGCTTCGACACATGGAAGGCGCCCGAGGCGATGAAGAGAACATGGTCCGTCTTCACCGGTCCATACTTCGTGGAGACGGTCGTTCCCTCGACGAGTGGCAGAAGATCGCGCTGCACGCCTTCGCGCGACACGCCGGCCCCCATGCCGCCGTCACGCGCCGCAATCTTGTCGATCTCGTCGAGGAAGACGATGCCATCATTTTCGACCGCGCGCACGGCTTCGCGCTGGATGATATCATTGTCGATCAGCTTGTCGGACTCGTCCCGGATGAGATCGGTATAGGAGGCTTTCACCGTCGTGCGGACCTTCTTGGTGCGTCCGCCGAGCGCCTTGCCGAACATTTCCGAGATGTTGAGAACACCGATATTGGCACCGGGCATGCCGGGGATTTCAAAGCCGCCCATGCCCGCGCCGGTGTCGGCAACCTCGATATCGATTTCCTTGTCGTCGAGTTCACCGTTGCGCAGCTTCTTGCGGAAGCTGTCACGGGTGGCAGGAGAGGCGGTCGCACCGACAAGGGCATCAAGGACGCGTTCCTCGGCGCTCATATGAGCCTTAGATTCGACCTCGGCGCGCTTCTTGTCGCGCGCGAGCCCGATGCCGATTTCGACGAGGTCGCGGATGATTTGTTCGACATCGCGGCCGACATAACCGACCTCAGTGAACTTGGTTGCCTCGACCTTGATGAAAGGCGCACCGGCAAGCTTGGCAAGACGGCGGGAAATCTCCGTTTTGCCGACGCCGGTCGGGCCGATCATCAGGATATTCTTGGGCATCACTTCGTCACGCAGGCTCGGATCGAGCTGCTGACGGCGCCAGCGGTTGCGGAGCGCAATCGCCACGGCGCGCTTGGCCTCATGCTGACCGATAATGTAGCGGTCGAGTTCGGAAACGATCTCGCGGGGGGAAAAGGTGGTCATGGTAAATCCGTTTCTCCGGGTGCGTCCAGCGCCATGAAATGGGCCGGACCGTAAATGGAAGTTCTTGTATCGACGTAGCGAAAGCCCGCCTTCTCGTAAGCCCTGATCGCCCGAAGGTTTTCAGGATCCGGATCGATCACGATGCGCTTGGCGCCGTCTGCAAAAAGCGCGGACGTAAACTGGCGGATGATCGCAGCACCGTGGCCCTTGTCCGTCAGTTCCGGGATACCGATCGAGATGTCGATGCCGAGCGTACCCTTCGGCTGATCCTGATAAGGATGGCCCTCCTCAAGATGAGGATCGTAACTTTGCAGATAACCTATAGGCTTTCCGTCCAGTTCCACGATCATTGGCCGGGTTTCTTCGCTCGTCATTGCCTCTTCGATCGAACCAAGCTCCGTTGAAGGTTCGCCCCACCATCTCGCGACATGCGGCTCCGCAAGCCATTGCGCCAGAAGAGGGAAATCCTCACGGCAGACGTCGCGGAAACGGTATCGGGAGGCAGGCTTAGTTTTCAGCATCCAGTGTTTCCACCACCATGTTGTGGTTCGTATAGACGCAGATATCGGCTGCGATATCCAGCGCGCGGCGGGCGACCTCCTCGGCAGACTTGTCCGTATCCATCAGGGCACGCGCCGCCGCCAATGCGTAGTTGCCGCCAGATCCGATCGCCGTGACGCCATGCTCGGGCTCCAGAACATCGCCGTTGCCGGTGACTGCCAGTGTTATCGATTTGTCGGCGACCAGCATCATGGCCTCTAGATTGCGAAGATATTTGTCCGTGCGCCAGTCCTTGGCGAGCTCAACGGCTGCGCGCATTAACTGGCCCGGATACTGCTCGAGCTTCTTTTCAAGACGCTCGAGCAGCGTAAATGCGTCCGCGGTCGCACCAGCAAAGCCGGCAATGACCTCGCCCTTACCAATGCGGCGCACCTTGCGCGCATTGCCCTTCATGACGGTCTGACCGAGGCTGACCTGGCCGTCACCGGCAATCACCACCTTGCCGCCCTTTCGAATTGTAATAATCGTTGTCATCAAAACATCCTTGCCCGGATCAGCGGGCGTTACGCCGAGCCGCTCTCCGGCCCTGTGAGCCCTATGTAAGTTGGCCGATGCCGATTGCAAATGGGCCGGTTTTTCTGCCGGTGCGCTTCTGGATATTTGAGGGAACGCCTGATAAGGAACGGCCGTCATTCCTGATGGAGCAGCCATATGGCCGAGACTGCAGCAAGCCGCATGGGCAATGTTTCCCGCAAGACGAACGAGACTTCGGTTTCCGTTTCCGTCAATCTTGATGGTAGCGGCAAAGCCAAGATCTCGACGGGCATCGGCTTCTTCGACCACATGCTCGATCAGCTTTCGCGACATTCCCTGATCGATATGGAGATCGAGACGAAGGGCGACCTGCATGTCGACGATCACCACACGGTCGAAGATACCGGGATTGCGATAGGCCAGGCGATTGCAAAAGCGCTCAGCGACCGGCGTGGCATCACCCGCTATGCTTCGATCGACCTTGCCATGGACGAGACGATGACGAAAGCCGCCGTCGATCTTTCCGGCCGGCCGTTCCTTGTCTGGAACGTCGCCTTCAACGCGCCGAAGATCGGCACCTTCGACACGGAACTTGTCCGCGAATTCTTCCAGGCACTTGCGCAGAACGCCGGCATCACCTTGCACATCTTGAACCATTATGGTGCCAACAACCACCATATTGCAGAGACCTGCTTTAAGGCCGTTGCCCGCGCGTTGCGCATGGCGACAGAGATCGATCCAAGACAGGCGGGCCGTGTTCCCTCGACGAAGGGCACGCTCGTCTGAGCCCCTTCAGGGAGCTTGAACGATATGACTTCCAGCTATCTGGTTTTGACGGCTCCGGGCGGAACGGATGTCACCCATGAGAAGACGCGCGTCATCCGCGACGGCTTCACGCTGCTCGGCTTTCTCTTTCCCTGGCTATGGCTTCTTGCACACCGGCTTTGGCTCTATGCGCTTGCAGCATTCCTGCTTCAGGGGCTCGGCGGCGTTTTAATGGATCGGCCCGGACTCTGGCCGGCAGGCTTTGCGATCACGCTCGGCACTTGCATCCTGGCCGGCTTCGAGGGCCAAAACCTGCGAATCCGAAATCTCGCTTCCAAAGGCTGGAACGAGGAAGCCGTGATTACGGCAGATTCGCTTGCGACAGCGGAAGAGATCTTTTTTTCGAATATCGAGACCAATGCCGATGGCGACCGCATGCCGGCGCCGGAATGGGGGCGACATCCGCATTCCCCCGGGCGCCATGGCAATACGACTTCGCTTGGTCTCTTTGGCTTTAACGGAGGACGCTGATGCGCGTCGCAATTATCGACTACGGCTCGGGCAATCTGCGCTCGGCAACGAAGGCCTTCGAACGCGCCGCACGCGAGGCAGGCATCGACGCGCATATCGACCTGACGGACAGGGCCGAGAATGTCGCGTCTGCCGACCGCGTCGTTCTGCCGGGTGTCGGTGCCTATGCCGATTGCCGCCACGGGCTCGATGCCGTTCCCGGCATGACCGAAGCGCTGATCGAAGCGGTTGAGAGGAAGGCAAGGCCGTTCCTCGGTATCTGCGTCGGTATGCAGCTGATGTCGTCGCGCGGCCTTGAAAAAACGGTGACGGAAGGTTTCGGCTGGATTCCTGGCGACGTCGTTGAAATGACACCGGACGATCCCGACCTCAAGATTCCGCAGATCGGCTGGAACACGCTCGACCTTCGGCATCCGCATCCACTCTTCGAAGGCATTCCGACAGGGCCTGATGGCCTGCATGCCTATTTCGTGCATTCCTACTATCTGGCCGCCGAAAACGCCGGCGATGTCATCGCCACGACGGAGTACGGCGGAGCGATGACGGCCTTCGTCGGACGCGACAACATGGCAGGTTCGCAATTCCATCCGGAGAAGAGCCAGAAGCTCGGTCTCGCCCTGATCACCAATTTCCTGCGCTGGAAGCCTTAGGCTCGCGCAGACCGCAAGGACTGAACCAACATGATCCTATTTCCCGCCATCGACCTCAAGGACGGCCAATGCGTTCGCCTGAAGCTCGGCGATATGGAGCAGGCAACGGTCTACAACCCCGACCCTGCCGCACAGGCGAAAACTTTCGAAGACCAGGGCTTCGAATGGCTGCACGTTGTTGACCTCAACGGCGCCTTTGCCGGCGAAAGCGTCAATGGCGCGGCCGTCGACACGATCCTCAAGGCAACGAAGAATCCGGTGCAGCTCGGCGGTGGCATCCGAACGCTGGCGCATATCGAAAACTGGCTCTCCCGCGGCCTGACACGTGTGATCCTCGGTACGGTTGCCGTTCGCGATCCGGCGCTGGTCATCGAGGCCTGCAAGCAGTTTCCGGGCAGCGTCGCCGTCGGCATCGATGCGAAGGGCGGCAAGGTGGCCGTGGAGGGCTGGGCGGAAGCCTCCGAGCTTGGCGTCGTCGAACTTGCCAGGAAATTCGAAGGTGCCGGCGTCGCGGCAATCATCTACACCGACATCGATCGCGATGGGATCCTGACCGGCATCAACTGGACCTCGACACTGGAGCTTGCCGATGCCGTTTCGATCCCGGTGATTGCCTCGGGCGGGCTCGCTTCGATCGAGGATGTGAAGCGCATGTTGCAGCCCGACGCCCGCAAGCTGGAAGGTGCCATCTCAGGCCGTGCGCTGTATGATGGACGTATTGATCCTCGGGAAGCCTTGGCACTGATCAAGGCGGCGCGGGAGAAGGAAGACACACAATGACCCTGAAAGCCCGCGTCATCCCTTGCCTCGACGTCAAAGACGGCCGTGTCGTCAAGGGCGTCAACTTCGTCAACCTGATCGATGCCGGTGATCCGGTCGAGGCTGCGAAAGCCTATGATGCTGCAGGCGCAGACGAGCTCTGCTTCCTCGACATCACGGCCTCATCGGACAATCGCGAAACGATCTTCGATGTCGTTTCCCGCACCGCCGAACAGTGCTTCATGCCGCTGACTGTCGGCGGCGGCGTGCGCAGCATCGGCGATATCCGCAAGCTGCTGCTCTGCGGTGCCGACAAGGTCTCGATCAATTCGGCGGCCGTGAACAATCCGGACTTCGTCGCTGAAGCTGCCGACAAGTTCGGCGACCAATGCATCGTCGTTTCGATCGACGCCAAGCGGCGGCGCACGCAGGCTGTTGGCCAGGACAACTTGAGCGCCTGGGAAATCTATACCCACGGCGGCCGCAACGCGACCGGCATCGATGCCGTGGAATTTGCACAGAAGATGGTTGCCCGCGGCGCCGGCGAGCTGCTTGTCACCTCGATGGATCGCGACGGCACGAAAGTCGGCTACGATCTTGAGCTCACCCGGGCGATCGCCGATTGCGTTCGCGTGCCCGTCATTGCATCGGGCGGCGTCGGCGATCTCGACGATCTGGTCGCAGGCGTGAAGGATGGGCATGCCAATGCCGTGCTCGCTGCCTCCATCTTCCATTTCGGCACCTATTCCGTCGGCGAAGCGAAGCACTATATGTCTTCGCATGGCATTGCGATGCGCCTCGACTGATTGAAAGCGACAGTATGACCGGATTTTCCCTTTCCGATCTGGAAAAGATCGTCGACGAGCGGTCGAAGGCCTCACCGGATGAATCCTGGACGGCGAAGCTCGTTGCCGCCGGACAGCAGAAGGCAGCAAAGAAACTCGGCGAAGAAGCCATTGAAACCGTCATGGCTGCTGTGGCGGCGGATCGCGCCAATCTTACCTACGAGGCGGCCGACCTCCTCTATCACCTTTTGGTCGTATTGAAGATAGCAGGCATTCCGTTGCAGGATGTGATGGCGGAGCTTGAGCGGCGTACGGCTCAATCCGGCGTCAAGGAAAAGGCCAGCCGGCAGAGTTCATGAGTATCGCGACGCAAATTCTTGGGGCGCCAGAAACGCTCGATCACTTCCAGGCGAATTCCTATTCGCCGTATAATTTCTTTTCTTCCGAGGAATGGGCAAAGTTCCGCGCCGATACGCCGCTCACGCTAACGGCCGAGGAGGTCGCGAGACTGCGCTCGATGGGCGATCCGGTCGATCTCGACGAAGTCCGGCGCATCTACCTCTCGCTGTCGCGTCTGCTCTCCTCACATGTCGAATCATCGCAATTGCTCTTTGAACAGCGCAACCGGTTCCTGAGCTTGTCCGACGTGACGAAAACGCCATTCGTCATCGGCATCGCCGGCTCCGTCGCCGTCGGGAAATCAACGACCGCGCGTATCTTGAAGGAACTCCTGCGGCGCTGGCCATCGAGTCCAAAGGTCGACCTGATCACGACCGACGGCTTTCTGCATCAAAACGCAGTGCTCGAGCGGGAAAACCTGATGCAGCGCAAGGGCTTTCCCGAAAGCTACGACACAGGCGCCATCCTGAAATTTCTCTCCGCGATCAAGGCCGGACAGCCGAATGTCAAGGCGCCCGTCTATTCTCATCTGGTCTATGACGTCGTTCCGAACGAATACACGATCATCGACCGGCCCGACATCCTGGTTTTCGAAGGCATCAACGTTCTGCAGTCGCGCGACCTTCCGGCCGACGGCAAGATCGTGCCGATGGTTTCCGACTTCTTCGATTTCTCGATCTACATCGATGCCGAAGAAGAACTGATCCACAACTGGTATGTCACACGCTTCATGCGTCTGCGCGAAACCGCCTTCCGCGATCCGAATTCCTATTTCCATCGCTATGCCTCGATCAGCGAAAAAGAAGCGCTTTCGATCGCCGAAGGGCTTTGGGCCAACATCAACCTGAAGAATCTCCGGCAGAACATCCTGCCGACCCGCCCACGGGCTGATCTGATCCTGCGCAAGGGCGAAAACCACCTCATCGAGCAGGTCGCCCTAAGGAAGCTTTAGCCGGATTCACGGATCCACACGCCTTAACGTCAGATTGATCCGCCCGCCATTCTTGAGCAGCGTCGAAGTTGTCGGATAGATGCGGTCGACGCCGTGAAAGCATAGACGCCCTTCGCCCCCAAGCACCACGATATCGCCGCTGGCGAGTTTGACCGACTGCGTGCGGTCTGTGCGGGAAAGCCCGCCGATGCGGAAAAG
Organism: Rhizobium sp. 007; assembly: GCF_015353075.1. Taxonomy (NCBI): domain Bacteria; kingdom Pseudomonadati; phylum Pseudomonadota; class Alphaproteobacteria; order Hyphomicrobiales; family Rhizobiaceae; genus Rhizobium; species Rhizobium sp. 007. Next base: position 3,951,269 of record NZ_CP064187.1, on the reverse strand, counting down.
ACAACTGTTGCCGAGAGAGATCGAAACGACAGGCGCCTTCAAATCCTGCTCGTCCCTGTCTTGATGCAGACCCATTCTTGCGTCGTCTGAATAGAAATTGATCAGGCAAGCCTGCGGCGGTTTTTCGCATTCGGAAACATCGTTCCAGATGTCGAGCAAGACGTCCGGCATCGCCGGCCACGGCCTGCCGGTGACAGGATGCGTCGATTGATAGCGGTAGCCGCGCTCCTTATCGGTGACCCAGCCCAGTGGACCGCAATTGCTCATCCGGACCGACATCGGTTTGCCCGTGCTCGGCATCACGGGCACGAAAAGCGGAGCCTCGGCGACAATGCCGCGGATCATTTCGACGAACGCTTCCTGCCGGGCGCGGTCCAGATATTCCGGGAAGTGACGGACGCCGGTCGAAAGCTCCGTCATATCATTCTCCACCGGGACGGCTGCGCATCTTCTTCACTTCGGCGCGGCCGGATTTTTCCTTCAGGCGGCGTTCGATCGAGCCTTTGGTCGGTTTCGTTTTCTTGCGCGGCCGCGGTGGGGGCTTGGCGGCCTCAAGGATCAGTTCCTTGAGGCGTTCTCGCGCATCCTCGCGATTGCGATCCTGGCTGCGAAAGCGGCTTGCCTCGATCATCAGCACGCCCTCTTTCGACATGCGCTTGCCGGCAAGCTTTATGGCATTGGTCTTGACGCGATCGGGAAGCGAAGGTGAATTCGGGATATTGAAGAACAGCTGGACGGCCGTCGAAACCTTGTTGACATTTTGGCCGCCGGGACCGCCAGCCAGAACGAATTGTTCCGTCAGCTCCCATCCAGCGATGGTGATCCCGTCGTTGATATAGAGCGCGTCGCTGGCCATGCGGCTTCTATCTCATATCCGCGGGAATTTTAAAACACGCAAAGAAAAACCCGGCGGAATGGGCCGGGTTTCACGTGAATCATCAATATTTTAGAACCTATTCGGCCGCAGCCTTGATGCCGGGTGCCGCATCGCGCACGCCGCCGTCGACATGTGCCTCAAACTTCGCGAAGTTCGAAATGAACATGGAGACGAGCTTCTCTGCCTGAATATCATAGGCTGCACCGTTGGCCCACGTAGAGCGCGGATCGAGAATACCGCTTTCGACGCCAGCGACAGTAACGGGCACCGCGAAACCGAAATTCGGATCAATGCGGAAATCTGCCTTGGCCAGTTCGCCGGAGAGCGCTGCCGACAGCAAAGCACGCGTGGCCTTGATCGGCATGCGCTTGCCAGTACCATAAGCACCACCCGTCCAACCGGTATTGACAAGCCAGCATTCAACACCGTGGCGATGGATGAGTTCTTTCAGCAGATTGCCATATTCGGTTGGATGACGCGGCATGAACGGCGCACCGAAGCAGGTCGAGAATGTCGCTTCTGGTTCCGTCACTCCCTTTTCCGTGCCGGCGACCTTTGCGGTGTAGCCGGAAAGGAAGTGATACATGGCCTGATCCGGCGTCAGTCGCGCAATCGGCGGCATGACGCCGAAAGCATCCGCCGTCAGCATGATGATCGTCTTCGGATGAGCGGCAAGGCCCGTCTTCGAGGCATTGGGAATGAAATTCAGCGGATAGGCGCAGCGCGTGTTTTCCGTCAACGAGCCATCGTCGAAATCGGGCTCGCACAGTTCGTTGAGCACGACGTTTTCCAGTACAGTGCCGAAACGCTGCGTTGTCGCGTAGATTTCCGGCTCGGCCTCCGCCGAAAGACGGATTGTCTTGGCATAGCAGCCGCCTTCGAAGTTGAAGATGCCGTTTTCGCCCCAGCCATGCTCGTCGTCTCCGATCAGGGTGCGCGACGGATCAGCCGACAGCGTCGTCTTGCCGGTGCCGGAGAGGCCGAAGAAAACCGCAGAATCACCATCCGGGCCGACATTCGCCGAGCAATGCATCGGCATGACGCCCTTTGCCGGCAGCAGGTAGTTGAGTACGGTGAAGACGGATTTCTTCATCTCTCCAGCATAGGATGTGCCGCCGATCAGCACGAGACCGTTCGTGAGGTCACATGCAATTACCGTCTCGCTGCGGCAGCCGTGACGCTTCGGATCGGCCTTGAAGCTCGGCAGATCGATGATCGTCAGTTTCGGCACGAAGGATGCAAGGGCAGAAAGCTCCGGACGGATCAGAAGATTGCGGATGAAAAGCGAGTGCCAGGCAAACTCCGTCACGACACGCGTCGGCAGCGAGTAGTTCTTGTCGGCGCCGCCGATCAGGTCCTCGGCGAAAAGCTCCTTGCCGGCGGCATGCGCCAGCATATCCTGATGCAGCAAGTCAAAATGCTCCGGCGACATCGGCTTGTTGTTGTCCCACCAGATTTCGCCGTCCGTATTGGCATCGCGAACGACGAATTTGTCGCGTGGCGAGCGGCCGGTATGTTGTCCCGTCAATGCACGAAGGGCGCCTTGGGCCGTCAGTTCGGCTTCACCGCGGCGAATCGCTTCTTCATAAAGGGAGGCGGCGGTGAGGTTATAGTGGACGCTTTTTGCGCGGCCCAAACCAATCGTCGCCAGCGTTATCGCCGGGTTGTGAATTCCGAACGTCTCCATGGCTTTTCCTTTCGTCCAAGGCTCCCGCCGTTAAAACTAAGAGGAAAACTAAGGTGGCCAATTTTAAAAAGCAATAGTGCGAAATGGCGAAAATATAATGATATCAAATAATTAATCGATTTAAATTTCCTTCGCGTATTTTAAATCGTTTGAATTAAGCGTTTTGGATTGGTTTTTGCCGCGCCACGTGCGTCCACCATTTGCACATTGCAGCAATGCCTGCCCTTTATCTTTGCCACAATTTGTTCCACCTTTATCCTCCATAAGCGCATCCGGTCGTTGGGCCGGCCTGGGGACATCAGAAATTCCGGGAGATGCGCATAGATGACGGAGACGAACACCATGGCGACAATCGCGCTCGTTGACGACGACCGCAACATCCTGACTTCCGTGTCGATCGCACTGGAAGCCGAAGGATACAAGGTCGAAACCTATACGGATGGCGCCTCGGCCCTCGATGGCCTTATCGCGCGCCCTCCGCAACTCGCTATCTTCGATATCAAGATGCCGCGCATGGATGGAATGGAGCTCTTGCGCCGGTTGCGGCAGAAATCCGATATGCCGGTGATTTTCCTCACTTCCAAGGACGAGGAGATCGACGAACTGTTCGGCCTGAAGATGGGCGCCGATGACTTCATCACCAAGCCATTCTCCCAGCGACTGCTCGTGGAACGGGTCCGCGCCGTGCTTCGCCGCGCTTCCAGCCGGGAAACAACGACGGTTGCTGGCGCTGGCGCCGCGCCAAAAACAGGCGCTGCCCAGCTCGCGCGCTCACTCGAACGCGGCCAGCTGGTGATGGACCAGGAACGCCATACCTGCACATGGAAGAGCGAACCGGTGACGCTGACGGTAACCGAGTTCCTGATCCTTCACTCGCTCGCACAGCGGCCGGGCGTGGTGAAAAGCCGCGACGCGTTGATGGACGCGGCCTATGACGAACAGGTCTATGTCGACGACCGTACCATCGACAGCCACATCAAGCGGCTTCGCAAGAAATTCAAGATGGTCGATACCGACTTTGATATGATTGAAACGCTTTACGGAGTGGGATACCGCTTCCGCGAAGCAGCCTGACGCCTGTCGGCGCGGCGCATGAGTATTGTCGAGGGCTGGAGGCGGGAGACCGCCACGCCCTCCGAAAGGGCCTGTCGTTGGCACAGTTGGTGCAGGAAAGGGATTTGGATGACGCGGAAGGCTTGAGCGGCCGCCGTGTCAGGGGAAGGCGCTGGTCGCATCCCTTCACCATCATTCGCCGCATCTTCGGCAATGCGGTCTTTTCGAGCCTGACGCGCCGCATCCTCTTCTTCAATCTCGCAGCACTGCTCGTCCTGGTCGGCGGCATTCTTTACCTCAACCAGTTTCGCGAGGGCCTGATCGACGCCCGCGTCGAGAGCTTGCTCACGCAGGGCGAAATCATCGCCGGTGCGGTTTCGGCATCGGCCTCCGTCGATACGAACTCGATCACCATCGATCCGCAGAAGCTTCTCGAACTGCAGGCCGGGCAGAGCATTACGCCCGTCCCGAATGATGAGGATCTTGAATTCCCGATCGATCCGGAAAAGGTAGCACCGGTTCTCAGACGGCTGATCTCGCCCACGCGGACGCGTGCCCGCATCTTTGATGCCGATGCCAACTTGCTTCTCGATTCGCGCCATCTCTATTCGCGAGGTCAGGTCTTGCGCTTCGACCTGCCGCCGGTGGAGGAAGAGAAGCAGACTTGGGCTGAATGGCTTACAACGCTTTTCAACAAGGCGCTCCAGCCTGGGAATCTGCCGGTCTACAAGGAAGCGCCGGGTGGCGACGGGTCGATCTATCCGGAAGTGATGAATGCGTTGACGGGAGTGCGCGGCGCCGTTGTACGCACCACTGACAAGGGCGCACTCATCGTCTCTGTAGCTGTCCCGATCCAGCGTTTTCGTGCCGTTCTCGGCGTTCTGCTGCTTTCGACGCAGGCCGGTGACATCGACAACATCGTTCATGCCGAACGCTTGGCGATCATGCGCGTCTTCGGTGTGGCGACACTCGTCAACGTTCTGTTGTCGCTGGTCCTTTCGTCGACCATCGCCAATCCGCTTCGCCGTCTCTCGGCTGCGGCGATCCGCGTCCGGCGCGGCGCAAAGGAGCGCGAGGAAATCCCGGATTTCTCGGCCCGCCAGGACGAGATCGGCAACCTTTCGATCGCGCTCCGCGAGATGACAACCGCACTTTATGACCGTATCGATGCGATCGAGAGCTTTGCCGCCGATGTCAGCCATGAGCTCAAGAACCCACTGACCTCGCTTCGCAGCGCCGTGGAAACGCTGCCGCTAGCCAAGTCGGACGATTCCAAGAAGCGGTTGATGGATGTGATCCAGCACGACGTCCGCCGCCTCGATCGCCTCATCAGCGATATCTCCGACGCCTCGCGCCTCGATGCCGAACTTGCCCGTGTCGATGCCCGATCCGTCGATCTCGAGGTATTCCTCAGCGATCTGGTGGAGGTTTCAAGGCAGATTCGCCACAAGAACAAAGAGGTACAGATCGAGCTCGCGATCGAACGCAAGCCCGGCGTCAAGACGCGTTTCGTCGTCAATGGTCATGATCTCCGTATCGGCCAGATCATCACCAACCTCATCGAGAATGCCCGCTCCTTCGTTCCGGATGAAGGCGGCAAGATCACCGTCCGGCTGTTCCGCACACGGTCACGCTGCATTGTCTATATCGAAGACAACGGTCCGGGCATCCAGGCTGAAAATATCGACCGCATCTTTGAGCGCTTCTATACCGACCGGCCCGAGTCAGAAGGGTTCGGGCAAAATTCCGGTCTTGGCCTGTCGATCAGCCGTCAGATCGCGGAGGCACATGGCGGCTCGTTGCGTGCCGAAAACATCATCGATGCAGAAACGGCAGAAGTGCTTGGCGCCCGCTTCATTCTCGCCCTGCCGGCAGTCTCGGTGTCATCATGACGGGCGCAACTTTCAACATCAACGCCACGGCGATCGTCGTCAACAAGACCGGCCTGCTCTTTGTCGGCCCCTCCGGCTGGGGTAAATCCATGCTGGCATTCACGTGCATCACGGAAGCCAAACGGATGGGGCTGCCCGCCTCACTGGTCGCCGACGATCAGGTATTTCTGTCGAAACGCGATGGACAGATGATCGCTGAACGACCTCCCGCAATCTCTGGTTTGATCGAGCTGCGCGGTACCGGCATCGTCAAGTGCGAAAGCGTTCCGCTCGCCCCGATGCATTATGCCGTGCTGCCCGGCAGTACGTCGGGCGAAAATCGTCTGCCGCCCGACAACGACGTCGCGCAATTCGCAGAAGGCTTTTCGCTGCCGGCTCTGCGCTTGCTGCCAAACGCTCCAGTACCTCTCGCGATTTTGATGGCCATGGCACCGGACATCGGCCGATAATGCCTGCCGCATAGGCGCATTCGCCGCATATGTCTGCATTTTTATCTTGCACTTCGGCTTTTGATGGCCAAGATGTGCCCCCACCGGTGGACGCGATTGCTGCGTTGCGATATTGGGGCCACCGTTTATATGCCATTGGGAGCAGTTGAATCATGATCGGACTTGTGCTTGTCACTCATGGCAAGCTGGCTGAAGAGTTTCGTCATGCTGTGGAGCATGTCGTCGGTCCTCAGAAATTTATCGAGACGGTCTGCATCGGCCCCGAAGACGATATGGATCAGAGACGGCAGGATATCTTGCAGGCGGTCTCTAGCGCGGACGATGGCCACGGCGTCGTCATCCTGACCGATATGTTCGGGGGTACTCCTTCCAATCTCGCTATTTCGGTCATGAGCAGCGGTCATACCGAAGTGATTGCCGGCATGAACTTGCCGATGCTGATCAAGCTTGCTGGCGTGCGGGGCGAAAACAACATGGAAAAGGCGCTCATCGAAGCGTCGGAGGCCGGGCGGAAATACATCAACGTCGCCAGCCGCGTTCTGAGTGGCAAATGATGAAAACAAGTCCCGCCATGACCTCGTTTTCCCGGGAACTGCTCATCGTCAACAAGCGCGGCCTTCATGCGCGCGCCTCCGCCAAATTCGTCCAAATGGTCGAAACATTCGACGCTGCCGTTACTGTCTCCAAGGACGGAATGACGGTCGGCGGCACCTCGATCATGGGCTTGATGATGCTTGCCGCGAGTCCGGGCACGACCGTTCTCGTTTCCGCGAGCGGCAACCAGGCCGCCGAAGCGCTGAACGCATTGGATCGATTGATCCAGGACAAGTTCGGCGAAGAAATGTAAGCCTTCCGGGCTTCATATAAACATATAAAGACTTCTTTATATCTTTATTGCCATCGCCTGCGAAGCCTGCTACACGGCGAGCATGGCCGTGCGTCAATGCACGCGTTCGAGCTATCGCGCCGTCAACTGCGCGCTTATGAGACGCTATTCAGCTGGAGACCTCGATGAGCACTGAAAGAGATTATGTCGTCGCCGATATCGGTCTGGCGGATTTCGGCCGCAAGGAAATTTCGATCGCCGAAACTGAAATGCCGGGCCTCATGTCTTGTCGCGCCGAATTCGGCCCGTCAAAGCCGCTGAAGGGCGCGCGCATCACCGGCTCGCTGCACATGACGATCCAGACGGCCGTTCTGATCGAAACGCTCGCCGCGCTCGGCGCAGAAGTCCGCTGGGCTTCCTGCAACATCTTTTCGACCCAGGACCATGCCGCTGCCGCAATCGCCGCATCCGGCGTACCGGTTTTTGCCGTCAAGGGCGAGTCGCTCGAAGATTACTGGGTCTACACCGACAGGATCTTCCAGTGGGCCGATGGCGGCCTCTCCAACATGATTCTCGACGATGGTGGCGATGCCACCATGTACATCCTGCTCGGCGCGCGTGCCGAAGCCGGCGAAGATGTACTCTCGCACCCGCATTCCGAAGAAGAAGAGATCCTCTTCGCACAGATCAAGAAGCGGCTTGCCGCTTCACCGGGCTGGTTCACGAAGCAGCGTGATGCGGTCAAGGGCGTCACGGAAGAAACCACCACCGGCGTCAACCGCCTCTACCAGCTCAGCCAGAAGGGTCTGCTGCCTTTCCCGGCGATCAACGTCAACGACTCGGTCACCAAGTCGAAATTCGACAACAAGTATGGCTGCAAGGAATCGCTGGTTGACGGCATCCGCCGCGCCACCGACGTCATGATGGCCGGTAAGGTTGCCGTCGTCTGCGGCTATGGCGACGTCGGCAAGGGTTCAGCGGCATCGCTTTCCGGCGCCGGCGCCCGCGTCAAGGTCACGGAAGCCGATCCGATCTGCGCGCTGCAGGCAGCGATGGACGGTTACGAAGTCGTGCTGCTCGAGGACGTCGTCCCGTCGGCTGATATCTTCGTCACCACGACCGGAAACAAGGATGTCATCCGCATCGACCATATGCGTCAGATGAAGGACATGGCGATCGTCGGCAATATCGGCCACTTCGACAATGAAATCGAAGTCGCGGCACTCCGTAACCTCAAGTGGACGAATGTAAAGCCGCAGGTCGATCTGATCGAGTTCCCGAAGGGCAATCGCATTATCCTTCTCTCGGAAGGCCGCCTGCTCAATCTCGGCAACGCGACAGGCCATCCGTCCTTCGTGATGTCGGCCTCCTTCACCAACCAGACGCTGGCGCAGATCGAGCTCTTCACCAAGCCCGGTCAGTATGAAAACAAGGTCTATATTCTGCCGAAGCATCTCGACGAGAAGGTTGCCCGCCTGCACCTCGACAAGCTTGGCGTGAAACTGACGCAGCTTTCTGAAGAACAGGCCGCCTATATCGGCGTCTCGCCGAAGGGTCCTTTCAAGTCCGACCACTACAGATATTAACCTCGGCAACAATATCCACAACATCTTGGGGATGCCGCATTGACAAATGCGGCATCCCTATTTTTTGGATCCCACCTTCCCGCCGATTCCCTTCCGAAGTATTGTTCTAGAACTCGATTCGTGGCGCGGAGGTATCCGGTTTGCCCGAAAATGGGATGTCTTGTCGTGATGCGGCACATTGAAGGACGGAGACATACCGCTGATGTCGGAAATGAATCACAGCCTGCCGGGACAGGCGGACGAGGGCGCTTGGCCTGACATCCGTTCACACGAGGCAGGCCGAGAACATACGGCCAAAAAAGCCGTGAAGCAAAGCTCGGGGTCACTGACGCGGCTCGCGAGGATTTGCGCAGGCGGAACGGCAATCGCAGCATTGGCGCGGCCGGTGCTGGCCCAAGTCGAATCCGAAGCAGCAGCATCCGCACAACTTTTCACGTCTTCGCAGGTCGTCGGCTTTTCCGTCGTGATCGGCGTCATTTCCGCAGCCCTGCTTTCGACTCTCTGGCTCGTGCGCCAGCGCGGTAATCTTGAAAACGAAAGCCGTGAAATCCGCTCCGCCCTTTCCGATGCGCATCAGCGCATTTCGCAATACCAGGCGCTGATCGCCGACAAGAATCGCCGCATCGTTGTCTGGGACGGCAATGAGCGGCCGGAACTGCTTGGCCAGCTTCCAGCCGAAACCGGTGCGCCGCAGGACGGCGAATTCCTGGCGTTCGGCCTCTGGCTGAAACCCCGTTCCGCTACAGAGCTCGAAAGAGCGATTGATCGTCTACGTGGTGTTGCACAGAGCTTCGATATGGTTGTCGAAACCAGTCGCGAAGAAATCCTCGAGGCGCAAGGCCGGGTTTCCGGTGGCCGCGCCTTCGTGCGTTTCGTGGCGCTCAACAATCTCCGCGCCGAGCTTGCCGAACTGAAGATCGAGCGCGACCGGCTGATGTCCTCGATCTCGGCCTTCCAGAACCTGCTCGATGCGATCGACCTGCCCGCCTGGCAGCGCGATACCGAGGGGCGCCTCACCTGGGTCAATCAGGCCTATGGCGATGCGGTCGAGGCGACGTCGCCCCAGCACGCGATCAATGAGGGGCGGGAATTCCTGACGACGGTCGCCCGCGAACACATCCGCGTTGCGGCGACGCCCGAATCACCCTTCCACGACAAGATTTCGACGGTCGTCCGCGGCAATCGCACCTTTTTCGACGTCGTTGACGTGAAGTTGCCAAGCGGTTCCGCGGGAATAGCGATCGACGTTTCTGAAGCCGCATCCGTCCGCGCCGAGCTTGAGCGGACGCTGAAGAGCCATGCCGAGACACTTGACCATCTTGCGACGCCCGTAGCGATCTTCGATGGCGAGCGCCGCTTGCAGTTTTATAATCAGGCCTTCGTCGCGCTCTGGGAACTCGATATCGCTTTCCTCGAAAGTAAGCCCGACAACGCCGAGTTGCTGGAGCGATTGCGCGCCGCAAAGAAGCTTCCAGATCAGCTCAACTGGAAAAGCTGGAAAGAAACCGCACTTTCCGTCTATCGGGCACTCGATACGCAAACGGACCTCTGGCATCTGCCGAACGGTCAGACGCTGCGGGTCTTTGCGACGGCACATCCACAAGGCGGCGCAACCTGGGTTTTCGAGAATTTAACCGAACAGGTCGCTCTCGAAACGAGATACAACACACTGGTCAAGGTCCAAGGCGAAACGATCGACCATCTCTCCGAAGGCGTCGCCGTTTTCGGAGCCGACGGCCGTATTCGCCTTTCGAACCCGGCCTTCCGTATGCTCTGGGGCATTACCGAAGCCGAGGCCAAGCCGGGAACGCATATTCGTGCGGTTGGCGAAACGTGCTTACAGTCCTATGACCGGCCGGACGGCTGGAAGACCTTTGCGGAGCTGATTACCAGCTTCGATGACGAACGCCGTTCCAGTCAGGGAACACTGGAATTGCTCTCTGGCCTTGTGCTGGATTACGCCGTCATTCCGCTGCCGAATGCCCAGACGATGCTGACTTTCGTCAACATGACCGACAGCGTCCGCGCTGAGCGTGCGCTGACTGAGAAGAACGAGGCGCTGCGCAAGGCCGACGAGCTGAAGAACGATTTCGTCCAGCATGTCTCCTATGAGCTGCGCTCACCACTGACCAATATCATCGGTTTTGCCGACCTGCTGCGCACCCCGAGTGTCGGACCGCTGAACGAACGTCAGGCCGAATATATCGACCACATTTCGACGTCCTCGTCCGTGCTGCTGACGCTGGTAAACGATATTCTCGATCTTGCCACCGTCGATGCCGGCATTATGAGGCTCAACTATTCGGAAATCGACCTCAACGATCTTCTTGATGATGTTTCCATGCAGATTGCCGACCGGCTGCAGGAAAGCGGCGTGACGCTGGAGATCACAGCGCCCGCCTATCTTGGCTCGATCGTCGCCGATCCCCAGCGCTTGAAACAAATCCTATTGAAGCTACTTTCCAATGCTGCGAATTTTTCACCGGAAGGTGCGGCAATCTCTCTCGAATGCCATCGCGAGGGCACGGATTTCGTCTTCTCCGTCAGCGACCGAGGCCCCGGTATTCCGCAGGACATGATCGCGACAGTCTTCGATCGTTTTGCCACGGGCGCAAAAAGCGGCAAGCGCGGCGGTGCAGGCCTCGGCCTTTCGATTGTTGACAGTTTCGTCAGCCTACATAACGGCAGGGTTTCGATCGATAGCCAGCCGGGCAAAGGCACGAAGGTTATTTGCCGGATTCCCTCGGTCAACCTGCCGCATTCAGTCGCAGCAGCAGAATGATCACGAAGGGCGGCACAATCTCCCTTTTCCTGGAAGACGAGGCGGCAACAATCCGCCTTGGGGAAGATTTGGCGCTCGCGCTGAAGACTGGCGATTGCCTGGCACTTTCGGGAGATCTCGGCGCTGGAAAATCATCCCTTGCCCGTGCGTTTCTGCGCGCCATGGCGGATGACGAGCGGCTTGAGGTCCCGAGCCCGACATTTACGCTGGTTCAATCCTACGATTTGCGGTTTCCGGTTTCGCATTTCGATCTCTACCGCCTCGCTGACGGTGCGGAGTTGGAGGAACTCGGCTTCGACGAAGCGCTTCAGAACGGTATCTGCCTTGTCGAATGGCCGGAAATGGCAGAAGACGAATTGCCCGCCGATCGTATCGTGATGAAACTTGAGCATGAAGGCAGGGGCCGGCGCGCAACGATTTGCGCACCGCCCGCACAGATGCAGAGAATCCGCCGCGTTCTTGCAATCCGCGCTTTTCTCGCGAAAGCCGGGCACCCGATGGCAAAACGCCGCTTCCTGACGGGTGATGCGTCGCTGCGCGCCTACGAAGCGGTCTATCCGGATCGCCAGGACCGCAAGATACTGATGGATTGGCCGCCGCTTCCCGAGGGACCGGCGGTACTCGACGGAAAGCCTTATCCGAAGGTTGCCCATATTGCCGAGAATGCCTATCCCTTCGTTGCAATTGCCAATGCGCTGCGCGAAAGAGGCTTTGCAACGCCCGAGATCTATGAGGTCGACTATGCCGAGGGCATTCTGCTGATCGAAGATCTCGGCAGCGATGGCGTGCTTGATGAGGGCGGCAAGCCCATCGCATCGCGTTACCGACAAAGTGTCGCCTGTCTTGCGCATTTGCACGGGATGAAGATTCCGCAGGATATCCGCGTCACCGATAGCCACATCCACCACATTCCCGATTTTGACCGCACCGCCATGAAGATGGAAGTGCGCCTTGTTCTCGACTGGTATCTCCCGTGGAAGCGCGGTACAGCTGCCAGCGATGCCGAGCGTGATGAATATCTGGCGATCTGGGATAGGCTCATCGATGAACTCGCATCGGCAGAAAAAAATCTGTTGCTCCGGGACTTCCATTCACCAAACATCATCTGGCGCGAAGGACAAAAAGGCATTCAGAAGATCGGCCTCATCGATTTTCAGGACGCCATGATTGGCCCGACCGCCTATGATCTTGCATCCATCGTGCAGGATGCGCGCGTCACCATCGAACCTGCCCTGTTCAGGCAGCTCATGGACGACTATTTGGCTTTTCGCCGCGCACAGGGCAATTTTGACGAAGCCGGCTTCCTGAAAAGCTGGGCGATCATGTCGGCTCAGCGTAACTGCAAGCTTGCCGGTCTCTGGGTGCGGCTGTTGCAGCGCGACGGAAAGCCCGGCTATACGAAACACATGCCCCGCACGCTCTCCTATCTTAAGGTGGCGCTTGACCATGAAGCGCTTGCCCCCTTGCGCGATTGGTGCGCAAGGGCTGGAATAGGTTAAAGCGAATCATAAGTTCCGGATCAGATGACCATCAAACAAGCCATGGTGCTGGCTGCCGGCCTTGGCACCCGCATGCGCCCAATCACCGATACAATCCCGAAGCCGCTGGTGAAAATCGACGGCAAGCCAATGATCGACTATGCACTGGATTCGCTTGCGGAGGCAGGCGTTGAGAAGGCGGTCGTCAACGTCCATCATCTCGCCGATCAGATGCTCGCACATCTGAATTCTTACAAAGCGCTCGATATCATCATTTCCGACGAGCGCGACCGACTGATGAACAATGGCGGCGGCCTGGCAAAGGGCCTCAAGCTCCTTGGTCGCGGCACGATTTTCGTCACCAATGCCGATCTTTTCTGGATCGGTGAACGGCCTGACCGGCCGAGCAACCTTCGTCGTTTAGCCGGATTCTTCGATGCAGACCGCATGGATATGGCCATGCTCTGCGTCAAACTCGCGGATACGACCGGCCACAATGGCAAGAATGATTTCAACCTCGCCCCGGATGGCAGGCTTACCCGCTATCGTGAAAGGGGTCCGAACCCGGTCGTCTATGCCGGTGCAATCGTCATAGACACATCGTTTTTGGACGATGCTCCCGCCGATGACCCGTTCAATCTCAATATCTATTTCGACAAGGCGATCGAGCGCGGGCGGCTTTTGGGCATGATGCTCGAAGGCCATTGGCTGACAGTCGGCACGCCGGAGGCGATCGGCGAAGCGGAGGAAACGATCCGGCGCTTCCGGACGTTTGTGTAACGGATGACCGAACGGCACCAGCCTCGCGTTCTAACGATCCCGGCAGGTCTGCCTTTCCTGAAGACGCTTGCCGCAACGCTCTGCGACGGAGGACTGACGCCGCTCTTCCGGCATGATCCGGATGATCCGCTTTCGCTCTCCAAAGTAACGATCTACCTGCCAACGCGACGCGCCGCCCGCGTGCTGCGTTCGGAGTTCGTCGATCTTCTCGGCGGCCGTTCGGCGATCCTGCCGGTTATCCGGCCGCTCGGCGAGACGGATGACGACAGCGGCTATTTCGAGGAGGCGCTGCCTGCAACCCTCGATCTCGCGCAGCCGCTTTCGAACACGGCGCGCTTGCTGGAGCTTGCCCGCCTCATCCTCGCCTGGCGCAACAGGCTGCCAGAGATCGTGCGGCGTATCCACGCCGATTCGCCCTTGGCCGCGCCGGCGAGCCCGGCAGACGCGATCTGGCTCGCACGCAATCTTGCCGAACTGATCGATTCCATCGAGACCGAGGATCGCGAGTGGTCGGAACTCACGAAACTCGATGCCGAAGATCACGCTCTGTGGTGGCAGTTGACGGCCGAATTTCTGCAGATCGCCATCGCTTTCTGGCCGGAACGGCTTGCCGAACTCGGAAAATCGTCACCGGCACGCCATCGCAATGCAATCCTACGTGCGGAAGCCCACCGGCTCGCAACGGCAAAACCTGCCGGACCGATTATTATTGCCGGGTCCACTGGCTCGATGCCGGCAACGGCCGACCTCATCGCTGCCGTCGCCAATCTGCCTGAGGGCGTGATCGTCCTTCCGGGCCTCGATCTATCCATGCCGGATGCGCATTGGCAGCTGGTTGCGCCAGAGATTACCGCTGGGGAGCGGACCAACCCCGCCAGCCGAAGCCACCCGCAATATGGCCTTTCGTCCCTCCTCAAACGGCTGAACTTCACGCGCGGCGACGTCGTTGCGATCGAGGAGGCGGAACAAGATCTACATCGCCGCGCAGAAATTCTTTCCCGTGCGCTCGCTCCAGCGGAAGCGACGAGCAATTGGGGCGAATGGAAGAAGGAACTCCCGGACGAGGCATTGGCGGCTGCCTTTGCCGATGTCTCGCTGATCGAAGCCACAAACGAACGTGAAGAAGCGACGGCGATCGCCATAGCCTTGCGGCTGGCACTGGAGCAGCCGGGACGAAACGGCGACAGCCAGACAGCGCTTATCACACCGGACCGAAATCTGGCCCGGCGCGTCATGGCAGAGCTCTCCCGTTTCGGCATCCTGGCCGACGACTCGGCCGGTACGCCACTTGCGGCTATGCTGCAGGGAACACTCCTTCAACTGCTCCTCGAGGCAACACTCCGGCCCGGCGATCCGGTCACAATCGTAGCATTGCTCAAGCATCCGCTGGCCCGCTTCGGCCTCGAACGCGGCGCGCTCACGCAAGCCGTCGAAGCACTCGAACTGCTCGCCCTGCGTGGCGGTGTTGCCGCGGTTGATATCAGCGCGTTGGAGCCTTTGCTGGAGCATCAACTTTCAGAGCAGGCAAGGGACAGACACGCGCCGAATTGGCGCAGGTCGCTGCCACCGGAAGCGGTGGAGCAAGCGCGCAATCTTGCCCGGCGGATGTCGAATGCGACCGAACCGCTGGCATCCGCGCTCGTCCGGCACCGGCCGGATGGCCGTGGACTGACGGCCAGCTTCACTCTTTCCGATTGGGCGGAGCGGACCGGACGGGCACTCGAAGCTGTGGCAGTCGATGAACGCGGCAACCTCGCCAATCTCTGGGCTGGTGAAGCGGGGGATTCACTTGCAAGCCTGCTCGGAGAGGTGATCGAGACGGAGGGCCAGATCGAAGCCGATGGACCGCAATGGATCGATATCATGGCGGCGCTTTCGGCCGGCCAGGCGGTCAAACCGCGCGCGCTCAGCCATCCAAGAGTCTTCATTTTCGGCACGTTGGAGGCGCGTCTGCAAAGCGTCGACACGCTGATCCTGGGTGGACTGAATGAAGGCTCCTGGCCCGGCCAAACGGCTAACAATCCCTTCATCTCGCGCACGATGAAGACGGAAATCGGCCTCGAGCCGCCGGAGCGGCGCATCGGCCAACTGGCCCATGACTTCGCAATGGCGAGCGGAACACGGCATCTGATCTATTCGCGCTCGCTGCGGCAAGGCTCGACGCCGACGGTCGCTTCGCGCTGGCTTCAGCGGCTGCTGGCGCTGGGCGGCGAGGCTTTCGAAAGGGAACTGAAAGCACGCGGCGACCGCTTCGTGCATTGGGTAAGCCTGCTGGACGAGAGCAAGAGCCAAGCACCCGCACAACGCCCCTCGCCTACACCGCCCCTTGAATTGCAGCCGAAATCCTATTCCTTCAGCGAAGTTGGCCGCCTGCGGCGCGATCCTTATGCCATCTATGCCCGGCGCATCTTGCGGCTTGACCCCGTGGATCCCTTCAATCGCGATCCAGGTGCTGCGGAACGCGGGACGCTCTATCACACGATCATCGACCGCTTTGTCCGTGAAGGACATGCTGCAGGTACGCCGGAAGCCGCGCAAGCAATGGAAACCATCCTGATGGAGCTCTTCGACATGGAGCGCCTGCCGTCGCACATTGATGCAGTGTGGCGTCCGCGTTTCAGGGAGGTGGCGCGCGCATTCCTCGAATGGGAAGCCGAACGCCGACCGGCGATCCGCAAGACTTATACGGAAGTGCGCGGCGGCGTGGAACTCGAACCGATCAATATCCGGTTGACAGGCGTTGCGGATCGCATCGATGTGACGGGGCCGAACGCTGCCGACATCATCGACTACAAGACCGGATACAATCCATCGCCCGCACAGGCGCGCGCGCTGCTCGACCCGCAGTTGGCGCTTGAGGCCGCCGCGCTCAGCGCCGGCGCCTTTCGCGACGTCGGAAGTCTGACACCGCAGGATCTCATCTATGTGCGCCTTCGCCCCGGCAGCCGTTTCGACACCGATGTAGTCAACAATGAAACTTCCACTCGAAGCGACAAGGCAAAATCGGCCCTCGATCTGGCAGAGGAATCGATCGATCAATTGGTCAAATTCGTGTCTCTTCTGCAATCCGGCGAACGTGGCTTCACTTCACGGTTAATTCCGGCGCAGCAGTTCGATTTCGGTGGTGATTACGATCACCTTGCGCGCGTTTCCGAATGGTCGACGGCCGAAAACGAAGAAGGGGGCGGCGATGAGTGATCCGACCGCACTTCCGGAAGGCGACGATCCGGGCATGTGGATAAGCTGGACGACGATCCAGCAGTCGATTGCCTCCGACCCGTCGCGGTCAGCCTGGGTTTCGGCCAATGCCGGTTCCGGCAAGACGCACGTGCTGACGCAGCGCGTCATCCGCCTTCTGCTTTCCGGTGCGCGGCCCTCGGCCATCCTCTGCCTCACTTATACCAAGGCCGCCGCATCCGAAATGTCGAATCGTGTCTTCGCACGTTTGGCCGAGTGGGCGGTGCTGCCGGACGAGGAACTCAAGAACCGGATAACGCAGATCGAAGGCGAAGCGCCGGATCGACTCAAGCTTGCCGAAGCGAGACGGCTTTTTGCCAAGGCGCTGGAAACGCCGGGCGGGTTGAAAATCCAGACCATCCATGCCTTTTGCGAGGCCTTGCTGCATCAGTTTCCACTGGAGGCCAATGTCGCCGGACACTTCTCGGTTCTCGACGATCGCGCCGCAGCGACATTGCTCGCCGATGCCCGCCGCTCGCTGTTGACCGCGACGACACCCGAGCAGGATCCAGACCTTGCCGATGCCTTCTCCTATATTCTCAATCTCGGTGACGAGACCGGGCTGGAGACACTACTTGGCGAGATCGTCGCCAGCCGTAACGCCATTCGCCGCTTCATTTCCGCGGCTGAGCAACGAGGCGGGATTGCGACCACGCTGCGCAGGCAACTGCAACTATCCGCCGACGAAACAGAGGCCCAGATCACCTCGCGATACTGGCCGCTACCGGGTCTCTTCGGCCTGACGTTCGATCTTTACCTGACATTGACAGCCCAAAAGGGTGGCGCGAAAGCGCAGGAAGTCGCCTATGGCTTGCGGCAGGCTTCCAATGAGCGGAATGCGACAAAGCGCGCCGAATTGCTGGAAAAGATTTTCCTGACGGCGAAGGGCGAACCTAAGTCGGATTCGCAATTCACCGTCAAAGCCATGCTCTCCGATGCACCTGAGCTTGCAGATGCGATCGCTGAAGCGCGCGCGCATATCGTCGCCTGCCGCGACCGTCTCAAGATCATGCGGATGTTCAATGCCACGCATGCAGCGATTATCCTCGCTGACCGGCTGAACCGGGACTATGACGAGCTGAAAAAGCAGCGCAGTCAGCTGGATTTCGAAGATCTCATCACGCGCACCGCGGATCTGCTGACGAAAAGCGGCGTCGGGCCTTGGATTCACTATAAGCTCGACCAGGGTATCGATCACATTCTGGTCGATGAAGCGCAGGATACGAGCCCAATCCAATGGAGCGTGATCCAGTCGCTGGCGGAAGATTTCTTTTCCGGCGAAAGTGCGCGGCCGCTCGTGCGGACGCTGTTTGCCGTCGGCGACGAGAAGCAATCGATCTATTCCTTCCAGGGCGCGCGCCCGGAACGTTTCTCCGAGGAGAGCGAACGTACAAGGAGGCGGGTCTCGGCAAGCGGTCAAATGTTTTCGTCGGTGCGTCTGCCCCTTTCCTTTCGCTCGACATCCGACGTTCTCGCTGCGGTCGACCATATCTTCACATCATCCGAAAACGCGCGAGGCCTCAGCGCCGTCGAAGAACCGGTCGTTCACCGCTCTAGCCGCATCGGTCACCCAGGTGCCGTCGATCTCTGGGAGATGATCGCCCCTGAAGCCACCGTTAAGGACGAAGACTGGACAGCGCCCTTTGACGCGACGCCCGAAAGCGCGCCAGCTGCTATTCTTGCCCGGCGTATGGCCCATACGATCGAGCGGCTTGTCGGCCACGAGACGATCGTCGAGAAGGGCAAGGAGCGTCTTATTCGGGCGGGCGATATCCTTGTGCTGGTCCGTAAGCGCGATGCCTTCGTCAATGCCCTGACCCGCGCACTGAAACGGCGCAACAATATTCCGGTCGCAGGCGCAGACCGCCTCAGGCTGACCAGCCATATCGCCGTTCAGGACTTGCTGGCGCTTGGCCGCTTCCTCTTGTTGCCGCAGGATGATCTTTCACTGGCGGCGGTGCTCAAGAGCCCGCTGGTCGACCTATCGGAAGACGATATCTTCGCACTCGCTGCACTGCGTAGCGACCATGCAAGCGTGTGGGCTCACCTGCAACAATTCGCACTCGACGGTCACGAGCGATATGCGACCGTGACAGAAAAGCTCACGCTACTTCTTCATCAATCGCGAAACCTCTCCGTCCACGACTTTTACTCGCGTCTGCTTGGCGTTCACGGCGGCCGGCGGCAATTTCTCGCGCGTCTCGGCACCGAGGTCAGCGATATTCTGGACGAGTTCCTCACATTCACGTTTGATCACGAAAGCTCGGGGTTGCCCGGCCTGCAATCCTTCATCTCCACGCTGGAACTCGAAGCGCCCGAAGTGAAGCGTGAGCAGGACAAGGGCCGCAACGAGGTTCGGATCATGACCGTGCATGCTTCTAAGGGGCTGGAAGCACCGATCGTTTTTCTTGTCGACGGCGGCTCCAAAGCTTTCACGCATACCCACATGCCGAAACTGCGCCTGCTCGAAACAAATGCAGAAACCCCTCCAATACCTGTCTGGGTTCCGGTCAGCGACCTTGCCAATTCGATGACGCAAGCCGATGCGGCACGACTTCAGAAATTGGCCGAAGAGGAATACCGGCGGCTGCTCTACGTAGCGATGACACGCGCCGCCGACCGGTTGATTGTTTGCGGTTATCGCGGTGTCAGGGCAAACAGCGATACGTGGCACATGATGATTTCATCGGCGATGGCAGACAGTCACCCGCATGTTACACCGGCAACCTTCGAAGGACCGGACGGTGAATGGCAGGGCGTGAAATGGCGCGTGCCGCAAGTGGGCCGCACGTTCGAGCGCTCCGAGAAGCTGGAAGATCGGAACGAGCGCGAGGCCTTGCCCTCCAGCATTCTCGGGCCGCTCCCGCCGCAAAGGCAGTTGCCGAGACCTCTCAGCCCATCCGGCGCCGGAACCATCATCGATGAGGAGGCGGATGACCTCTTGATCAATTCGCCGCTCTTTGCGGAAAAAACACGCTCCGACCGGTCGTTGGAAAAGGGGCGTCTGATCCATCGCATGCTGCAGACTTTACCGGACATCACTCCAGCCGAGAGAGCGGACGCGGCGGCCCGTTACGCAAGCCGTGCTGCACGTTTCTGGCCGGAAACCGAACGGCAGCGACTGATCGATTCGGTGCTGAAACTATTGGCGGAGGACAGCCTTCAGGCGATTTTTGCAGTGCACACGCAGCCGGAAGTCTCGATCATGGGGACGCTCACCTTGAAGGGGGGCCACTATGCCATTTCCGGCCGTGTCGATCGCTTGGCCGTATTCGACGATCGCGTCGTCGTTCTCGACTATAAAACCAATCGCGTGCCGCCCGCGACCCAAAAGGACATTCCCTTTGCGCATCAGGCGCAGCTTGCGATCTACCGCGAAATCCTGACGCCGCTCTATCCCGGCAAGCACATCGATTGCGTGCTGGTCTATACCGAGAACGCCACTGTTTATACCTTGACCGAGCGCGAGCTCGAAATGGCGCTTGCAGGACTCAAAACAAAGTGAAATACCGGACATTGAAAGTTCGGCACCGCACCATCACATGTGGATCAACAGTAAATTCCGCTAAAGGAGCAGCCTATGGCTACCGTGAAAGTCGATATCAACAACTTCCAGTCGGAAGTTCTGGAATCTGCAGAACCCGTCGTCGTTGATTTTTGGGCCGAGTGGTGCGGTCCGTGCAAGATGATCGCTCCGAGCCTTGAGGAAATTGCAACCGAACTCGCAGGCAAGGTTAAGGTCGCGAAGCTTAATATCGATGAAAACCCGGAACTGGCAGCCCAGTTTGGCGTCCGCTCGATTCCCACGCTTGCCATTTTCAAGGCTGGTGAAGTTGCCGATATCAAGGTTGGCGCTGCTCCGAAGACTGCTCTTTCGAGCTGGATTTCGAACGCCGCTTAATTTCATTGCACAATGATATGAAAAGCCCGGCTCTGACCGGGCTTTTTTCATTTCGGGGGGTATTTCGTTGCCAGCAAGAAATCGCCGACGAGATAGAGCGACCCGCCGATCAGGATTCTGGGCGCCAGAGCCTGCGGATCAAGGATCTCCTCGATCGTGTCCAACGCTTCACCACTGGCCCCCATCGACCCAGATTTCGGCACCGGCCGGGGCGTGTGCGATAAGGCGGCCGGGCCATTCGACGGAATTCATAGCCTTTTCCATCATCGCTTCGGTGACGACGAAACCTGCTGCCTTGACGGCGCGGATCGCTGCGGCGGCGTTGGCATATTGATGGCGGCCGGGAAGGCGCGGCAACGGCAGATCGGCGAGACCGAATTCGCCCTGATGGACGACGCGGCCATATTTCTCATGCCATGTAATCCTGGCCGAAGACAGCGGTCGGGCAATTGCATGAGCCGAATAGCTTCGTCGCGAAACTGCCGGAGTCCTGCGATTGCCTGCCGCCCGTTAAGTGTGAAAGCTCCTGCTCACCATTGCAACGATGATCTCATAGAGTTCGCCTTGAGCCTGTTCGATGGTGATCTCTCCCGTCGCAGCGGCATGAGATAACGAATCGGCCGCCCCGAGCACCGCCCAGAAGCTGGACTGCATGATGCCCTTTGGGCCCGTGAACGAAGCCAACGCCTTTCGGCATTTCTCGATGAACGCCAGTTGATAGTCGCGTCTGACGGCCTCCAGTTCGGGGGAGCCGGCAAGCCCGGCCAACACGCCTGGAATCTCACGGCCCTGGGCCAGCACGCATTCGACGTAGGACGAAGCGATCACCCTTGCGGTTCTTTCCAAGATCGGGGCGCAGGCTTCAAGCGCGGCGTCGATCACCTCCGTTTGGCGCGCGTCGAAGTCCTGATAGAGAGCCGTCAACAGGCCGTTGCGGGTACCGAAATGGTTGTAGATTACCGGCTTTGTAACACCGGCCTCGTCCGCCATGCGCGGCAGCGTCAGCGCATCGGCGCCTTCTTCGCGCGCGAGCCGCCACGCCACGTCGAGAAGCTGGCGTAGCCGCTGTTCACGGCTCAAACGGACTCGCTTCGGGGCAATCTGCGTGTCATCGGGTGTGCTTGACATCTCTATATACCAAATGTAACTTACTTAAAGTATATAGATACAACCCTTCCAACGCAACCATCCGCTGGTCTTCCGTCAGCGGCCGAAGCGGGACGCCTGCGCGCGCCGTTCGCAAAAGGACTTGCCCGATGACCGATATGGCACTTCCAAGCTCGGTGAACCGAAAGGCATGGCTCGGCCTCATGGCCGTGCTGCCGCTGGTCCTGCTCGTCGCAATGGACGGCTCGATTCTCTACCTCACCATGCCGCACGTCACGTCCGCCCTGACGCCGACAGCCGACCAGGCGCTCTGGATTCTCGACATCTACGGCTTCGTGGTCGGCTCGTTGCTCATCGTCTTCGGCAATATCGGTGACCGCTATGGGCGGCTCAAGCTGATTATGGTGGGCGCGGTGGTATTCGGTGCGGGATCGCTCGGCGCGGCCTATTCGCAATCTCCATTGATGCTGATAGCCGCACGGGCGCTCATGGGGCTGGGCGGTGCGACATTGCTGCCGTCCGGGCTGGCAATCGTCAGCGCCCTGTTTCCCGATCCGCGGCTGCGCGCGCGGGCCATCGGCATCTTCGCCGCGACATTCGCAGCCGGCTTCGCCATTGGCCCCCTGATCGGCGGCATGTTGCTCAGGCAGTTCGAGTGGGGCGTCGTGTTCCTCATCAATGTCCCCGTCGTGCTCGCCTTCCTGATCGTAGCGCCGATCCTGCTTCGCGAGGTCCGCTCGACGACCTATGGTCGGATCGACCTGCCGAGTCTCCTGCTGTCGTTCGTCGGCATCCTGCTGTTCACCTGGTCTCTCAAGATCGCCGCAGCGGAGGGCTTTACGGCGGCGCAGTCCGGCGGCGGGATCATCGGCATTCTTGCCCTCGCGCTGTTCCTGCGCCGACAGACCCGCATCGACTATCCGCTGCTCGATCTCAGCCTATTTCGAGATCGCATTTTCTCCATCGCAATCCTGACCGGGCTTTTATCCCTCGTCGTCTGGTCTGTCGCCGGCTACCTGTCCGGGATCTATCTGCAATCGGTGCTTGGCTTCGATGTTTTTACCACGGCGCTGCTGACCCTGCCGGGGGCCATCGTGCTGACCGCGACGTGCATGGGCACCGCGCGCATCGTGGAGTGGATCGGCCGCAAGACTGCTCTTGTGGCGACGCATCTACTGATAGGTGCGGGCGTCTTTTTGCTGCTGCTTACGAGCACCGACGTTGGTGGCGCGGCCTTCATCGCATCAACGCTCATCGCCGGCATCGGCTACGGACTGTCGTTCAGCCTCGTGGCCGAGGTCGCTGTCTCGGCGGTTTCGCCCGAACGAGCCGGCGCGGCCGGATCCATCGCGGAAACCAGCAACGAGCTGGGAAATGCGCTCGGCATCACTCTGCTCGGATCGCTGGCCGCCCTGAGCTTCCGCCTGCTTGGTCCCGGCGTAGCGGGCACGCTCAACGAGACCCTGGATCGGCCGGGCCTTCCCCCTGAGACCGTCGCACAGGCCAAAGAAGCCTTCCTTATCGGGTTGCATGTCGCAGTCGGAGTCGGAGGGTTGCTCATGCTTGTCGTCGGAATCATTGCGTGGCTCTGGCTGCCAAGAACGCTGCCGGAATAGCGATCCGAAAGCGGTGCCGCGAAAATCCCCGATCGAAGCGACAGTTTTGCGACTTAGTTTACGACGTCCCAAAAATAGGCATTCTGCGACAATTGAGTCTGCAGAATGCTTCCACATTTCGGTTAGAGGCTGGGCTTCGACCGGGCTTCTTTCATTTCGGGGGTGTTTCGTTGTCAGCAAGAACATCGCCGACGAGATAGAGTGACCCGCCGATCAGGATCCTGGGCGCCGGAGCTTGCGGATCAAGGATCTCCTGGATCGCCTCCAACGCTTCACCGACTGTGGCCCTCGGCTCTGCGACTAGGCCTGCATCATAGGCAGAATTTGACAGGATCACCGGATCGATCATCGCCTCGCTGCCACGGATCGGTACGCAGAAGACCTTTTCCGCAAGCCCGACAAAGGCCCTGAAATAGCCGACCGGGTCCTTGGTATTGATCATGCCGGTTATGAGGTAGAGTGGCCGCGGATGCTTTTCCTCGAAATTCGCCATGGCCTCGGCGATAACTTCGCCAGCACCGGGATTATGGCCCCCATCGACCCAGATTTCGGCACCGGCCGGGGCGTGTGCGATAAGGCGGCCCTCGGTCAGCCGCTGAAGGCGACCGGGCCATTCGACGGAATTCATAGCCTTTTCCATCATCGCTTCGGTGACAACGAAACCTGCTGCCTTGACGGCGCGGATCGCTGCCGCAGCGTTGGCATATTGATGGCGGCCGGGAAGGCGCGGCAACGGCAGATCGGCGAGACCGAATTCGTCCTGATAGACGAGGCGGCCATACTCCTCATGCGCCATGTAATCCTGGCCGAAGACAGCGGTCGGGCAATGCAAGCGCTCGGCAGTCGACATCAGGACATCCAGGACTGCGTCATATTCCTGATGGCCGATCACCACGGCATAGCCGGGCTTCATGATGCCGGCTTTTTCAGCCGCGATCAGTTCGACGCGGTCGCCGAGATAGGGCTGATGATCGAGCGAGATCGGCATGATGACCGAAACGGCCGGATCGGAGATGACGTTTGTCGCATCAAACCGTCCGCCGAGACCGACCTCAATGATTGCCGCATCGGCCGGGTGCTCGGAAAAGAGAAGGAAAGTCACCGCCGTCAGGATTTCAAAGACCGTGATTTTCTGGCCGGCATTCGCTTCAGCAACGCGTCGAAGCGCTTCTGCAAAAACCGCATCGTCGACAAACTGACCCCGGCCGCCCTTAAGACCGATCCGATAGCGCTCATGCCAGTTGACCAGATGTGGCGAGGTATGGACATGGACGCCGTAGCCACCGGCTTCCAGCAATGCGCGGCAAAAGGCTGTAACCGAACCCTTGCCATTTGTTCCGGCAACATGAATGACCCGCGGCAGCCGGTTCTGCGGATTGCCGAGAACTTCGAGAAGGCGGGTGATGCGATCGAGCGAAAGATCGAAACCCTTGGGATGCAATCCCATGAGTTTGTCGATCTCCTGCGCTGCTTCACTCACTGCGGTCTGGCCTCTGGGTATCATTCAGCACCCCGCCCAAGCAGGTTTATGTCAATCACGCGCTCGCTGCGATTGCGATCGTGCCGCCATTCACCGTAACCGAGTTGGCGGGCTTCCGGGTCAGGATGCTCAGGACACGCGCAAGCGTTTCCGGAATATCGTGCCGTTTGACGACCATGTCGACCATGCCGTGCTCGAGCAGGTATTCCGAGGTCTGGAAACCTTCCGGCAGCTTCTCGCGGATCGTCTGTTCGATGACGCGCTTGCCGGCGAAGCAGATTTCAGCGCCCGGCTCTGCCAGATGAAGATCGCCCAGCATAGCGTAGGAGGCCGTTACGCCGCCCGTGGTCGGGTTAGTGAGAACGACGATATAGGGCTGGCCAGCTTCCTTCAGCATATCAACGGCAACGGTGGTGCGCGGCAGTTGCATCAGCGAAAGGATGCCTTCCTGCATGCGCGCGCCGCCGGAAGCCGGGAACATGACGAGCGGGCACTTTTCGGAAATCGCACGCTCGAAGGCTCTGACGATCGCCTCACCGGCAGCAATGCCGAGCGAGCCTCCCATGAAGTTGAACTCGTGCACGACGGCGACGAGCTTCAGGCCGCGAACCTTGCCAACGCCAGCGAGGATCGTGTCTTCCTGTTCTGTCTTGAGGCGGCTGTCCTTCAGGCGATCCGTGTATTTCTTGGAATCACGGAATTTCAGCGGATCCTGCGCGACCTTCGGCTGCGGCAGCGACTCGTATTCACCGTTGTCGAAAAGGTCGGCAAGGCGTGCCTTTGCCGGCATCTTCATGTGATAGCCCGAAGCCGGAATAACCCACTTGTTGTCTTCCAAATCCTTGTGGAAGACCATCTCGCCCGTTTCCGGGCACTTGATCCAGAGGTTCTCCGGCACTTCGCGACGGCCCAGCATGGAATTGATGCGCGGGCGAACGTAGTTGGTGATCCAGTTCAAGTCGAAAACTCCTGATTGACTACAGCCAATGTGGGGACGCTATTCGGCAGCAACAAGGCGCGCCGAACGCGTTCCGGATGAAAGACCGCGAACGAGGGTGGCCACGGCCTGGACTGTATCTGCTGTGGCCTTTCCTTCGCTGCTCAGGCTTGTCGCCACCTGATTGACGATGGCCGTACCAACCACGACGCCATCGGCGGAGCTGCCGATGACCTTGGCGTGATCGGCAGTCTTGACGCCGAAACCGACGCAAACGGGCAGATTGGTATGCTGCTTGATGCGCTTCACGGCCCCGGCGACCAGCGATGGATCAGGCAGAGCCGAACCGGTGATGCCGTTCATCGAAACGTAGTAGACAAAGCCAGACGTGTTCTTCAGTACCGTCGGAAGGCGCTTGTCATCGGTCGTCGGCGTTGCCAGACGGATGAAATTGATGCCCTTCCTGATCGCTGGAATGCAAAGCTCGTCATCCATTTCCGGCGGAAGATCGACGACGATCAAGCCATCGATGCCTGATGCGAGCGCATCGTCCAGGAACGTCTCGACGCCGTAGATGTAGATGGGATTGTAATAGCCCATCATCACGATCGGCGTCGCGTTGTCACTCTTACGGAAATCGGCTGCCAGCTGCAGCGTCTTCTTAAGCGTCTGTCCGCCCTTTAGCGCGCGCTGGCCAGCCATCTGGATTGCCGGGCCATCGGCCATCGGATCGGAGAACGGCATGCCGAGTTCGATGACGTCAGAACCGGCTTCCGGTAACGCCTTCATGATGCCGAGCGAGGTCTCGTAGTCCGGGTCGCCGCCCATGAAATAGGTCACGAGCGCCGGGCGGCCTTCAGCCTTCAGATCGGCAAAGCGTTTATCCATACGTGCGGTCATGACTTACACACCCATTCCCAGAATCTTGCCGACGGTGAAGATGTCCTTGTCGCCGCGGCCGGAGAGGTTCATCAGGATGATCTCGTCCTTGCCCATTTTCGGCGCGCGCTTGATGACTTCGGCCAGCGCATGCGACGGCTCAAGCGCCGGAATAATGCCTTCGAGGCGGGTCAGCGTCTGGAAGGCATCGAGCGCCTCGTGATCCATGATCGGCACGTATTCGACGCGGCCAATATCGTTCAGATAGGAATGCTCGGGGCCGATGCCGGGATAATCGAGGCCGGCCGAAATCGAGTGGCCCTCCTTGATCTGACCATCGCCGTCCTGGAGCAGATACGTGCGATTGCCGTGAAGGACGCCCGGCGAGCCGGCCGTGATCGAAGCGCAATGCTCATCGCCTTGCAGACCCTTGCCGCCGGCTTCGACGCCGACGATCTTTACGCCTTCGTCATCCAGGAACGGATGGAAGATGCCGATTGCATTCGAACCGCCGCCAACCGCAGCGATGACAAGATCCGGCAGTCGTCCTTCGGCTTCCAGCATCTGCGCCTTGGCTTCCGTGCCGATGACCGCCTGGAAATCGCGAACCATTTCCGGATAGGGATGCGGGCCGGCTGCGGTGCCGATCAGATAATAGGTGTCATCGACATTGGTGACCCAGTCGCGCAGGGCTTCGTTCATCGCATCCTTCAGCGTGCCGTGACCTGCCGTCACCGGCTTCACCTCGGCGCCAAGCAGCTTCATGCGGAAAACGTTCGGCGCCTGGCGCTCGACATCCGTCGCGCCCATATAGACGACGCAGGGAAGGCCAAAGCGGGCGGCGACCGTTGCAGAGGCAACCCCATGCTGGCCCGCACCGGTTTCAGCGATGATGCGCGTTTTGCCCATGCGCTTGGCAAGCAGGATCTGGCCGATGCAGTTGTTGATCTTGTGCGAACCCGTGTGGTTCAGCTCTTCGCGCTTGAAATAGATCTTCGCGCCGCCAAGCTCGGCAGTCAGGCGCTCAGCGAAATAAAGCGGACTCGGGCGGCCGATGTAGTGGCTGCCAAGATGTTTCAATTGCGCCTGGAATTCGAGATCGTCCTTCGCCTTGTTCCATTCCTCCTGCAGATCGAGGATCAGCGGCATCAGCGTTTCGGCGACGAAACGGCCGCCATAGATGCCGAAACGGCCATCCTCATCGGGACCGGAACGGAAGGAATTCGGTTTTAGCGTCTGGTTCACTCTCAACTCCCTGAGACCGTTTCAGGCTCGCAAGCCTTCTCGACCGCATCGAAAAAATCATCGATCATGGCGACGCTCTTCACGCCGGGTGCACTTTCGACGCCGGAGGATACGTCGATGCCCGGCGCCTTGGTGATCGTCAGCGCTTCGGCGATGTTGTCCTTGTTCAGCCCACCGGAAAGCATGTAATCCACGCTATCGTCAAGCTGGCCGAGCAGGCTCCAATCGAAGGAAACCCCGTTGCCGCCCGGCAATTCCGACCCCTTCGGCGGCTTGGCGTCGAAGAGAAACCGGTCGGCTATCCCAATATAAGCCTCAACCCGCTTCAGATCATCGGCGCTGCGAACAGAGAAGACCTTCATGATCGCGAGACCGTAGACAGCCTTTATCGTCAAGACGCGTTCCGGGCTCTCGTTGCCGTGAAGCTGGAGCATGTCCGGCTTCAAAAGCGAAACGATTTCATCGAGTTCGTCATTAGTCGGATCGACCGTGACGGCGACGATCTTGGCATTGCCGCGGACAGCGTCCGCAAGCTTTCCGGCAACGTCCGGCTCGATATAACGAGGACTTTTCTCGAAGAAGATAAAACCGATATGGTTCGCGCCGCGATTGACCGCGCGCTCGATCGCTTCAGCGCTCTTCAGGCCGCAGATTTTGATATCGGGTTTCATGGCAGCGAAGTGACACGAAAAGGCAAAAGAGTCGAGCCAATTTGCGACTAAGGCTTAATTTACCGCGGCTAAACGCTCAATCAAAGTCGATTGCGTGAAGCTGGCTTCCGTAGCGTTTCAGCCAGGATTTCGCATCTTCCATATGCGGGCAGAGCTTTTGGCAAAGCGCCCAGAAATGCGGGCCGTGATTCATTTCTCTGAGATGCGCCACTTCGTGGGCCGCTAGATAATCGATCACCGAGGCCGGCGCCATGACGACGCGCCAGGAAAAGCTCAAATTTCCCTCCGACGAGCATGAGCCCCAACGGCTGCGCGTGTCTTTCATGGAAATCGACTTGATCGGTGCCTTGATCGAACGCGCGTGGAAGTGCGCGAGCCGCACGAGGTCAGAGCGCGCCTCCTTCTTCAGAAAGGTTGCGATCCGGCGGCCGAGATGTTCCGGTAGGCCACTGACCTTCAGCACATGCCGGTCGCCGACCATGACTGCCTCGGTGAGGCCGCGCAGACTGCCGGTATGTTCGATCCGGTGCTTGATGCCGCGCACCAGGATCTCGCCGCCATCGTGAAGGGTATTGTCGACGGAGAACTTTGCCAGTTTCGTCAACAGCCATCCCTGATGACGGTCGAGGAAGGCGTTGACCTCGCGCTGCGCAAGGCCCTTCGGAACCGTCATTTTAAGCGCCCTGCCGCCGGGCTCGATACGAAGCGTAATACGCGTTGCGCGATCATGCTGCTTGATAGTGAGGGGCATCAGCCTGCCTGCGACGTCCAGCGTCCGCGTTTCGGGCGGAGCAGGTTTTCGTGCAGCAGTTCGTCGCGGATTGGAAAGGAGCGGAAACATAAGCGCTTTTTCTATACGATTCGCAACAAATCCGGGCAAAGAAAAACCGGCATCGCTGATGCCGGTCTGCTGATCATCTAGTGACACGTTAAGGCGTCTGAAATTCGGCAACCGGGCCATTGTCATCGCGCTTTGCATTCTTTCGGTCGCGCATGAAACGGTCGAATTCTTCCTGATCCTTGGCGCGACGAAGCTCGCGCATATAGGTGTCGAATTCCTCGCGCATTTCATCGAGCTTACGGCGCTCTTCCTCGAGGCGGTCAAGCTCGGCCTTCCGCCAATCGTCAAAGGCGACGTTGCCGGTCGAAAAATGCGGGCGGTAGCGGCCATGCGAACGGCGGCAGCCGGCAAAAAAGCCGTCAGTCGCGTTATTCGCGTCGCGCTTGAAACCGCGAAGGCGCTCGCCGAAGATGATATAGGCAAGCATGGCCAGGCCCAGAGGCCAGAAGACCACGAAGCCGAGCACCATCAACGCAACGGTAGCCGGAGTCCAATCCGGGCGAAGCAATGCTGACTGGTTCATCGTGCGGTATCCTCGCTTTCTGCGCCCGGCAGAATACCGAACGCTGAAAATCGATGTGGTTACCGCCAGCCAACCCTTCAAGACGATTGCCCGCGAAATCGGACAAGGCCTTGAACAGGCAGGATTAAATCAGCATCCTCTAACTCAGGCGGATTTGCCGCCCCTGATGACGCGCTTTACGCTGAGTTTTCCAGAACGAGAGTGCTCGCGGACGAAGTTGACGATACGCGGCGCGATCTCGCGGCGGAAGCGCGATCCGTTGAAGACGCCGTAGTGGCCGACGTCGGGCTGAAGGTAGTGCATGCGCATGTCGTCGGGGATGTTGACGCAGATCGTCTGCGCCGCCTTCGTCTGGCCCACACCGGAGATGTCGTCGTTCTCGCCCTCCACTGTCAGGAGCGCGACATTGCGGATTGCGGCCGGATCGACGCGCTTGCCACGATGAATCAACTCGCCCTTCGGCAGGGAGTGCTTCATGAACACCTGATCGACCGTCTGCAGGTAGAATTCCGCGGTCAGGTCCATCACGGCAAGATACTCGTCGTAGAAATCGCGGTGCTTTTCAGGCTCACCGTCGTTCTTCACGAGATGCATGAAGAACTCCTTGTGGGCGACCACGTGCCGGTCGAGGTTCATCGACATGAAACCCGAGAGCTGCAGGAAACCCGGATAGACCGGGCGCATGAAGCCTGGTTGTGGCCATGGCACATTCATGATGACGTTTTCGGCAAACCACGTCAGCGGTCTCTCTTCTGCGAGTTTATTGACCGCTGTCGGATTGATGCGCGTATCGATCGGTCCGCCCATCAGTGTCATCGACGATGGTGACAACGGGTCGTTTGCCTCTTCCATGACGGCGGCGGCGGCCAGCACAGGCACGGAGGGCTGACATACGGCAATGACGTGCGTATCGGGGCCGAGAAAATGCAGCATCTCGATGACATAATCGACATAGTCATCGAAATCGAAGGTGCCCTCCGTCATCGGCACCATGCGGGCATCAACCCAGTCGGTGATGTAGATATCGGCGCTCGGAAGCAGCGCTTCGACCGTACCGCGAAGCAGCGTTGCATAGTGACCGGACATTGGTGCAACGATTAAGATTCGGGGATCGCGGTGGCCGGAAGGCGTGTTGCGCGCAAAATGCAGAAGATTGCAGAAAGCGCGCGACCAGACGATCTCTTCACGCACTGCGACCTTGCTGTCGCCGACGATCGTTTCCTTCAGTCCGAACTCCGGCTTGCCGTAGCGGCGCGTCGTCCGCTCGAACATCTCTAGACTTGCAGCGATCGTGCGGCCAAACGGCGTCTGCGAAAAAGGATTAAGCGGATTGGCATAAACAAGCCGCATCGCATCAGCGGCAGCGCGGAACGGCGCCATCGCTGCATGGTTCAATTCATAGAGCTGATAAAACATGAGTTGCGCCACCTTTCTTTTGCCGGAAAGGACAGCGCCGTCAGGCAGGCCATCTACTTCTTTCCATCGTTTGCGGGCACTTCAATTGAGAGTAACAGGCTTATTTGTTGCATAGCAACACAGGCATCCGCATCGCAAAAAAGAAATGCCGGGAAAAGTGATTCCCGGCAACTGATACGCTCACAATTATTAAAGATCGGACAGCTTCAGCGATCCGCGACAAAGGTCTGCTTCTGCGTGCCGAGGCCTTCGATTCCAAGTTCGACGACATCACCAGCCTTGAGGTAACGCGGCGGCTTCAAACCCATGCCCACGCCCGGCGGCGTACCGGTGGAAATGACATCGCCAGGCTGCAGCGACATGAACTGGCTGAGATAGGAGACCAGATAAGCGACCCCAAAGACCATCGTCCTCGACGAGCCGTTCTGCATCATCTGGCCGTTGACCTTCAGCCACATGCCGAGATTCTGCGGATCGGCGATCTCGTCCTTGGTAACGAGCCAGGGCCCAATTGGCCCAAAGGTGTCGCAGGATTTGCCCTTCGTCCACTGGCCGGAGCGTTCCGTCTGGAATGCGCGCTCCGAGACATCATTGGAGACGCAATAGCCGGCAACGTAGTCCAGCGCTTCGGCCTCGGTGACATATTTTGCGGTCTTTCCGATCACAACGCCGAGTTCGACCTCCCAATCAGTCTTTTCGGAACCACGCGGGATGACGACGTTATCGTTGGGACCGACGATCGCGGAGGTGGCCTTCATGAAAATGATCGGTTCCGGCGGAACTGTTGCGCCAGTTTCGGCAGCGTGATCAGAGAAATTCAGGCCAATACAGATGAATTTGCCCGTGCCTGCAACACAGGCACCAATGCGGCCCGGAGCCAATTCCGGGAGGCTTTTCGCGTCGAGCGCTGCGATTTTTGCCAGGCCGGCGGGCGAAATCGCCTCACCAGCGACGTCGGAAACATGCGCCGAAAGGTCGCGGATCTTGCCATCGGAATCGAGTAGTGCCGGTTTTTCACGACCCGGATCGCCAACGCGCATCAGCTTCATAAAATCTCCTCCTCATCGAAAACGGACTACCATCACCTATGGACCAGTCGACTAAGCGTGTCATTACGGCTTTTTGCTGAAGCGGTACGCATTGTTAAAAATTTCGCCGGAACTGAATTGGCGCGCCGGATTGAATGAAGGGAGAAGCATCTGCGGCAACGGGTTTGCTTGCAAAGTTCTATTGGCAGGCAATATCATTCGCTCCAGCCCCTCAACCACTACCCGGAAATAAGATGACCGAAGCCAATAGCCGCACATCCGAATATCCGATCGATGCGATGTTTCTCGATCGCTGGTCGCCACGTGCTTTCACCGGCGAAATCATAGCCGAAGAGCAATTGCTGACGATCCTTGACGCAGCTCATTGGGCGCCGTCTTCCGGCAACCAGCAGCCTTGGCGCTTCATCTACGCCCTTAAGGGCACGGAACATTTCGAGAAGCATCTTAGCCTGCTCGTCGAATCGAACCAGGAATGGGCAAAGAATGCTTGCGCGCTGATCTTTGTTGTCTCACGCAGTTTCAGTGGCGCTTTCTCGGAGAACAAACCGCGCTATACGCATTCGTTCGACGCTGGTGCCTCGTGGGGGCATCTCGCCCTGCAGGCACGCTTTTCAGGCTTCTACGCCCATGGCATGGGCGGAATCAAACATGATGAAATCAGGCTAGCCTTCGCCATTCCGGAAGGCTATCGCGTCGAGGCCGGGATAGCCATCGGCCGCCTTGGCGACAAGAGCGTTCTGTCAGAGCGCAACCAGGCACGCGAAGTGCCAAGCCAACGCATGCCGCTTGCGGAGGTGGCTTTCAACGGAAAATTCATTGCCAATTGATTCTGTGGAAAGAAAAAGGCGCCATGAACGCGCCTTTTTGTACAAGACATCAATCAGATATCGAGATTTGCAACGCTGAGCGCGTTATCCTGAATGAATTCGCGGCGCGGCTCGACTTCGTCGCCCATCAGCCGGGCGAAAAGACCATCGGCATCCGTCGCGTCGTTTACCTTGACCTGTAGCAGCGAACGGGCGTTCGGGTCGAGCGTCGTCTCCCAGAGCTGCTCGGCATTCATTTCGCCAAGGCCCTTGTAGCGCTGCATCGTCAGTCCCTTGCGGCCGCTGGCAAAAATTGCATCGAGGAGAGCGCGCGGACCGGAAATCTCGGTATCTCCGTCGCGGCGCGATAGCGCCGGTGGGCTCTGGTAGATTTCTTTGAGGCGTGACGAGAGCTGATCAATGTGACGCGCGTCCTGCGATCCAATCAGCGCCATGTCGAGCACGACGACTTCCTTGACGCCGCGCACCATTCGCTCAAGCCGCAACCCGCCTTCGCTGGTCAGGCCGCCTTCCCAGCCGCGCTCGGTTTCCTCGGCGATGATGTCTAGTCGCTTGGCGACATCAGTCGCGAGCTGTTCGGCCCTGGCACGATCGCTGACCGCTTCGGCGTTCAGTGCCCCGGCGATTGCCGCCTGCTCAACGACAGCGCGATTGTAACGGGAATGCAGGTTTTCAAGCAACGCACGCAGGCGCAATGCATCGAGGATAACTTCGCGCAGATCCTGACCGGTGCGGACTTCGCCGCTTGCGAGCCTCAGCGCCGCATCCTCAAGGCCCTGGCCGATCAGATAATCTTCTAGCGCCTTTTCGTCTTTCACGTACTGAACGGACTTGCCGCGCGAAACCTTGTAGAGTGGCGGCTGGGCGATGTAGAGATGGCCGCGCTCGATCAGCTCCGGCATCTGACGGAAGAAGAATGTCAGCAGAAGCGTGCGGATGTGGGCACCGTCGACGTCGGCATCCGTCATGATGATGATCTTGTGGTAGCGAAGCTTGTCGGCGCTGAACTCGTCCTTGCCGATGCCCGTGCCGAGCGCGGTAATCAACGTGCCGATTTCCTGGCTGGAGAGCATCTTGTCGAAGCGGGCACGCTCGACATTGAGAATCTTGCCTCGCAGAGGCAGGATCGCCTGGTTTTCACGGGACCGTCCCTGTTTTGCAGAGCCACCCGCGGAGTCACCCTCGACGAGGAACACTTCAGACTTCGCAGGGTCGCGCTCGGAGCAATCGGCGAGCTTGCCGGGCAGCGAGGCGATATCGAGCGCACCTTTGCGGCGCGTCAGTTCGCGGGCCTTACGAGCCGCTTCGCGGGCCGCGGCGGCCTCTACGACCTTGCCGACGAGCACCTTGGCCTCGCTCGGATGCTCTTCAAACCATGTGCTGAGCGCTTCATTGACGAGGCTTTCGACGACCGGACGAACTTCCGAGGAAACCAGCTTGTCCTTCGTCTGCGACGAGAACTTCGGATCCGGCACCTTCACCGAAAGGACAGCCGTCAGGCCCTCGCGGCAGTCTTCGCCCTGGAGTGTGACTTTCTCCTTCTTGGTAATACCGGAGCTATCGGCATAGGACACAACTTGGCGCGTCAGCGCGGCGCGGAAGCCGGCCATATGCGTGCCGCCGTCGCGTTGTGGAATATTGTTGGTAAAGCAGAGCACATTTTCATGATAGCTGTCGTTCCACCACATTGCGACTTCGACGGTAATTCCATCCTTTTCGCCGCGGATAGAGACAGGCTTGTCGACCAGAGGTTTCTTGGCACGATCGAGATAGGAAACGAAGGCCTCAAGGCCGCCGTCATAACGCATTTCTTCCTGCTTGATGTCCGAATGACGCTTGTCTGTCAGCAAAATGCGGACACCGGAATTCAAGAAGGCAAGCTCGCGAAGGCGGTGCTCCAGCGTGCCGTAATCGAAGTCCGTCATCGTGAAGGTTCCGGTGCTCGGCATGAAGCTGACTTCCGTGCCTGTGTCGCTGCCCGCGTCACCCGTCACCTTGAGCGGCGCATCGGCAACGCCATGCGTGAAGCTCATTTCATGAATCTTACCCTGCCGGCGGATCTTCAGTTTCAGCCAGACGGAAAGCGCGTTGACGACCGAGACGCCGACACCATGCAAGCCGCCGGAAACTTTGTAGGAATTCTGGTCGAACTTACCGCCGGCATGAAGCTGCGTCATGATGACTTCGGCTGCGGAAACACCTTCGCCGGTGTGTATATCCGTTGGGATACCGCGGCCGTTGTCGGTCACGGTGACCGAGCCGTCGGGGTTGAGCGCCACGGTGACGATGTCGGCATGGCCGGCCAGCGCCTCGTCAATTGCGTTGTCGACGACTTCATAAACCATGTGATGCAGGCCGGAACCGTCGTCGGTGTCACCGATATACATGCCGGGGCGCTTACGCACGGCATCAAGTCCCTTGAGGACCTTGATGGAATCCGCGCCATATTCGGTGTTAACGCCGTTTTCCGTCGCTGGTATATCGGTCATGCTGTCTTTGAATTTCCCTGTTGTAGGAGCCCGGAGAGCCTTGCGAATCACCGGCCTTTTTCATTTCGGAATATAGGGTTTTTGGACGCCATTCCCAATGGCAGAGCCTGGGAATCCGGCATAAAGCAGGGGATTATGACGCTTTTCCGTCAGCTTTGCCGAGATTTTCAAGCGTAGCCGCGAGCTCGGCCAAAGCTGCACTGTCAAGGTTGCGAATCCGGCCCGCCAAACGATTGGCAAAAGCCGTATATTCGGGGGGTAGACCTGCGGTATCAATCACCACGCGCGGGTCCGATGCGCGGGCGAGCAGGAAGAGTTCCTCAGCTTCATCCCAGATGATGTTGAAATAGCCGGCGATCCGCTGAAGCAGGTCGAAGGTCGGCAAGCCGCGTTTTCCATGTTCGAGCGCGGAGAGATAGGCAGGCGAGACGTTGAGCGCCGCTGCCATCTGCTTCTGCGACACGCCTCTGCGCGCCCGAAGTTTTCGAACAGCTTCGCCGAACGGTGTCATGACCTGTCCCCCTGCCGCCGGGAGAGCCGGATATAAAGCGCGCCCTCGCCGCCGTGGTGGTGCGCAGCCGCTTCGTAAGACGAGATCAGATAGCGGAATTCCGGCTTCGAAAACCAGAGCGGTACAGCCCGTTTCAACGCACCTTCGCTCCCCATCGAACTGCCCTTGCCGGTGATCACCAGCACATGCCGCATGCCGCGCTCATGCGCGCGGATGAGGAAATCGAGAAGCATGACATGGGCTTGGCTTTGCACGAGGCCGTGGAGATCGATACGCGCCTCTAGTGCCAGCCTGCCTTTGGCGATCTTGCGTTTGACGGGTCGCTCCAGTGGATGGTGGGTGCCGGAAGGCTGCTTCGCTGCCGCGCGCAGCGCTGCAGCTTGTATTTCCGTTTCAGCAGACGATTTCTGGACGGCATTCCCGACCTCGGCTTCGGTTTCCACAAGAAAGGCATCGAGTTCAGTAAACTCACCCTTCTTGCCGGCGAGCGGCCGCGTACTGCGCGCAACCTTGCCCCATAGGATTCTCTCGTCTGTGCTGAGCTTGCGGTCTCTCGTCATCGGCCGAACCGTCCAGCCGCAGTGTTCGGAATGAGGATGGCAAAGTCTGCGTCGTTGCGCACCGTACCCGCCAATTCGCCCGCTTCATCGCCGGAACCCGTAAAAATATCGCCACGCGCAGGACCGACGATCGCAGAGCCAGTGTCCAAGGCAAGCATCAAACGCTGGAATGGCCTACCCTTATCAAGATGGGTCAGGCTTTCGGAACGGATGAAGAAGGGAAAACCGAAGGTATGTATCAGGCGGTCGACGGCAAGCGACCGTCCGGCGACTAACGGCACTTTCGCTGCAGCAACTGGTCCAGCTTTGGAAGCGGCAACCGGCGCCTCGCGGAAGAAAATATAGGATCGATTGTGCCAGAGAACATCATCGACCTGCTCTGGATGCGCTGCGAGCCAGGCGCGAATCGACTGCATGGAAATGTTCGCACGGTCGATTTCGCCGCGGTCGACCAACAGCTTGCCGATAGCGGAGAAAGGATGCCCGGCCTTTGCCGTATATGTGATACGCGCCGTCCGTCCATCCGGGTAGCGCAGTCGCGCCGCTCCCTGCACATGCACGAAGAAGACATCGACCTTGGATTTCGCCCAGGCGATTTCAAGGCCTCGACCGTCGAGGAGGCCTTGGTCGATCGCCTGCCGGTCGGGATAGGCGCTTATCTCTCCATCCCGGAGGCGACCAAAGGCATAGGATGAATCGAGGCCTACGGGGCGGTTGCTATTGTCGAGATCGATCAGATCATCGGGTCGCCGGTAAAACGGGAAGCGATAAGTAGAATCGAGCTTGTCGGAAACGGCGATTTCCGGTTCGTAATAAGCGGTAACGAAACCCCGGCTGCCGTCCAGTTTTCTGATAAAAAACGGCCGACAGTTCTGCTCGAAGAAGGATCGGGCATCAGAAGCAGATGCGGGTTTCGCATTTCGGGCTGCGTCGAGCAGAGGCAAAAGATCGTCGGTGCTCAGGCCGAGCGATCCGGTGCGGTAGGGTTTCGTGCCGGTAATTTGGCTGTGGCACGCTTCCATGACTTCAAAAAGGCTGGAGGGATCATCATCCTTCCAGCCCTTGAGTTCATCGAAACCGACAGCTTGCAGAACGAAGCCCGCTTTATCGTCACTCATGTTTCCGATTCGGTTGCCACGAGTTTCCAATTGGGATCGCGCGATCGCGTATCGCGGGCAAAGGTCCAGATGTCGTTGACTTCGGCAACGTTCTCGACATCGCCTTCTATCAGCTTGTCCGCTTTGTCGTAGGTCGCGGAGATCAGCTGGCTGGCGATACGGATCGTAATCTGTGCCTCGCTGCCTTTGACTTCCACCTGTGTGATGTCCGCCTTATCGATGCCGACAAAGGTGGATTTCACTTTC
This sequence comes from Rhizobium sp. 007, assembly GCF_015353075.1. NCBI lineage: Bacteria > Pseudomonadati > Pseudomonadota > Alphaproteobacteria > Hyphomicrobiales > Rhizobiaceae > Rhizobium > Rhizobium sp. 007. The sequence goes on along the minus strand of NZ_CP064187.1, from coordinate 3,913,206 downwards.
TCGCCCTTGGCCTCGCGATCTGCGATGGCCGCATCAAAACCTTCATAGACCTCGCGGGACAAAAGGTTCTTCAACGTCTTTCTGTCACCGTCGGCATAGGCCATGACGATCATTTCGTAGGCCATCTTCGCGCCGTTCAAAAATTCCTTAGGGGCGAAGGATGGATCGGCTTTACTGAGCGCACGGAGAGGCTCATTGAGCGGCGTACCGGGGGGCGCAAAAGCGTCGACCACTGCAAAGCGGCCTTCTTCTTCTGCAGGCGTATCGCGGCGCGGAAGCGTCACGACCTTGCCGGCATCGGAATGCTCAGGACCGGCGGCATCGCGCGGCGTAAAGAGATCGCGCGGCGGCTTCTCATTTCCCGTGCGGCGTCCCAGAACACTGCGGAGCTGGAAAAAAATCAGCACCGCCGCCACAAGGAAAAACAAAGTGATGAAGTCGTTTGAACTCATATCGTGCCGCAGCCACCGTTAACATCTATGATTTGTACTCCCATATAGTCCGCATAGACAGATGATTCAAATAGCCGCAATCTTGCGATTGCCATTGAGGCCCGGCGAGCGCCGGTTGGAGAGACGATGCGACTTGCAATGCTTCCAGGTTTTGTGCTGCTGCTGCCGCTGGCGGAGATAGCGGGCTTCGTAATCGTCGGGCGCGCAGTCGGCCTGCTGGCGACCCTTGGTCTCGTCGTGCTGAGTGTTGTAATCGGCATGGCTCTGCTTCGTCGCCAGGGTATAGGCATCCTGCAGCGTATGTCGACCGAGGGGCGAACCGGCGTATTACCTGGCCGGGAGCTTCTGCGGCCAGCCATGCTCGTCATCGCGTCGCTGCTTCTCATCGTTCCGGGATTTATTTCAGACATCATCGCCATCGCGCTTTTCATCCCGGCCGTTCGTGATCTTGCCTGGAACTACATCCGCAAACGATTCGTTATCGTTGAGACGAAGAGAGGCTCTACCGCGTCGCAATCGTCCGGATTCAGCAACCAATCCAAGCCGGATTCAAAAGTTGTTGATCTTGACGAGGACGATTATCGCCGCGAGCCTAACAACAAGTCTCCCTGGTCAGGCAAGCGGCTCGGCGAGTAGAGACGGATTCGCCCAGGGTTGTAAGCCTTTTCCCGAAATGTTAGATGGCGGCAACATCCAATGCCCCTCGAGGAAAATCCAATGGCTGATGAAAACAACGGCAGCGGCACGACAAGCCCGAGCCTCACCATTCTCGCTCAGTACACGAAGGACCTTTCCTTCGAAAATCCGGGTGCGCCGCGTTCGCTTCAAGCGCGCGACAAGGCTCCGGCGATCAATATCAACGTCAACGTCAATGCCAATCCGCTTTCGGATACGGATTTCGACGTTGTGCTGTCGCTCAACGCCGAGGCCAAGGATGGCGACAAGACGGTCTTTCATGCCGAACTCGTTTACGGCGGCGTCTTCCGCGTTGCCGGCTTCCCGCAAGAACACATGCTGCCGGTTCTCTTCATCGAATGCCCGCGCATGCTCTTCCCGTTTGCCCGCCAGATCGTTGCCGATGTTACGCGTAATGGCGGCTTCCCCCCGCTGATGATCGACCCGATCGACTTCGCACAGATGTTTGCGCAACGCGTCGCCGAAGAGCAGACGCGCGCAAAGGTGCAGACAAATTGATTCGAAGCACGTGATTTGACTGCGGTGCCCGGGTCAAAGCCCGGGCATTTTTAATTTGGGCGATCGTATCTGGCCCAGATGCCTTTACTGCCGAGTGCGGCAATCAACGCATCGTGAGCCTGAGCTTCCGCTTCGCTAAGGCGCGGTGCGAGTGGCCGGGGCCGCTCCAAACCGATGTCAGCGGCCTCCTCCAGAACAATCTCGGCGTCGCCTGCCCCGCTTGTTGCCGCAACGCTCAAACCGAGAGCGGTCTGACGCCCGCCGATCATCTCTATATAGACCTCGGCAAGCAGTTCGGAGTCGAGAAGTGCACCGTGTTTTGTGCGGTGTGAGTTGTCTATACCGTAGCGGCGGCAGAGGGCATCGAGCGAATTCGGTCCCATCGGATGTTTGCGCCGAGCGAGAGAAAGCGTATCGACGACCCTCTCCGGCAGGACCGGCGGTATGCCAAGGCGAGCGAGTTCGGCATTGACAAAACCCATATCGAAGGTCGCGTTGTGCGCGATCCACCTTGCGTCACCGAAGAACTCGATGATCTCTTCAACCACTGCGGAGAAAGGCTTCTTGTCCTTCAAAAACTCGTCGGTAATGCCGTGAACGGCGAGCGCATCGGGATGAACTTTCTGATCTCCCGGATTGATATAGATATGGATCGTGCGGCCGGTCGGGAAATGGTTCAAAAGCTCGACGCCGCCGATTTCGATGATGCGATCCATGCGGCTGTCGAGACCGGTGGTTTCCGTGTCGAAAATGATTTCACGCATTCCGGAAATCTCCCTTCGCGATCCGCGCTTTCAAGACCGCGATGATTTCACTCACCCTCGCCCGCGTAATTTCGATGGCGTGCCCCGTGTCGATGACGTAATCGGCACGCTCCCGCTTTTCGGCGTCCGGGGTCTGGCGCGAGCGAATCATATTGAATTTTTCCTCGGTCATGCCCGGTCGCGCAAGCACCCGATCGCGCTGAATCTGTAGATCGCAGCTCACGACCACGACTATGTCGACTCTGGTCTCGGCACCAGTTTCGAAAAGCAACGGGATATCGAGCAGGATTATCTCCGATCCTCGCGCTTTTTCGCGTTCCACGAATTCCGTTTCGCGCTGGCGAACCAGCGGATGAACGATTGCTTCGAGCGTTTTGAAGCCATCTGGTCGGCGCGAAAGCTGACGGCCAAGTTCCTGACGGTCGACGACGCCGTTCCGAACGGTGCCCGGGAATTCGGCTTCGATCAACTGCGCTGCCTCGCCGGCATAAAGCTCGTGGACCACAGCATCGGAATCATTGACGGGAATACCGGCTTCGGCAAAGAGCTTTGCCGCAGTTGATTTCCCCATCCCTATGGAACCCGTGAGACCGATCCGGATCATCTGTGTTTTTCCATATCTGCGACGACGAGTGCACGAAGCTCGTCATCGACCACCGGCCGCTTGCTGAACCATTTCTCGAAGCCCGGCACCGCCTGATGAAGCAGCATACCAAGTCCATCCACGATCGCGAAACCCTGCTCCTCGGCTTGTTTCAGCAAGGGTGTCTTCAGCGGCACATAGACGATATCTGTGACGACCGCGTTACCGTCGAGCGGCGAAAAATCGATTGCCGGTGCTGTTTCGCCGTCCATACCGAGCGATGTCGTATTGACGAAAAGACCCGCACCTTTCATAACCTCCGCGAGCGCTCCCATCGGATGCGCATAGACTTTTTCTCCAAAACGATCGGCAAGTTCCTGCGCGCGAGCCGCGGTTCGGTTGACGACATGGATCTCCCGGAAGCCGCGGTCGCGCACGGCCTGTATGACCGCCCGGCTGGCGCCGCCTGCACCGAGTATTATTGCGGTCTCGTGCTTATCCCAGCCAGGGTGGCGCGCGTTCAGGTTGGCGGTAAATCCGTGACCGTCGGTATTGGTCGAATGGAGTTTTCCTTCCTCCAGCCATAACGTGTTGGATGCCCCGAGTTCCTGGGAGAGTTCGTCCGGCCTGTCGGCGAGCTGACAGGCCAACTCCTTGTGCGGGATGGTGACATTGCCGCCGATAAAGCCCGAGCTTTGATCCTTGAGCGATCCAATGAATGCTGCAAAGTCGGCGGGAGCAACCTCGTATGCGCGATAGCTTCCGCGAAGCCCAAGCTTTTTCAGCCAGTATCCGTGGATCAAGGGCGAACGTGAGTGCCGCACCGGGAAGCCGGTGACAAAGGCATTCGGGCCGAATGTTTCACGTGAATCATCCATCAATCGCACCCAATTCCCTTAGTTTCGCGAGCAGCGGCAACATCGGCAGGCCAAGGATCGTGAAGTAGTCGCCGTCGATCTGGCTGAAAAGTTGAATTCCCTCGCCCTCCAGCTGATAGGCGCCAACGCTGCCAAGCGCCGTGTTGCCAACGCGTGCAAGATGGCGCGATATGAAATCCGCCGACAGAACGCGCATCGTCAGCGACGCGTGTGACACATGCTCCCATAGAAGTGCACCATTTCGGACGATGGCGATCGCACTGTTCAGACGATGTGTTTGTCCCGAGAGTAATCTCAGATGATTGGCGGCGTCAGCCATGTCGTGCGGCTTGTGAAACACACGATCGCCAAGCGACATGGTCTGGTCCGAGCCGATGATGAGCGCGTCCGGAAACCGGCCGCTCACCTCGTCTGCTTTAGCCCTTGCAAGCACCAAGGCTACAGTATCTGGAGATGCGCCCTCTCGTTCGAGCGGTGCTTCGATTGCGCGCTCGTCTATCTTTGGCGCATGCGCTTCAAACTCCAGGCCGGCATTTTTAAGCAGCATCCGCCGGAATGGACTGGAGGAGGCAAGAATCAGTTTCGATGTCATGCGTCTCATAGCTCGTGGTTCATAATGTCAGCGCTTAGCGCAGCTTGGGGCGCAGGGCAACGATCGCGGCCGCCGTCTCTTCGATGGAGCGACGGGTCACATCGATCAACGGCCAATTATGCCGCGCACAGAGCGAGCGGGCATATTTCAGTTCTTCGGAGATCGCGGCTCGATCCGTATATAGACCACGATCGAAGCCGGGCGTCGCACCCAGCACCCGGTTCTCACGCACTTGCGATATCCGATCCGTCGTTGCTATGAGGCAGACGATCAACGGCCTCGTTGCAGTGAAAAGCGCTTCTGGCAAAGGCACGTCATAGACGATCGGAATGTTCGCTGTCTTGATGCCGCGATTGGCGAGATAGATGCTCGTCGGCGTTTTGGACGTACGGCTGATACCGATGATGACGACGTCGGCGTCGTTGTAGTCCTCGGGCATTTGCCCGTCGTCGTGATCCATGGTGAAGTTGAGCGCCTCGATGCGCGCGAAATAGCCGGCATTCATAACATGTTGAGCGCCGACACGACGCCGCAGCGGAGCCCCGAGATAAAGCTGGAAAGCGGCCATCACAGGCTCAAGCACATTGACTGAGGCGACGCCCATCTCGACGCACCTCTCATCGATCAGCGCAGCGAGTTCCCGATCGACGACGGTGTAAAGAACAATGCCTGGCTCGTTGTCGATCGAATCGAGAACCGCAAGCAGCTGCTTGCGGTTGCGGATCAACGGATAGACGTGTTCGACCGCTTGGGCAGATTTGAACTGGGCGGATGCAGCGCGGCCGGCTGAGATCAGAGTCTCACCGGTCGAGTCAGAAATCAGATGCAGATGGAAGAAGTTCGTGCGGTTCTCCACGCTATTTTCTGCTGCCTGTTGAAAAGACTGGATGGGAAAGAGCTAAGGGACCGGCATGGCTTGAGGCAAGGGAAAACATGGCCCCTTATCCACATTTCGGATTTTCTGGAGGGTACTGCAGGGCGGCCTGTGGATTTGTGGTCCGCGCTGAAGAGCTCATCTAGACTACACAAGATATCCACAGAAAGAAACGCCTCAGCCTTCGAGACAAGTTTTTGGAATCACTTTTAGATTCGAGGTTCTCCAAAAAATGCCATGGAAGGCTGTGGATGTTGTCCCGATATTGTTGATGCGCGTGACATTTGGCATCACCAGTGGATGGATTTTAATCCTTGATAGACACCGACTCTAAGAAATAGAAACCTTTTAAAATATCTTTAGATTTTTATAGGGACGAAGCGCTTGAGCGAAACACGCCGGAAAATCATGAGAGTTCTCGACGGCGAAACTCTCTCCCCTCCGCCGGTCTGGCTTATGAGACAGGCAGGTCGTTATCTGCCGGAATACCGGGAAACGCGTGCAAAGGCCGGCAGCTTCCTCGATCTTTGTTATTCACCGGAACACGCTGTCGAAGTGACACTGCAGCCCATCCGCCGCTACGGCTTCGACGCGGCGATCCTCTTCTCTGACATTCTCGTCATTCCCGATGCCATGAAGCGCAATGTGCGTTTTACGGAAGGCCATGGTCCAGAGATGGACCCGATCGACGAGGCTGGAATTTCACGTCTGGATGCGGGGGGAGTTATCGACTATCTGAAGCCGGTCTTTGAGACAGTGCGGCAGTTGCGCGCCGAGCTCCCGGAAGAAACGACGCTTCTCGGCTTTTGTGGTGCGCCCTGGACGGTGGCAACCTACATGATTGCGGGCCACGGAACACCTGACCACGCGCCTGCGAGGCTTTTCGCCTACCAGTATCCAAAAGCGTTTGAACGGCTGTTGATGCTGCTTGCGGATATCTCCGCCGAGTATCTGCTGACGCAAATAGATGCCGGTGCTGATGCCGTGCAGATTTTCGATTCTTGGGCCGGTGTTCTTGGGGAAAAGGAATTCGAGGCTTTTGCAGTCAAGCCAGTTGCTCGGATGATTGCCGCTATCAAGGCACGGCGTCCGAATGCGCGGGTCATCTCGTTTGCCAAGGGTGCGGGCTATCTTTTGAAGACCTACAGGCAGAAGACCGGTGCTGACGCGATTGGCCTTGATTGGTCGGTGCCGCTTGAATTTGCTGCTGAGCTTCAAAAGGAGGGAGCGGTTCAAGGTAACCTTGATCCGATGAGGGTTGTTGCCGGCGGGCGGGCGCTTGAGGAGGGTATCGACGAAATCTTGGCGCATCTCGGTGGCGGGCCGCTGATCTTCAACCTCGGTCATGGAATCACGCCGCAGGCCGATCCGGAAAATGTTCGCCTGCTTGTCGAGCGCGTTCGCCGCGGCGGGAATTGAATGATGGAAAGGCAGACGGATCAGCGACCCGGTAGCTACGCGCGGCGACGAGCGCATTTTGCCCTCGCCCTCTTTGTGCTGCTTGCTGTCGGGCTGTTCGTATGGAACCCGGACGACCTCTACCTTTGGATCAAGGCGCTGCACATCATCGCGGTGATCTCCTGGATGGCCGGGCTGTTCTACATGCCGCGGCTGTTCATCTACCATACGGATGCGGAGCCAGGTTCCTTGCAGTCGGAGACCTTCAAGATCATGGAGCGACGTCTGCTGAAGGTGATCATGAACCCGGCGATGATGCTGACTTGGGTCTTCGGCTTGTATCTGGCTTGGTCTGTCTACGGTTTTCAGGGCGGCTGGCTGCATGTGAAGCTTGCCCTCGTCGTGCTCCTGACGGCCGTTCACATGTTTTTCAGCCGAGCGGTCGCCGCTTTTGCCCGTGACGAAAACCGACGCTCAGCGCGGTATTGGAGATTCATGAACGAAGCGCCGACGCTGCTGATGATCCTGATTGTCATCCTTGTCGTCGTTAAGCCGTTTTGACGTGAATAGGCGCCGCTTAAATTTACTTCATTTTTAGAAGCCCCCTTGCGGGGTCTTATCTTAGTCGCTATTTTCCGCCCATCTCATCTTCGTGGCATGTGTTTTGAGTTCAGTCGTCTGCGAGCCCTTTCGCAACACCGAAACGACGCAACATAGCCTTCCCCCCTTCGAAATATAGAGTAATGGTCACTTCATGGCTGAAATGAAGCTTCAGGAACTTAAGAGTAAATCCCCGACCGATCTTCTGGCGTTCGCCGAATCGCTCGAGGTCGAAAATGCAAGCACCATGCGCAAACAAGAACTGATGTTTGCGATCCTGAAGGTTCTCGCGAGCCAGGATGTCGAGATCATCGGCGAAGGCGTCGTGGAAGTCCTGCAGGATGGTTTCGGCTTCCTGCGTTCGCCAAACGCCAACTATCTGCCGGGTCCGGACGATATCTATATTTCCCCTTCGCAGATCCGCCGCTTCTCGCTTAAAACTGGCGATACGGTCGAGGGACCGATCCGCGGTCCGAAGGAAGGCGAGCGCTATTTTGCTCTTCTCAAGGTGAACACGATCAATTTCGACGATCCGGAAAAGATCCGTCATAAGGTTCACTTCGACAATCTGACGCCGCTTTATCCGAATGAACGATTCAAGATGGAACTCGACGTTCCGACATCGAAGGATCTGTCTTCGCGCGTCATCGATCTCGTGGCGCCGCTTGGTAAGGGCCAGCGTGGTCTCATCGTCGCGCCGCCCAGAACCGGTAAGACCGTTCTTCTGCAGAATATTGCGCACTCGATCACTGCAAATCATCCGGAATGCTACCTTATCGTTCTGCTGATCGATGAACGTCCTGAGGAAGTGACGGACATGCAGCGTTCGGTGCGCGGCGAAGTGATATCTTCCACATTCGACGAGCCAGCTGTGCGTCACGTGCAGGTCGCCGAGATGGTGATCGAAAAGGCAAAGCGGCTTGTCGAACACGGGCGCGATGTCGTCATCCTGCTTGATTCGATCACGCGCCTCGGACGCGCCTACAACACCGTGGTGCCGTCCTCCGGTAAGGTTCTGACTGGTGGTGTCGATGCAAACGCTCTGCAACGGCCGAAGCGCTTCTTCGGCGCTGCCCGTAACATCGAAGAAGGCGGCTCCCTGACGATTATCGCGACGGCGCTCATTGATACCGGCAGCCGTATGGATGAAGTCATTTTCGAAGAATTCAAGGGCACCGGTAACTCGGAAATCGTTCTCGATCGTAAGGTAGCGGACAAGCGCATCTTCCCGGCGATGGATATTCTGAAGTCCGGCACGCGCAAGGAGGACCTGCTTGTCCCGCGTCAAGACCTGCAGAAGATCTTCGTGCTTCGACGTATTCTTGCCCCCATGGGAACGACCGACGCGATCGAGTTTCTCATCGACAAGCTGAAGCAGACGAAGAGTAATCCGGATTTCTTCGAGTCGATGAACACATAATAGATAGCCGGATGTCTGATAATGAAGCCGGTCATTCTCCGTGGCCGGCTTTCGGTTTTTGAGGAATCCGCGCGGCCAGAGTAACCGAGGATGTCGAACGAAACCATCTATGCACTGTCGAGCGGAGCAGTCCCCTCCGGCGTTGCGGTTATCCGCCTCAGTGGTGTGAAGACGCGCGATGCTCTGCAGTTGTTGACCGGCGACGTTCCACCGCCGCGCAAGGCGTCGCTGCGAACGATTCGTTTGCGTAACGGTTCAATCATCGATAGCGGTTTAGTGCTCTTCTTTCCATCTCCGGCGTCTTTTACAGGCGAAGACTGCGCCGAGCTCCAGCTGCATGGCAGCCGAGCCGTCATTAATGCGCTATTCGAGGAACTGGAGACGATCGACGGCGTGCGCATGGCGGCCGAAGGTGAATTCTCGCGTCGGGCTTTTGAAAACGGCAAACTCGACCTCGTCGAGATCGAGGGTCTGGCCGATCTCATAGCCGCAGAAACGGAGATGCAAAGACGTCTGGCGGTCGAGCATAGCCAGGGAAAGCTTTCCCAACTATACGATTCGTGGGCGGAACGATTGACGCGGGCTCGCGCCCTGATCGAAGCCGAACTCGACTTTGCCGATGAAGATGACGTACCCGGTTCGGCATCGGATCTGGTCTGGGATGATGTTGGCGGCCTACAGGCAGAGATAGCAAACCATCTCGCCCACGCGAAGGCCGGCGAGATTATTCGCGATGGCTTCAAGGTCGTTATCGCGGGCGCGCCGAATGCCGGAAAATCGACCCTGATGAATGCGCTTGCTCGGCGAGAGGTTGCCATCGTGACGGACATCGCGGGAACCACGCGTGATGTTCTTCACGTCGATCTCGATATCAATGGCTTCCTCGTAAAGCTTTATGACACGGCAGGTTTGCGGGAAGCACATGAACTCGTGGAGCGGGAGGGTATCCGGCGCGCGGAGCAGGTCATCTCTGAAGCGAGTCTTGTCCTCTATCTCGAGGATATGGCCGAAGGTACGAATGCGCTTCCGCCAATCGCCAATACGGAAGTCTTGCGAGTCGGGACAAAGGCCGATATATCCGCGGGAAATGGTCCGGACGCCTACGATCTGACGATATCTGCCGTCACGGATGCGGGATTGGTCGCGCTTCGCGCCGCCATCGCCGAGCGGCTGGAGCGGCAGGTCAGCAGCCAAAGCCTAGCGATCCCCAGCCGCAAGCGGCAAAAGGATTCGCTTGCGGAATGTCTGAAGGCGATCGAGGCAGCTTTGGCGGATCCGTCGGCGGAGCTCGATATTAGAGCCGAGAACCTTCGTATCGCAGGCAACGCCTTGGGCAGGATTACAGGGCGCGTCGATGTTGAGAATTTGCTCGATGTGATCTTCTCAGAGTTTTGCATTGGAAAATGATTCACGTGAAACATCTGGAAGCGTGCGAGAAAGCGAAATGAGTGTCTATCAATACGACGTCGTTGTGATCGGAGGTGGTCACGCAGGTTGCGAAGCGGCCAGCGCAGCAGCCCGCGTCGGCGCGCGCACTGCCCTGGTGACGCATCGGCGCGACACGATCGGGGTCATGTCCTGCAACCCTGCGATTGGCGGTCTTGGTAAAGGCCACCTGGTCCGGGAGGTGGATGCGCTGGACGGTCTCATGGGTCGTATGGCCGATGCCGCGGGTATCCAGTTCCGGATGCTGAATCGCAAAAAAGGCCCGGCAGTCCGCGGCCCGCGCACCCAAGCCGATCGGAAGCTCTATCGGGCCGCAATGCAAGCAGCAATCGAAGCTATTGATAATATCGAGGTTATCGAAGGTGATGCCTTTGATCTTGATATATCAGACGGCCGCATCACGGGCGTCGTCATGAAAGATAGCCGGATTCTAAGCTGCGGCGCCGTCGTTCTTACGACAGGTACCTTCTTGCGCGGGCTTATTCATATCGGGGATAAGAAGATCCCGGCGGGCCGTGTCGGCGAAGATCCGTCTCTCGGTTTGTCTGGAACATTGTCGCGCCTGGGGCTTCGGCTCGGCCGCCTCAAGACAGGCACGCCAGCCCGTCTTGACACAAAAACGATTGATTGGGCATCTGTCGGCCGACAGGGCGCAGATGAAGAGGTAACGCCATTCTCATTCATGACCGGTGCAATTACGAATCCCCAGATTGAATGTGGGGTAACGCGCACCACGGCTGCCACACATAAACTCATTCAGGACAACCTGCATCGTTCGGCAATGTATTCCGGGCAGATCGAGGGCGTTGGACCGCGTTATTGTCCGTCAATCGAAGACAAAATCGTGAAGTTCGGCGAGCGGGACGGGCATCAAATTTTCCTCGAGCCAGAAGGCTTGGACGACGATACCGTCTATCCCAATGGCATTTCGACGTCGCTGCCGGCAGAGGTGCAGGATGCTTTCATCCGTACGATACCGGGCCTTGAAAAGGTTTCTATCATCCAACCTGGCTATGCGATCGAATATGATCACGTCGATCCGCGTGAGCTGACGCCTGCTCTCGAAGCGAAGCGAATGCCGGGGCTTTACCTCGCAGGGCAGATCAACGGAACGACTGGTTACGAGGAGGCAGCGGCCCAAGGGCTCGTGGCGGGTCTTAATGCCGCGCGCCGGGCAGGCAACCAAACACCGGTCTATCTGAGCCGCACGAACTCCTACATCGGCGTCATGATTGACGATCTGACGTCTAGGGGCGTTGCCGAGCCCTATCGCATGTTCACCTCACGCGCGGAATACCGCCTTTCTCTGCGTGCGGACAACGCAGATATGCGGCTCACTCCGATTGCGGACGAGATCGGATGCCTGGGAGAGGCTCGTCGCACCAAATTCCACGAATACAAAGGAGCCCTTGATGGTGCGCGAGAACAGCTGAGGGCATTGCATATTACGCCGAATGATGCCCGGCAGTATGGCTTGAAGATCAATTTGGATGGGCAGAGGCGTTCGGCCTACGAGCTCCTCGCCTACCCCGATTTCGACATGGGGCTGCTGTCAAATGTATGGCCCGAACTTCAAGCGTTGAGCAAGCCGATCGCGCGGGCCGTTGAGATCGAAGCTTCATATGCCGTCTATATGCGCCGGCAGTCTTCGGATATTATTGATATCCAACGTGACGAGAATCGCCTCATCCCAGACGATTTCGACTACTCCACGCTTGCTGGCCTTTCGAATGAGCTCAAGCAGAAGCTTGGCAGGCAGCGACCGTTCAGTGTCGCTCAAGCTGCAAAGATTGATGGTATGACGCCCGCGGCTATCTCTCTTCTGCTCGTTCATTTGCGAAAGATAGAGGCTGCACAGCGGTCGGTCGCCTAACACACGTTTTGAGAGTCTTCCATGGAGTTGAACGGTCAAAGTGTTTCACGTGAAACACAAGACAGACTGGAGCATTTTGTTGCTCTCTTTAGCAAGTGGTCCAAATCCATCAATCTCGCCGCTCCCTCGACGTTGAATGATGCATGGCAAAGACACGTCGCCGACAGCGCTCAAATCTTTCAATTGAGTCCCGGCCCAAAACGGTGGGTGGATATGGGTAGCGGCGGCGGATTTCCCGGCGTGATCACCGCTATCTTTCTGGCCGAGCTTGGTGATGGATGGGCTCATCTTATTGAAAGCAACAACAAGAAAGCGTCTTTCCTCAGGTTGGCCCTTCGCGAGACGGGCGCACGCGGTTCTGTGCATTCGATCCGCATTGAGGATGGACCGGATATTGTCCCGTCCTGCGAGGCTATCTCCGCACGGGCCCTCGCCGATCTCGATAAACTATGCGACTTTGCGGAGCCCTGGATGCTTCGCAATAGAAATACCCGTGCATTTTTTCATAAAGGCCGGGATTACGCTGCTGAAATTGCCAAGGCACGTGGTCGATGGCGTTTTGATCTGCTAGAACACCGAAGCGTTGTCGAGCGAGATTCGGTCATTCTCGAGATCTTCAATCTCCAACGCTTGGTTTAACAGTTCGGATGATGCGGCCATGGCCTTTGAACGAAACCGGATTATTACAATAGCAAATCAAAAAGGTGGTGTTGGAAAGACGACCACCGCCATTAATCTGGCGACCGCGTTGGCTGCCATCGGCGAACGAGTCCTGATCGTCGACCTGGACCCGCAAGGTAACGCAAGCACTGGTCTCGGGATCGATCGGAAAGATCGCAAACTCTCTTCTTATGATTTGCTGATTGGCGAGGCCGGGGTGACGGAGGCGTCTTTGCCCACAGCTGTCCCAAATCTTTCGATCGTGCCATCGACAATGGATTTGCTCGGTATCGAAATGGAAATCGCTCAGCAGAGCGATCGGGTATTCAAGCTCCGCAAGGCACTCACAACTCCTCAAGCCTTTGAATTTACTTATATATTGTTGGACTGCCCGCCTTCTTTCAACCTGTTGACGATGAACGCAATGGCTGCGGCACATTCCGTTTTGGTTCCGTTACAATGCGAATTCTTCGCATTGGAGGGGTTAAGTCAGCTCTTGGAGACGGTTGATCAGGTGCGGCGAACGGTAAATCCGCGTTTGGAAATCCAGGGTATCGTGCTGACGATGTTCGATGCGCGAAACAATCTTGCCCAGCAGGTGGTGAGCGACGTTCGGACGCATCTCGGCGAGAAAGTTTATCACACGCTTATCCCGCGCAATGTCCGGGTTTCCGAAGCGCCCTCATATGGTAAGCCTGCGATCCTTTATGATTTGAAATGCGCCGGTAGCCAGGCATATCTTCAGCTGGCCTCCGAGGTCATCCAGCGTGAACGCCAGCGTCTCGCCGCTTAAGCTTCAAGTGAGTATTGCAATGAATGACGATATATCGAAGAGACGTTTAGGTCGCGGACTTGCTGCGCTGATCGGCGAAATGGATCAGCCGGTGCCTGTCGATGGTGAAAAGAGCGGTGTAAGTGCAGACCGTCTCATCCCGATCGAATTTGTCAGCCGGAACCCGCGCAATCCGCGGCGCTTTTTTGATGATAGCGAGTTGCACGATCTTGCCAGCTCTATTCGCCAGCATGGCATCGTCCAGCCAATCGTTGTTCGTACGCTTGCAACAAACCAATATGAAATAATAGCCGGCGAAAGAAGATGGCGCGCTGCCCAGCTCGCGGGCCTTGTCGAAATTCCGGTGATCATCCGCGATGTCGACGACAAGACGGCGCTAGAGATTGCGATCGTCGAGAATGTTCAGCGATCGGATCTCAACCCCCTCGAAGAGGCGTTGGGTTACGAGCAGCTTATCGCCGAATACGGCTATACTCAGAACGACCTGGGCGAGATCATCGGCAAAAGCCGAAGCCATGTCGCAAATTCTCTGCGCCTGCTCAAGCTTCCAGAGCCTGTCCGTGACTTTCTTGCCGCCGGCAGTCTGTCGGCGGGGCATGCACGTGCACTGGTTCCAACATCGGATCCGACGGCCCTTGCCCGCACGATCGTCTCGAAGGGAATGTCCGTCCGCGATGCCGAAAAGCTCGCGCAGAACGATATCAAGGCGCAATCCGAGCCGCAGCGTGCGGCTGCTCCACGTGATCAGAAGGATTCTGATACACTGGCGCTCGAGCGCACGCTTTCCGATACACTTGGCCTTGATGTTACCATCAATCACAAGTCCAGCGGGGGCCAGATCCGCATTGCCTATAAATCGCTGGAGCAGCTTGAAGAAATCTGCCGGCTCCTTGAGCGGCGGTAAACCTTAGCCTTTTCGCCCGCTTTGAAGCGTTGTGGACAGCAATGTTTGCAGCGCGATGCTGTCCTCCAGGCTCTGACGCCTTCTTGTCTGCAGGATCGCCGACTGCAGCCTGCTTGTTTCACGGCTGATGGCGTCGGCATTCCAGGTGCGTAGCGCCTGTTCGATAATCGGTTTGCGCCGGAAATGTAGATGGCGACCATGGGTCTGCATAACCTGAGCTGTCTGAAGCCGCTTTTCGTCCATTTCTGCGCGCATCGCGTCCAGAAGCTGAAACTGTTTCAGGCAAGCTTGGATGACGAGGAAGACAGCCGTCTTGGATGTCGTGATCTTCTGCATGGCATGCAGGAAATTCCCGGTGTTTCCGCTTAAAATGGCGTCCACGGCGTCGTCGACCGAAATGGCGCTGGCGTCGCCGATAATCTCGGTCACATGATGTTCCTCGATCGTCTCCATGCCGCGGCAGTAGAGGGCGAGTTTTCTGACCTCATTGCGTGAAGCGATGCGATCACCGCCGATTAGTCCGATCAAAGCCTGCCGTGCGGCAGGCGTGATGCGCAGGCCTTCCGATGCCAACTCATTGTCGATCAAACCATTCAAGGCGCGTGCATCATCCGAATAACAGGGGATCGCAACGATGCTGCGCGTGCCTTCGGCAAGCTTGCGAAGAAGAGAGCCCTTCTTCAGATCTCCGGCTTCGACGATGATGGACGTTGCGTCGAGCGGCTTTTGGGAAAGGTGGTCGAGGGCGTCGACCAGATATTTTTCATTCGCCGCGCCCCGTACCCAAAGGAGTTTTTCTCCTCCGAAAAGCCCGATAGTACCCGCCTCATCCAGCAGGCGCCCGGGATCCTTCTGTAGGTCGCCGATGTCGAGTTTGACAAGCGAAAAAGGATCATCCAGAGCAACGCTGCTTTTACCGGCTATTTGCCCCGCCCGTTCGGAAACCAGGCCACGATCCGGCCCGTAGATGACGAAGATGCGGTAGGCGGAAACCGAACGTTGAAGAAAGCCTTCAAATTCGTGAGATTTAATTTCCGCCACACCCTTTTCCTCAGCGACCGAGCGCGCCGGCAATATCCAAGCCGACAAGCTCGGCAGCCTCGCGTGCCGCGCGGTTCTCGGCATCGCGGATTGCGCGCTGCTTGGCAAACTGTTGGATCGGGAAATCGACAAGCGCCGTGGCGTAGCGGTTACCCGACTTGATGACCTGGCCGTCCGCCGTCGCCTGCAGCGTGTAATCCACGCTGACGGTCACGCGACCGGCGCGCGACTCGTCGGAAGATTCGACAAGAAGTGCGTCAACGACATCAGACCGCACATGAAGCTCTACCTCGTAGGCCGGCTTGACGGGCTCGCCGGCGCCGCGCGTAGCAAGGAAGATCAGTCGGTTGCGAACTTCCTGTTCGACACGAGTCGTTGCGTCCGAAAAACCGACGGAAGCGAGCTTCCCGGCAACTCCTGACGTTTCCGAGTAAAGGGGACGAACCTGGCAGGCGGAGAGCAAGGCCGCAAACGCAAGGACGGCGGTGATTGCGGCGCCGCGTGCGAGCCTGGGAGCGATATCAAACGACAATGTTCACAATCCTTTGCGGAACCACAATAATTTTCTTCGGCGCCTGACCGTTCATCGCATTGATGACGGCGTCGAGTTTCAAGACCGCCTGTGTCACGGCATTCTGATCTGCGTCTTTAGAAATTGTCAATTCGGCGCGTTTCTTGCCATTGATCTGGACCGGCAACACGACGTCATTCTCCACGACCAGAGCTTCGTCATAGACGGGCCAAGGGGTGCGGGCGAGCATCTCGCTGTTGCCAAGCGCCGCCCAGCATTCTTCCGCCAGGTGCGGCGTCATGGGTGCAACGAGCTGAACCAGAATTTCCGCCGCGTTACGAACAGCGGCGCAATAGGCGACGTCGCCCTCGCCTGCGGCTACTTTCGCCAGCGGGCCTGACAAAATATTCACGAGTTCATAGATGCGCGCGACGGCCTTGTTGAACCAAAGCTTGTCGTAGTCGTTCTGGACAGCCTTCAAGGTTTTATGGGCTGCCTGGGAGATCGAAAGCGCATCTCCATCCTTAGCCGGATTCGGCGATATGGAAGCCAGGGCTTCGGATGCTTCGGAAATCAAGCGCCAGAGGCGCTGCGTGAAGCGATGTGCCCCTTCGACACCTGCTTCTGACCAGATCACATCACGCTCGGGCGGTGAATCCGAGAGAACGAAGAACCGCGCCGTGTCAGCGCCGTAGGAAGCTATGATGTCATCCGGATCGACGACGTTCTTCTTGGACTTCGACATTTTCTCGATCGATCCAATTGAGACCTCCTCGCCCCCTTCCAGCAGGAAGGCGCGACGTTTGCCCTCGATCTCTTCGATACGGATATCTGCAGGCGCCACCCAGTCGCGGATCATGCCCGAACCGCGGCTGTAAGTCTCATGGACGACCATGCCCTGGGTAAAGAGGCCCTTGAATGGCTCCTTGACGTCAACATGGCCGGTCTCGCGCATCGCACGCGTGAAGAAACGCGAATAGAGCAGATGCAGAATGGCATGTTCGATGCCGCCGATATACTGATCGACGGGAAGCCAACGGTTTGCGACGGCCGGATTGGAGGGGACACCTTCCCAAGGTGCCGTAAAGCGCGTGAAGTACCAACTCGAATCGACGAAGGTGTCCATCGTGTCCGTTTCGCGCCGTGCGTCCTTGCCGCAGGTTGGGCAGGCGACATGCCGCCAGGTCGGGTGGCGGTCGAGCGGATTGCCTGGCTGATCGAAGGTTACGTCTGCCGGCAGCTTCACGGGCAGGTCCTTCTTCGGAACCGGCACGACACCGCAGGCATCGCAATGGATGACCGGGATCGGGCAGCCCCAATAGCGCTGGCGCGAAATGCCCCAGTCGCGCAGGCGGAAATTCACCTTGCGTTCGCCCTGTGGCACATTGCCGAGCATCGTGCCCGACAGGCGGTCGGCAACGATCCTGAAGGCTTCGTCCGTCGGTTTGCCGTCAAGGAAGCGGGAGTTGATCATCACGCCGTCGCCGTCGTAGGCGGTGTCACCGATCGTGAAGGTTGCGGCATCGCCGTCCTTCGGCATGACCACCGGAACAATGGGCAAACCATATTTGCGCGCGAAATCGAGGTCTCGCTGGTCGCCGGACGGGCAGCCGAAAATAGCGCCCGTGCCATAGTCCATCAGCACGAAATTCGCGATATAGACCGGAAGTTCCCACGATGAATCAAGCGGATGTTTGACCCGGATACCGGTATCCATGCCCTTCTTCTCGGCCGTCTCAAGAGCTGCCAGCGAGGTGCCAGCCCGGCGGCATTCTTCGCAGAAGGCTTCGAGAGCTGGATTTGCCGCGGCAGCATCCTTTGCCAGGGGGTGGTCAGCTGCGATCGCAAGGAACGAGGCGCCAAACAGCGTGTCGGGACGTGTGGTATAAACCGTCACCTCGGTTTCGCCGGCAGGCGCCGTCTGCGGCACGATTTCCCAGCGGATCATCAGACCCTCGGAGCGGCCGATCCAGTTCTTCTGCATCAGACGAACTTTCTCGGGCCACTGGTCGAGTGTATCCAGAGCGTCAAGCAGATCCTGGCTGAAATCGGTTATCTTGAAGAACCACTGCGTGAGTTCCCGCTGCTCGACCAGAGCACCCGAACGCCAGCCGCGGCCGTCGATAACCTGTTCATTGGCAAGCACGGTATTGTCGACCGGGTCCCAATTGACTTTCGACTGCTTCCGGTAGACCAGGCCTTTCTCCAGGAAATCCAGGAAAAGATGCTGCTGATGCTGGTAGTATTCCACGTCGCAGGTGGCAAATTCCCGGCTCCAATCGAGCGAAAGCCCCATGGCCTTCAACTGCGATTTCATCGAGTCGATATTCTGGTAGGTCCAGGACGCCGGATGGACGCCGCGCTCCATGGCAGCGTTTTCCGCCGGCATCCCGAAGGCATCCCAGCCCATCGGGTGCAGGACATTGAAACCCCGGGCCCGCTTGTAACGGGCCACGACGTCACCCATGGCGTAGTTGCGCACATGGCCCATGTGAATTCGGCCCGACGGATAGGGAAACATTTCAAGGACATAGTATTTTTCGCGCGGATCGGCGTTGTCGGTCTCAAAGACCTTCGCCTCGTTCCATTTTTGCTGCCAGCGGGGCTCGGCATCGCGCGGATTATAACGTTCGGTAGCCATGGTATTCGAATTTCCGGAAAATCAGGGGAGGTTGGTGGTGACCTTCACCATGAAACCGCTGTAGCGTCAAGTTTTGCGGGTACTACAAGCGTCCCTCCCTCGCAGCAAACTGCTTTTTGGCAGACAGGGCCTTGGCAAGAATGTCAGGCGCGGTTAGTGCATGCCATCCGCCTTATGCGGACATGTCGGGATAAGATAATGGAACTTCAAGAGCGGTTGAACGATGTTCGCGCGCGCATTTCGGCAGCCGAGCGTCAGTCTCAGCGTCCTGCCGGATCGGTTCAACTCGTTGCCGTGTCGAAGACCTTCGATGCGGAGGCCATCCGCCCCGCGATTGCGGCTGGTCAGCGCATTTTCGGCGAGAACCGCGTTCAGGAAAGCCAAGGCAAATGGCCGGAACTCAAGACCGAGACGCCCGGCATCGAGCTGCACCTTATCGGGCCGCTGCAATCGAATAAGGCAACCGATGCCGTTGCGCTCTTTGATGTCATAGAAACCGTCGATCGTGAAAAGATCGCCCGCGCAATCGCCGGGGAAATGAAACGGCAAGGCAAGACCGTTCGGCTCTATGTCCAGGTTAATAGCGGTTTAGAACCGCAAAAGGCCGGTATTGCGCCCGCCGATACACCCGCATTCGTCGATTTCTGCCGGAATGAGCTCGGCCTTTCGATCGAAGGCCTGATGTGCATTCCCCCAGCCGAGGAAAATCCCGGTCCGCATTTTGCTCTGCTGGCTAAGATCGCAGGAAAATGCGGTGTAGAAAAACTCTCCATGGGCATGTCCGGGGACTACGAAACGGCCGTGGCCTTCGGTGCGACGAGCGTGCGCGTCGGGTCCGCCATTTTCGGCGCGCGTTAGTCCTTCTGCTTTCGTCGGGCTTCCGGTCCAGCCTCCCCTCGCCTAAACTCGCCACACGGCGTGCATGTCCTGGGGAGGAGCAAATGCAGAGCAGCTATCATCAGGTCTATGCGAGCTGGAAGAGCGATCCGGAAGCATTCTGGCGCGATGCTTCAAGAGCGATCACCTGGTTCAAGGAGCCGCAGCGGGTCTTCTCGCCATCACAGGGCGTTTACGGCCGCTGGTTCGCAGACGGTGAGACCAACACCTGTTACAATTGCCTGGACCGCCATGTGTTGGCAGGCCGCGGCACGGAAACAGCCATCATCTTCGACAGTGCCATGAGTGGCGCCAAGGCACGTTTTAGTTACGAGGAAGCGCTTGGCGAAGTGCAGGCAATCGCGGCGACCTTTCAAGCGTTCGGCATCGGCAAAGGCGATCGTGTCATCATCTACATGCCGATGGTGCCCGAAGCCATTTTCTCCATGCTTGCCTGCGCTCGCATCGGCGCCATCCACTCCGTGGTTTTTGGAGGGTTTGCTGCCAACGAACTTGCGGCTCGCATCGATGATTCAGGCGCAAAGCTCGTGGTCACTGCCAGCTGCGGATTGGAGCCCGGCCGTGTCGTGGCTTACAAGCCGCTTGTCGATCAGGCCATCGCTGCGGCGAAATCAAAGCCCGCACATTGCCTCGTTCTGCAAAGGCCGCAACTGACGGCCGAACTTGTGCCTGGGCGCGATCATGCTTTCCAAGAGGCCGTAGCGCTTCACCATGGCAGGAGCATTCCTTGCGTAGCCGTCAAAGCGATCGATCCGCTCTATATCCTTTACACATCCGGCACCACCGGTCAGCCGAAAGGCGTCGTCCGCGACAATGGCGGGCATATGGTCGCGCTGCACTGGTCGATGGCGAACATCTACGCAATGAAACCCGGCGAAGTTTTCTGGGCAGCCTCCGATATCGGCTGGGTGGTTGGTCATTCCTATATCGTCTATGCGCCGTTGCTTGCGGGTGTGGCGACTGTAATCTTTGAGGGCAAACCCGTCGGCACACCCGACGCCGGCGCGTTCTGGCGCGTGATTTGCGAATACGATGTGCGTGTTCTCTTTACCGCTCCGACAGCCTTCCGCGCAATTCGCCGGGAAGATGCCGATGGCGAGTTCGTGCGCCACTATTCGAACCCGCATTTCCGGGCGCTTTTTCTTGCGGGTGAGCGAGCCGATCCCGAAACTCTCAAATGGGCGGAAAAGATGCTTAAGGTTCCCGTCGTCGATCATTGGTGGCAGACGGAAACCGGCTGGCCGGTCGCTGCAAATCCACTCGGTCTCGGTGGGCTTCCAGTAAAGCACGGATCAGCGTCCGTGCCGGTGCCTGGTTACGAGATCCAGGTTCTCGACGACGCAGGACATCAGGTGCCACCCGGCACGCTCGGCAACATCGTCGCCAAGCTGCCCTTGCCGCCGGGCTGTCTGCCGACACTCTGGAAGGCAGACGAGCGTTTTCGCACGGCATATCTCGAGGAATTTCCGGGATACTACAAGACAGCGGACGCCGGTTATGTGGATGACGACGGCTATCTGTTCATCATGTCGCGCACGGACGACATCATCAATTGTGCGGGCCACAGGCTTTCGACAGGAGCAATGGAAGAGGTCTGCGCAAAGCATCCGGATGTTGCAGAGTGCGCCGTCGTCGGTATTGCCGATCCGCTCAAGGGGCAGGTGCCTTGCGGCTTCCTTGTGCTCAAGAAGAACGTCACGAAGGCGAAGGCAACGATTGAAGCAGAGGTCGTCAAACTGATTCGCGACCAGATCGGTCCGGTGGCCGCATTCAAGACGGCGATTGTCGTCAAACGTCTGCCGAAGACCCGTTCGGGCAAGATCCTGCGTGGCACAATGCAGAAGATCGCGGACGGCGAACCATGGAAAATGCCGGCGACCATCGACGATCCGGCCATTCTGCATGAAATCGCGGAGGCCTTGCGCAGCAGGGGTTTTGGCTCGCTTCCAATGTAGGAAATTACCTATTCGGTAAGATTCGTTGACGAGATGTAACCAGCGTTGACGAGTTGTTAACCATGTTTTCGCTAGGTTCGGCGCACGGACACCTGTTGCAGGTGAGCATGAAGCACCGCCGCTCTCGGCCTCGGCCGGAATGCCCTTTCACCCAAGCGAATTGGACAAAAAGCGATGTCAAGCATTCTAACGAACACTGCCGCAATGGCGGCACTGCAGACCCTTCGCGGTGTAAACCAGAGCCTCAAGGAAACCCAGGACCACGTTTCGTCCGGCCTGCGCGTCGGCAAGGCCGCTGACAATGCCGCTTACTGGTCGATTGCAACGACCATGCGTTCGGACAACAAGGCGCTTTCGGCTGTTTCCGACGCTCTCGGCCTCGGTGCCGCCAAGGTCGACACGGCCTATGCCGCGATGGACAGCGCCATCGATATTGTTTCCGAAATCAAGGCCAAGCTGGTTGCCGCTACCGAAAAGGGCGTCGACAAGGCCAAGGTTCAGGAAGAGATTTCCCAGCTTCAGGCTCAGCTGCTGAGCATTGCTCAGTCTGCTTCCTTCTCCGGTGAGAACTGGGTCGCCGGCGAGGGTACGAAGAGCGTCGTTTCGACCTTCGTTCGCGATGGCTCGAACGCTGTATCCGTCAAACAGACTGAATATATCCTCGACGATACCTCGGTCGGCAACGTCCTGTTCGGCATGAGCGGAGGCCTGATCGAAACGTCCACGGGTATTATCGGCACCTCGAACGGTACGATCGGCTCCGTCTATAAGATGGACATCACCAATTTCACTACAGATGACGTCGGTCTTGCGCTGACGGCTGTCGAATCCGCTCTGAAGGCGATGACCAGCGCCGGTGCACAGCTCGGCTCGATCTCCACTCGCATCCAACTGCAGGAAGATTTCGTCTCGACTTTGAGCGACTCGATCGACTCCGGCATCGGCCGCCTTGTCGACGCCGACATGGAAGAAGAATCTTCCAAGCTGACCGCTCTTCAGACGCAGCAGCAGCTTGCAATCCAATCTCTGTCGATTGCGAACTCGGCATCTCAGAACATCCTGTCGCTCTTCCGCAGCTAAACGCGGCAACAGCAGAAAACAAAAGACCCGCCGGATCGCTCCGGCGGGTCTTTTCGCTTTATGCAAACAGGTCAGAAGCGATCGTCTTCGTCTTCATCCTTATCCTTGGAGGAAGACTTCAGAGACTTGAGCTTGGCAAAGACGGCATCGGCGTCGATTTCGCGCTCTTCTTCGCGTTCGAAATTCGGGCTCATGCGCTCAGTTTCCTGGGCGGACTGCAGCGTGGCGCCGAGTTCGGCGGCGGTCGGCAGTGGCCGGCCCCTGGATGCCTTTTCCACTTCCATATCGAGGTCGATCTGGCTGCAGAGGCCGAGCGTGACCGGATCCATCGGCGTCAGGTTGGCCGAGTTCCAATGCGTGCGTTCACGAATCTGCTCGATCGTCGATTTCGTCGTGCCGACGAGGCGTGAAATCTGAGCATCCTTCAGCTCTGGGTGATTGCGAACGAGCCAGAGAATGGCATTCGGACGGTCCTGGCGCTTGGAAACAGGCGTGTAACGCGGACCACGGCGCTTGGATTCGGGAACGCGAACCTTCGGCTCCGAGAGTTTCAGCTTGTGGTTCGGGTTTGCTTCGGCGCGGGCGATTTCATCGCGTGAAAGCTGGCCGGTCGAGATCGGGTCCAGGCCCTTGATGCCCTGCGCTGCCTCGCCGTCGGCAATTGCTTTCACCTCGAGCGGATGCAGCTTGCAGAACTGGGCGATCTGATCGAAAGACAGCGCCGTATTGTCGACGAGCCAGATGGCGGTCGCCTTCGGCATGAGCAATTGTTGAGCCATGGATATAGTCCTTCTGTCGTCCGCGCCGGTGTCGCGGTCCGTGGATATCACCATAATATCCGGAAATATGGCGCTATATAACTGGAGTGACGCAGAATTGCAATTGATCAGGAATGAAATGACCTTTGTCTAATTGCCGGGTGCTTTTGACCTGCTATGAATGCCTAAATCGAGTTCCGGTGATCGCCCTTGCGCAGTTAGCCGGTGCCTGTGTTGAGGAGGAGTCACATGTCGGAAAAGATCCATCCGGTTACGAAACTGGTGAAGAGCCATGCCCTGATCGATAAGGCCAAGTATGAGAAATGGTACGAGGAGAGCATCGAGAACCCGGACAAATTCTGGGGCAAGCACGGCAAGCGGATTGACTGGTTCAAGCCCTATACGAAGGTCAAGAACACGTCCTTTACCGGGAAGGTCTCGATCAAGTGGTTCGAAGACGGCCAGACGAACGTTTCCTACAACTGCATCGACCGGCACCTGAAAACGCACGGCAACCAGGTCGCCATCATCTTCGAAGGCGACAATCCCTATATCGACAAGAAGATCACCTACAACGAGCTCTACGAGCATGTCTGCCGCATGGCGAACGTGTTGAAGAAGCATGGCGTCAAGAAGGGTGACCGCGTCACCATCTATATGCCGATGATACCCGAAGCGGCCTATGCCATGCTCGCCTGTGCCCGCATCGGCGCCGTGCACTCTGTCGTCTTCGGCGGGTTCTCGCCGGAAGCGCTTGCCGGACGTCTCGTCGACTGTGGTTCGACGTTCATCATCACCTGCGACGAGGGCGTTCGCGGCGGCAAGCCGGTGCCGCTGAAGGACAATGCCGATACCGCGATCCACATCGCGGCCCGCCAGCATGTGACGGTCGGCAAGGTCCTCGTCGTGCGCCGGACCGGCGGCAAGACGGGCTGGGCTCCCGGCCGCGACCTTTGGTACCACCAGGAAGCGGCGACTGTGAAAGCCGAGTGCCCGCCTGTGAAGATGAAAGCGGAGGATCCCCTGTTCATCCTCTATACCTCTGGCTCCACCGGCAAGCCGAAGGGCGTCTTGCACACGACGGGCGGATATCTTGTCTATGCGTCGATGACGCATGAATACGTCTTCGACTATCACCATGGCGATATCTACTGGTGCACGGCCGATGTCGGCTGGGTGACCGGCCATTCCTATATCGTCTACGGTCCGCTTGCGAATTGCGCGACGACGCTGATGTTCGAAGGCGTGCCGAACTTTCCCGACCAGGGCCGCTTCTGGGAGATCATCGACAAGCACAAGGTCAACATCTTCTATACCGCTCCGACAGCGATCCGTTCGTTGATGGGCGCCGGCGACCATTTTGTCACCCGCTCGTCCCGCTCGTCCTTGCGCCTGCTCGGGACGGTCGGCGAGCCGATCAACCCGGAAGCTTGGGAGTGGTACTACAATGTCGTCGGCGATGGCCGTTGCCCGATCGTCGATACCTGGTGGCAAACAGAGACCGGCGGCATCCTGATCACGCCGCTGCCTGGTGCGATCGACCTGAAGCCGGGTTCAGCGACCGTCCCGTTCTTCGGTGTGAAGCCGCAGTTGGTCGACAATGACGGCAAGGTGCTGGAAGGCACTGCCGACGGTAACCTGTGCATTACCGACAGCTGGCCCGGGCAGATGCGCACGGTCTATGGCGACCATGAGCGCTTCATCCAGACCTACTTTTCCACCTACAAGGGCAAGTATTTTACCGGCGACGGCTGCCGCCGCGATGAAGACGGCTACTACTGGATCACCGGTCGTGTCGACGATGTGCTGAACGTCTCCGGCCACCGCCTCGGCACGGCCGAGGTGGAGTCCGCGCTCGTCTCGCATAATCTGGTTTCGGAAGCCGCGGTCGTTGGCTACCCGCATTCGATCAAGGGACAGGGCATCTATTGCTACGTCACGTTGATGGCCGGCAACGAAGGATCCGATGAGTTGCGCCAACAGTTGGTGAAGCATGTTCGCACGGAAATCGGCCCGATCGCATCGCCGGACAAGATCCAGTTTGCGCCCGGCTTGCCGAAGACCCGTTCCGGCAAGATCATGCGCCGTATCCTGCGCAAGATTGCCGAGGACGATTTCGGCGCGCTCGGAGATACGTCCACGCTTGCCGATCCGGCGGTCGTCGATGACCTCATTGCCAACAGGCAGAACAAGGTAACCGCCTGAAATCAGAGCGGCTCCCGAAAACCAGGGAGCCGCTTTTCAGTCGTGCCGGCACGGACGGCGCGCAGCTTGCGTGCGCCGTCGTATTCACGGGCATGGCCTTCCGACAGCATATCTTTGGCTCCAACAGCATATCTTCGGCCGGATTCCGATCGTCTGAAAGAACCACGTTGGCGACAATCCAGCCAGAATATTGGCCCCTTTATCAACGCATGCGCGGTAAACCCGCCGTCAATCCTTGCCGTGCGTCGACTCCAGGCCGGTGCAGGAGAACCGCGAAGACTTCAAGGGCGAGAAGACTAGGAATATTTACTTAAAAATCGATCGCACGGCCGTTGATCTCGTAGTCGCCGAAGCGCGCTGGCTCGGCTCCTCCCCGTCCACCGATCTCCGGTGGCAGATCCAGGGGTTTCTGGTTCCTGCGTCGTTCTTCGGCTTCGGCAAGCGCGCGTCTGGCAGCGGGTGACAGAGCCTTGCGCGGTAGTACTGCTCCTTCTGCCACAGTGCTATCTACATTGTCGTTGTCCGCTGGCTGCAATTGCGTCTCCCGCCGGAAATATTGAAAATGGCTGGCGAATAACCAAATCATAGTGCGCCGGCGGCTTGATTGAAACCCTTTTGCCGCAGATGGGAGATGGAGACCTCGATGAACCTCGTTCGCACTGCCATGTTGCTTGCCTTCATGACGGCCCTGTTCATGTTCGTCGGATTCCTGATCGGTGGCCGCGGCGGCATGATGATCGCCTTCCTGATCGCTGCGGGCATGAATTTCTTTTCCTACTGGAATTCGGACCGGATGGTGCTTTCTGCCTACCGGGCGCAGGAAGTCGATGAGCGCAACGCGCCGGAATTCTTCCGCATCGTTCGCGATCTTGCGCGAAATGCCGGCCTGCCCATGCCGAAAGTCTATCTCTACGACAATCCGCAGCCGAATGCCTTTGCCACGGGCCGCAATCCGGAGAATGCCGCCGTCGCGGCCTCGACAGGGCTGCTCAGCGCGCTCTCGCCGGAAGAGGTGGCGGCTGTGATGGCGCATGAACTGGCGCATATCCAGAACCGCGACACGCTGACGATGACGATCACGGCGACGCTTGCCGGCGCAATCTCGATGCTCGGTAACTTCGCCTTCTTTTTCGGCGGCAATCGCGAGAACAACAGCAACCCCTTCGGTTTCGTCGGCGTGCTTCTGGCGATGATCGTAGCGCCGCTCGCCGCCATGCTTGTGCAGATGGCGATCAGCCGGACGCGCGAATATTCTGCCGACCGGCGCGGCGCCGAAATCTGCGGCGACCCCCTTTGGCTCGCTTCCGCGCTCGGCAAGATTGCCCGTGGCGCGGCGCATATCCCGAACTATGATGCCGAGCGCAATCCTGCGACGGCGCATATGTTCATCATCAATCCCCTCTCCGGGGAACGGATGGACAATCTGTTTTCGACGCACCCGAATACGGAAAACCGTATTGCAGCACTTCAGGAAATGGCGGGGAACGGTATGAATGGCTCGACGGCGACGGTTCGCGCTGGTAATCCGTCGCGCAGATCGCGCTCGGTTCCGAATACGGGTATTGGCCGCGGTGGTTCCCAACCGCCAAAAGGGCCCTGGTCTTGAATTCAGACGGCAGAAACAAGCCATTCAACAAAAAGAAACCGCCTGCAGAACGCCTCGCGGTCAAGCCGGGCCTAGAGGCGCGTGCGGCCGCAGCGAAGATCCTCGCTGCCGTGATTGACCGCAAACTGCCGCTAGATGGTGCATTGGATCACGAACACGGGAATCCCGCATATAAGGCACTCGGGGAGAGCGATCGCGCATTGGTTCGCGCTATTCTCAACACTGCGCTCCGTCACCTGCCCCGCATCGATGCCGCGATTGCTTCTCTATTAGACTCGCCGTTGCCGGAAGGCGCGCGCGCACTCCATCATGTGCTTGCGGTTGGAGCGGCGCAGATCCTTTATCTCGACGTCCCCGACCATTCGGCGGTCGATCTTGCCGTCGAGCAGGCAAATCAGGATCCTCGCAATCGCCGCTTCGCAAAACTGGTGAATGCGATCCTGCGACGTCTTGGCCGCGAGAAGGAGAAGGTCCTCGAAGACATCGCGAAGATTTCGCCGATGCCGGCTTGGTTTATCAACCGTCTTGAAAAGGCTTACGGGAAAGAGGCCGCCGCGGCGATCGCCGAATCTCAGCTCGAGCCCGCGGCAATCGATCTCACCGTGAAGTCGGATGCGGCAGGCTGGGCAGCAAGGTTGAATGGGGAAGTCCTGCCGACCGGTGGTGTGCGTCTCGCAGCCTTTGATGGCACTATCCCCTCCCTTGAAGGTTTCGATCAAGGCGAATGGTGGGTGCAGGACGCCGCGGCAAGCATTCCGGCCAAGCTCCTTGGCGACCTGTCTGGCAAACGCGTCGTCGATCTTTGCGCCGCACCCGGCGGCAAGACCGCACAACTCATTCTCGCCGGAGGTAGCGTCACTGCGATTGATCAATCCGAAAGCCGATTGAAGCGCCTACGCTCCAATCTCGATCGCCTCGCTCTCAAGGCAGAAACGCTCACGACGGATCTTGTGAAATACCAGCCGGGCGAACCGTTTGACGCCATCCTGCTCGACGCCCCCTGCTCCTCGACGGGCACGACGCGCCGTCATCCGGATGTTCTCTGGACGAAGGGGCCCGAGGACATCGCAAAGCTTGCTGGCGTGCAAGAACGGTTGCTTCGCCATGCGCTGACGCTCCTGAAGCCTGGCGGTACTCTCGTCTTTTCAAATTGCTCGCTGGATCCCGTCGAAGGCGAGGATGTCGTCAGCCGCATCTTGGCGGACACACCGAATGTCGAGCGCGTCCGGATCGACGCTGCTCGATGGCCCGGTTTGGAAATAGCGATCAGTCCGCTTGGCGAATTCCGGACGACCCCCCCCATGCTGCGAATGCCCGCAACGGTCGCTTCAGGTCTTGACGGTTTTTACGCTGCAGTGCTGCGGCGTGTTGCCTGATTGCATGGACCTTCCCTAGATTTCGTTTCTGTCACAATTAATGCAGTCTTACCGCTGAATGCGGCCCTCATTCACCTATTCTTAATCATGAGGTCAATAGACAATAGAATATGCAGTCCGGCCGGCGGTTTTCGAGTTTGTATGTTCGGGAGGCTTGGCGCCGCATGTCGCGGCGCATCGCATCGCTGCGCCTTCGCCTTTTCCGCCATACAATCCAAGTGCCCGAGAGGCTTATCGTTGCGCCGACCGATCTTCGCGCCATCGATCCTCATATCGCCGAGGAGATCATGAATGGCCGCTTTGCTCTGGCAGGACGCCTTCTGGAGACGAACGGCAAGTCGCCCTTCGGCTTTACGCTTCCCTCACGCGCTTTTGCCAGCCGTTTGCATGGGTTCGGCTGGCTTCGTCATATGCGTGCCTACAAAAGCGATCAAGCTTGCGCGGTTGCCCGGGGGATCGTCGATAGCTGGCTCTCGTTGCATGCTGGCCGCATGGAAGGCATTGCCTGGGAACTCGATGTCGCTTCACAGCGAGTGATTGCCTGGCTCTCGCATTCGCCGGTCGTGCTGCAGAATGCTGATCGCGGCTTTTACCGCCGTTTTATGAAGTCTCTGGCGTTTCAGGTTCGCTACCTGCGACGTATGTCGGCTTTCGCGCCGGCGGGGGAAGTTCTTTTCCGCCTGCGGATCGCCCTCGCCATGGCTTCAATTGCAATGCCAGCGCGACCAGGTGTGCTGCGCAAGGCTGCCCAGGCGCTGGATAATGAATTCGATAGCCAGATTCTACCCGACGGCGGGCATATCTCCCGCAATCCACGCACAGGCCTAGAATTGCTTCTCGATCTCCTACCGCTGCGGCAGACCTATGTGAATCTCGGTCACGATCTGCCGCAGAAGCTGATTTCAGGCATCGATCGCATGTATCCGGCGCTGCGCTTTTTCCGCCACCACAATGGCGATCTCGCGCTCTTTAACGGCGCGACATCGACGCTTGCCAACGAGTTGATGTCGGTTCTGCGCTATGACGAAACGGCCGGCCCACCGTTCAAGGCAATGCCGCATTCGCGCTATCAACGACTTGCGGCGGGAAATACCATTTTGATCGCCGATACCGGCCCTCCCGCAGCAGGCCCCCTGTCGCGCACGGCGCATGCGGGCTGCCTTTCCTTCGAAATGTCGTCGGGTCGTCATCGCTTTATCGTCAACTCCGGCTCACCGAAATTCGCTGGCCGCCGCTATGTGCAGATGGCCCGCACGACCGCGACCCATTCGACCGTGACACTGAACGACACCTCATCCAGCCGCTTCTCGGCCTCGGAATTTCTCGGTTATGTCATGACGGATTCGGTGAAGACCGTTAGCGTCGAGCGCGCTGAAACCGACGACGGACGCGATGGCATCAAGGTCAGGCACGACGGCTATCTGAAAAATTTCGGTATGCTCCATGAGCGCGAACTGACGCTAAATGCTGCAGGCTCCATCGTCACTGGCCGTGATCGGCTGGTGCCGCAAGGCGAGCGCGTCATTGACGAGCCTCTTCGTGCGGCCGCGCGCTTCCATATCCATCCGGCCATAAATGTGAAGCAGAGTGATCGCGAGTCCGTGTTGCTGACAGCGCCTGATGGCGAAAGTTGGCTCTTTTCGTCGCCGGGGAACGAAGTTCTGATCACTGAAGATATCTTTTTTGCTGACGCCTCCGGCATCTGCGGTTCGGACCAGATCGAGATCGACTTCGTTTTTGCCGAGAAGCCGGAAATTCGCTGGTTTTTGTCCCGCAAGAGCTAGTCGCCGTTTGCGCAGCGGCATAGCTCGTGCTAACGCGGCGCCATTATCCTATACGTCCCTTGCCGGATGTCTCCCGAAGCCCGAACGGAGAAGGTTCATGGCCGTCACTTCCAAGAAAATCCCCGCCCCTGATAAGGTCAAGGTCAAAACCGCGCTACTCTCCGTCTCCGATAAGGCGGGTATTGTCGAGCTTGCCCGCGCGCTTTCCGAAAAGGGCATCCGCCTGCTTTCGACAGGCGGGACGCACAAGGCTATCACAGCCGCGGGTTTGGCTGTCACCGACGTTTCCCAAGTCACCGGTTTTCCGGAAATCATGGACGGCCGTGTGAAGACGCTGCATCCGACGGTCCACGGCGGTCTCCTGGCAATCCGTGATGACAGCGCGCATCAGGAAGCCATGAAGGCGCATGGTATCGAAGGTATCGATCTTGCCGTCATTAACCTCTATCCATTCGAGGATGTGCGTGCCGCCGGTGGTGATTATCCCACGACGGTCGAGAATATCGATATCGGCGGTCCGGCAATGATCCGTGCCTCTGCCAAGAACCATGCTTACGTTACGATCCTCACCGATCCTGCAGATTACCCGGAACTGCTCGAACAGCTTTCGGCCGATGCAGGCCAGACGAGCTATGCGTTCCGCCAGCGTATGGCAGCCAAGGCGTATGCCCGCACCGCTGCCTATGACGCGATGATCTCCAACTGGTTCGCTGAAGCGCTTTCCATCGATACGCCGCGCCATCGGGTGATCGGCGGCGTTCTGAAGGACGAGATGCGCTACGGTGAAAATCCACATCAGAAGGCGGCTTTCTACGTTACCGGTGAAAAGCGACCGGGTGTTTCGACGGCGATGCTGCTGCAGGGCAAGCAGCTCTCCTATAACAACATCAACGACACCGATGCGGCCTACGAACTCGTCGCTGAATTCCTGCCTGAAAAGGCACCCGCCTGCGCCATCATCAAGCACGCCAATCCTTGCGGCGTTGCCACGGGGCCAAGCCTTGTCGAAGCCTACAAACGGGCGCTCGCCTGCGATTCCGTTTCTGCGTTCGGCGGCATCATTGCGTTCAACAGCACGCTCGATGCGGAGACCGCGGAAGAGATCATCAAGCTCTTCACCGAAGTGATCATCGCTCCGGATGTAACCGAAGAAGCCAAGGCGATCGTTG
Source organism: Rhizobium sp. 007 (assembly GCF_015353075.1). Taxonomy (NCBI): domain Bacteria; kingdom Pseudomonadati; phylum Pseudomonadota; class Alphaproteobacteria; order Hyphomicrobiales; family Rhizobiaceae; genus Rhizobium; species Rhizobium sp. 007. The sequence goes on along the minus strand of NZ_CP064187.1, from coordinate 3,881,752 downwards.
CGAGGAAGCCGAATCTGCGCCTGCTTTCTGCCGGCGATCTGCCCGATCCGCGTGCCGCTGGCCTGACGGCGAAAACAGTCTCCGGGGGCCTGCTGGTCCAAAGCCGTGACAACGGCATGATCGAGGATCTGGAGCTGAAGGTCGTGACCAAGCGCGCGCCGACACAACAGGAACTGGACGACATGAAGTTTGCCTTCAAGGTCGGCAAGCACGTGAAATCGAATGCCGTGGTTTACGCCAAAGATGGCCAGACGGCCGGCATTGGCGCCGGCCAGATGAGCCGTGTCGATTCCGCCCGTATCGCTGCCCTGAAAGCCGAGGAAGCCGCCAAGGCACTGGGTTTGCCTACTCCGATGACACGCGGTTCTGCGGTTGCTTCGGAAGCGTTCCTGCCGTTCGCCGATGGTCTCCTGTCGATGATTGCAGCGGGTGCGACGGCAGTCATCCAGCCGGGTGGTTCGATGCGCGACCAAGAGGTGATCGACGCTGCCAACGAGCACGACGTCGCGATGGTATTCACCGGCATGCGCCATTTCCGCCATTGAGCGGATAGAACCTTGGCGCCCAGCCGGGGTTCAATTCAGTCTTGCTGCCTGTCTGCCGGATAAGGGGTCGCGATCAGCAGGATCAGTCCGCCCGCGAGGAAAAGGATCAGCGTTGCCATGCCGAGACGCGCTGATCCGCTGGCATAGGTTATCAGCGAGAAGAAGAGCGTTGCCATGAAGCTCGTGGCGCGGCCGGATAGCGCATAGATGCCGAAATAGCGCCCTGCCTCCTGCGGGCTGACGCTGCGCGCTAGATAAGAGCGCGACGAAGCCTGGACGGGACCGAAGGCGAGGCCGATCAACAGCCCGTAAAGAATATAGGCTTTTTCCGCCGCCGTGCCGAAAAGCCCTCCGGCGTCCGCCGTTGACATCGGCAGCAGGCCGAAAAGCGTATAACCCGGCCCCGTCGAAATAATCCCGAGGGTGGCGAGCAAAAGCAGCGTCAGGCTGATCAGGATCGTTGCTTTTGATCCGATCCGGTGATCAACGCGTCCGGCGATGACGCAGCCGAAAATCGCCACGACATTGAGGATGATCCCATAAAGTCCGATTTCGATCGTCGCCCAGCCAAACATGCCGGCGGCGAAGGCGCCGCCTAGGATCAGCAACCCGTTGACCCCGTCTTGATAGATCATGCGGGCAATCAGGAATTTCAGGATGCCTCTTCGGATCTTCAACTCGCTGATTGTGTTTGCGACCTGCCTGAGGCCGGCATGGACGGCAGCGGCGAGCGGCAATCCCTTCGCCGCATCGGGTGTGAAGAGGAACATCGGAATGATGAAGATGAGATACCAGACCGCGGAAATCGGCCCTGTAATGCGCGCGTCCTCACCGGTATGAGGATCAAGCCCGAACAACGGGTCGAGCCCCAACAGCGTCTTTCCCGTTTCCAGGTTTCCCGCAAGCAGCGTCACGACAGTGACGAGCACGATCATGCCGCCGAGATAGCCAAGCCCCCAGGCCGTATTGGACAGCCTGCCGACCTCATCTTTGCCCACAAGGCGCGGCATCATGGAATCGTTGAAGACGATCGAGAATTCTGCGGCGATCGAGGCGAGGATCATCAAGATTACCGGATAGACAAGCGGCGAACCGGGCGCGGCAAACCAAAGGCCGAAGAGGCTGACAACCTTGATGATAGCGAAAAAGGCTATCCATGGTTTGCGGGCGCCGGACTGATCGGCGATGGAGCCGAGGATCGGAGAGAGCAGGGCTATGATCACCGAAGAGATCGTCGCGGTATTGCTCCACATCGCTTGTGCCGAAACCGGATCGTCCGTCAGGCGTGAGACGAAGTAGGGTCCGAAAATGAACGTGGTCACGACCGTGAAAAACGGTTGCGCGGCCCAATCGAAAAGCATCCAGCTCCAGATGCCCTTTTCCGACGCCTTCTGCGGCGCCGGCGTTCCTGTTCCGGTCCAGTCTATTCTACTCACGCCTACACTCCCGCATTCGCGGCGGACTGTGTCACCTCGCCCGGTCGCGCGCAAGATCGGTTAAAAGACCTGCGGCCACTGTGATTCGCGCAAGAGTTGGATCGCCGCTGTCGCTGAGGTTTGACAGCTCTTCGGCGATGCGGTTGATCCTGATGCGATCGACTCCGTGCCACGCCTGAACCGGCAGCTTTTCCTTGCCATGCTCTGACAGCGCCGAGATGACGATATCGCGGCGGGCACTGGCAATCTGGTCGATGCTGCGCGCCAAGGCCAGGCTTTCGTAGTGATCCGAGGTGAGAATGCGGGCGCCGGCTGCGAGCAGCCTTCCGACGCGGAAGGTCTGCGATACGGCAAAATAACTTTCCGCGGCACGTCCGAGCGCCTCGCCTGTGCGTTCGGCGATCTGCATGATCTCCGGCACCAGCACAAAGCCCGGCAGCCCGGCGATGACGGCGGCCAATCTTTCTGGCAGCCCGGCTTCGCGATACTCCATGGCACGCGCCTCGAACTCTGCGGGAGCCTGCGCGGCGAAGGAGGGCTTCAGTTTCTTCAACGCAGTCTGAAGCCGACTAATGGTTTCTGCTATGCCGCCTTTTGCCATGCCGGTCTTCAGGAGCAACCGAGTCAAGACTGTGAAGCTATGGCCGAGCTCTTCATAGACACGGTTCTGCATCTGTCCGGAAATATTGCCGTCCAGCGCATCGGTCTCGGTCCAAAGCCTGGTCAGGTCGAAGCCATCGCGGGCGATGATCGCGGCACGGACGACTTCCGGCGCTGACGCCGCTGTCGCATCCATCATGCTCACCACAAAGCCGGGGCCGCCGCGATTGATTGCCTCGTTGGCAAGCACCGTCGCGATGATTTCGCGTTTCAGCCGGTGAGTGGCGATGTCGGAGGTATTGGTTTTTTGCATCTTAGCCGGGAAGTAGTTTGAAAGGGTCGACGCAAAGTAAGGATCATCCGGAAGGTCGCTTGCGGCAACGGCATCGAAAAGCACGATCTTGGCGTAAGAGAGCAACACGCCGATTTCCGGCCGCGTGAGCGGCTTGCCGGCAGCATAGCGCTCGGCGAGCGTCGCCTCATCGGGAAGCGTTTCCACCTTCCGGTTGAGTTGCTTGGCCCCTTCCAGCACGCTCATGAAGCGCGCGAGCTCAAGGCCGTTAGCGGTCCCCTTGCGTTCGGTCAGCGAAATCGCCAGCGATTGCAGATAGTTGTTGCGCAGAACGAGTGCCGCGACTTCGTCCGTCATCGAGGACAGCAGTTGATCGCGTTTTGCCCGTGTGAGCCGCCCGTCATGCATCGCATTGGCGAGCGCGATCTTGATGTTCACCTCGACGTCCGAGGTGTTGACGCCGGCTGAATTGTCAATCGCATCGGAATTGCTCCGTCCGCCTTTCAGGCCATAAGTGATGCGACCCTTTTGCGTGACGCCGAGGTTGGCGCCCTCGCCAATCACCTTCGCCCGCACCTCATCAGCCGTGATGCGGATCGGATCGTTGGAACGATCGCCCACTTCCGTATCGGTTTCCGTCTGCGCCTTCACATAGGTGCCGATGCCGCCGAACCAGAGAAGATCTACCGGGCTCTTCAGGACTGCTGTGATGATCTCGAAGGGGGTTGCCACCGCTTTGTCGATGCCGATCGCGGCAACCGCTTCCGGGGTCAGTGTGACGGATTTCGCCGCGCGTGAAATGATCATCGCGCCTTTCGAAAGAACCGACTTGTCGAAGTCCTGCCAACTTGAACGCGGCAGGTTAAAAAGTCGCTGCCGTTCGGCAAGCGTCTTTTCCATGTCCGGATCGGGATCGATGAAGATGTCACGGTGGTCGAAGGCGGAAACCAGCTTGATCTTCGGAGAAAGCAGCATGCCGTTGCCGAAAACGTCGCCGGACATGTCGCCGACACCGGCCACCGTAAACGGTGTCGTCTGGATGTCGATATCCATCTCGCGGAAATGACGCTTTACGGTTTCCCAGGCGCCACGCGCGGTGATGCCCATTTTCTTGTGGTCGTAGCCGGCCGAGCCGCCTGACGCGAAGGCGTCGTCGAGCCAGAAACCAGCTTCCTGCGCCAGTGCGTTGGCGGTGTCGGAGAAGGTTGCCGTTCCCTTATCGGCGGCGACGACGAAATAGGGATCGTCGCCATCGAGCCGTACTGTATCTTCCGGAGGCACGATATCGGTGCCTGAAATGTTGTCGGTGATCGAAAGCAGGGTGCGGATATAGGTCTTGTAGGCTTCGCGGCCGGCATTGAAGATCTCATCCCGGGTGCTGCCAGCGGGCAGTTTCTTCGGATAAAAGCCGCCCTTGGCGCCGACTGGAACGATAACGGCGTTCTTAACCTGCTGCGCCTTTACGAGGCCCAGGACTTCCGTGCGATAGTCCTCGGCGCGATCCGACCAGCGCAGGCCGCCGCGGGCAACCTTGCCGAAACGCAGGTGCACGCCCTCGACCTCGACGCCATAGACAAAGATTTCCCGGAAAGGCTTCGGCTCCGGCAGGCCATCGACCAGATTCGGATCGAGCTTGAAGGCAAGCATCGCCTTCGGCGAGCCATCGGCAGTACGCTGGAAGTAGTTGGTCCGCAGCGTCGCATCGACGACATTGATGTATCGGCGCAGGATGCGGTCATCGTCAAGGCTCGGCACATTGGCGAGCGCCGCCTCGATCGACCGATGCAGGTCGGCGAGCTTTTTCATGCGCGCCTTCTCGCTAAGCTGCGGATCGAGCGCCTCATAAAAGAGGCGGAAGATCGAAGCGGCAATCTCTGGATATTTATCGAGGGTCGTTGCGATGTAATCCTGCGAATAGGCGATACCTGCTTGACGAAGATAACGCGCATAGGCCCGCAGGACATTCGTCTCGCGTGCGGAAAGCCCGGCTGAAAGGATCAGCCGGTTGAAACTGTCATTGTCGATCGTGCCGTCGAAAGCGGAAATGAAGGCCTCTTCCAGCGCGGCACCATGACGGCTGAGGTCAATTTCGGCGCCACTGCGGTCTTCAAGCTCCATATCGTGCAGTACGACGATGTTGACCGAGCCGTCTGCGGTTGGCACTTCGATGTCGAAGGTCCGCTCGCTCAGCACGTTGAAACCGAGATTTTCGAGAAGCGGCACGCGGCGTGAGAGCGGAAGCTGCTCGCCAGCATGGAAGATCTTGAGTGAGAAGATCCGGCCGCGTTCTGCATCATTGCGGTAATAGAATTCGATGCGTATCGGCTCGCCGGAGGCGCAATCGGTGATGTCCGGAAGATCGGCAACCGTTTCTTCAGCGGTGAAGGAATCCTGGAAGGCATTGCTGACGGCGATCTTCGGCGCCTTCGGCCCAGCCAGCGCTTCGAAGCGATCGTCCCAGCGGGCGGTGATGGCGCGGATCGCTTCCTCGAGCTTCGCTTGCGGGATGCGCGGCGTTTTGCCGCCGGATCGGCCGATGATGAAGTGTACGCGCGCAACCCGCCCTTCCGGGAAGGCCGGGTAATAGGCAGAGACCCGGCCGTCGTAGACGGTCTTCAGATAGGTGCCGATCTTTTCGCGAACGATGGAATCGTATTCCTCGCGTGGTACATAGACGATGACCGACACGAAACGGTCGAAATGATCGATGCGCGGCAGAACGCGGACGCGCGGCCGTTCGACTAGATCATTGATCTGTTCGGCGAAATTCGCGAGCAGCGTCGTGTCGATCTGGAAAAGATCGTCGCGTGGATAAGATTCCAGCGTGTTGTACAACATTCGGCCGGAATGGCTCATGGGATCGAAGCCGAAATGATCTGTCACTTTGGCAACTTTGGAACGGATGAGCGGAATTTCCGAAGCCGAAGACGTATAGGCCGTAGAGGTAAAGAGGCCAACGATGCGCAGTTCACCGGTGACGTTGCCGTCCTTGTCGAATCGCTTGACGCCGACATAATCCATATAGGCGCGGCGGTGGACGACGGATTTCACATTCGCCTTGGTGACGATCAGGAAATCCGGACCATCGAGAAAGGCGAGGATTTCCGGCGTCGTCGTTACGGCATCCTTGCCGGTGCGCAGCACCAAGACATCCGGATCAGAAAGAATGCCGAGGCCAGCGCCCTTGTCACGCTCGACCTTCGCTTCGCTGCCCTTGCTGGAATAGACATATTCACGCATGCCAAGGAAGGTGAAGTTTTCATCGCGTAGCCAGGTGAGGAAAGCCAGTGCTTCGTCCCGATCGGCCTTTTTGCGGCTGGCGCTGTAGCTGCCCAATTCGGCAATCACGGTGTCGAGCTTGGAAAGCATGGGCTTCCAATCGGAAACAGCCTGGCGGACCTGCTCCAGCACGATCATGATGCGCTTGCGAAGGTCGCCGGATTGCGCCGTAGTCAACGGCGAAATGTGAATCTGGATATGGCTGACACGTTTTGCCGGATCGCTCGCCTCCTCGGCTGAATAAAGTACCGGCGTCTTGCCATGCTCCATCACCAGGATCGGATGCACCGCCATATAGAGATCGCGATAGGAGCTTGTGACCTCGCTCATAACCGACTCGTAAAGGAACGGCTTATTCTGATCGGTAACCGTCAGGACCGAGACCGCAACGCCATCGGGTTCGACATCAGCCAGCGTTTCGATCGTAACGCGCGGGACCTTGCCGTCCCAGCCAGCAAGCTCCTTAGCGGAATGAACGGCCGAAAGCGCCAGCATCTCCGGTGTGTAGCGATCGAGGTCGTCTCCACTCGCCCGGCCGAAGAGGATTTCCGGATCGAGATGCGGCTCTTTGGCTGCAGCAGCGATCTTCTTTGCGCTTTCGATCAGCTTTTCCCGTCGCGGATGGTTTTTGGCAGCCATTGAAGACATTCCCCCGATTTGTGTGATTTGGCGCAAGTTAGCAGAAGAATTGTCGAAAAAACCCCTAAAAGAGGCTCCGCCTTGGCAGTTTTTGTGCGTTTTTGACCTTGTTCAGTAAAATTTCAGAGGATTCTCCGATTATAGGAAAGCCCAGGCCGGTCTTGGATTTTTTCGGCTCGCCGAGATTTCCACGCATGGATGAAGAATGGTTGACAGCTGCGCGGCAAAAGGACGATCAACAGCGCATCGAATTCGGGGTTTAAAATTACTATGCCGGATAATAGTGCTGCAGGAACGGTGATCGTCATCTCCAGCCATGTCGTTCGCGGTTCGGTCGGCAATCGTGCCGCCGTCTTCGCGCTTGAGACGCTCGGCCATCAGGTCTGGGCACTGCCGACGATCATTCTGCCCTGGCATCCCGGTCATGGTCGTTCGACCCGGCTCACTTTTGCGGAGGCCGATTTCGATGCCGCCATCGATGATCTCATCCGTGCACCGTGGGTTGGAGAAGTGAAGGCGGTCTTGTCTGGTTATTTCGGAAACGCTGCCCAGGCTGGTTCTGTTGCCCGTCTGGTCGGTGCATTGCGTGAAAAGAATCCCGAGCTGCTTTATGTCTGCGATCCGGTGATGGGCGATCTGGGCGGCCTCTATGTGCCCGAAGCGACGGCGGAGGCGATCCGCGACCATCTGATCCCGCTTGCGTCTTTGGCGACACCCAACCGCTATGAGCTGGCCTGGATGGTGGGCGCACCGTTGGAGGACAATACAGCTGTTATGGAGGCTGCTTTGTCACTCGGCCCTTCCCGCATGCTTGTCACCTCCGCTGTTCCGATGATGGCTGGCGGCACCGGAAATCTCTATCTTTCCGGCCGCCATGCTCTGCTTGCCGAGCATCGTGTCGTCGACAATCCGCCGAACGGACTGGGCGACCTGCTGGCGGCCGTCTTCCTCTCGCGGCTTCTTTCCGGGATGGACGACGAAAAGGCGCTGCAGCTTGCAACAGCCAGCGTCTATGAAGTGCTGGTGCGTGCGGTCAAACGCGGCAGCGATGAGCTTACGCTCGCAAGCGATGCGACAAGCCTGTCGACACCGATGGCCATGGTGCAGATGCGCCGCCTCATGCATCCCGCCCAACGGAAGAAGAGTTAGCGGCGCCCGTTTGCGCATTTCGCATGCGCAGCAGTTGATCTTGCGGCGTCTGCGCGCTAATCGACAGTCATGCAGTGTTTTCCAACTTCACTTCTGGACGGCTATCGCAACTTCATGAACGGGCGTTACGCCGACGCCCGCGACCGCTATAAGATGCTGGCTGAAAACGGTCAGAGTCCGAATACGCTGGTTATTGCCTGTTCGGACTCGCGCGCAGCACCGGAACTTATCTTCGACGCCGGCCCCGGTGAGCTTTTCGTCATCCGCAACGTCGCCAACATGGTGCCGCCTTACGAGCCGGATGGCCATTTTCACTCGACATCTGCCGCTTTGGAATTCGCCGTACGGGTCTTGAAGGTTTCCGACATCGTCGTCATGGGCCATGGCCGCTGCGGCGGTATTCGCGCAGCGCTTGATCCCAATTCCGAACCGCTGTCGCCTGGTGATTTCATTGGCCGCTGGATGTCGCTCGTCCGGCCCGCTGCCGAGCAGATCCAAAGCAATGACGTGATGACTGCCGCTGAGCGCCAGACGGCGCTCGAGCGCGTCTCGATCCGCAACTCGCTCAATAACCTCAGAAGTTTTCCGGATATCAAGGCGCTTGAAGAGGCAGGGAAGATCGCCCTGCATGGGGCCTGGTTCGATATCTCGACCGGTGAACTTTGGGTGATGGACGCGGAAACGCGCGATTTTATCCGCCCGGAAGTATAAGCTTCGCGGGCGGGAAGCTCACTGGCCGTCGATCTGCTGGCCGATATAAGCGATTGCCTGTTGGTAGACCGTTGCGGCGTTCCAGCCTGCGATTGCTGCAAAGTTCGCTTCGCCTGGCTGATAACCCGCGCCGGGCTGCCAGCCGTGGCCTCTGAGGAAGTTTGCCGTCGAAGCCAGGGCATCAGCGCGCGAGCCAACCATGTCGACGCGGCCGTTGCCGTCGCCGTCGGCTCCGAAACGGACCACATTGCGCGGCAGGAACTGCGTTTGGCCGATTTCGCCATGCGCCGCGCCGCGAGCCTGCGGGTTCAGATAGCCTTCGGAAACAAGTTGCAGGGCGGCGTAAAGCTGATCGGTGAAGTAATCCGAGCGGCGGCAGTCGTAAGCGAGCGTCGAAACGGCAGACAGGGTATGCTGATTGCCCATGTAACTGCCGAAGCCGGTCTCCATTCCCCAGATCGCGATCAGCGGACCGGCCGGAACGCCGTAGCGGCCCTCGATCGAGGCAAAGAGTCCTTGATTGGCGCGTTTCATGCTTCTGCCGCGGGAGATGATCGTTGCGCCGCCCCGCTTCTTCATGAAGGCGTCGAAGGATAGCTTGAAGCTCTTTTGGCCACGGTCGGCTGCGATTGTCGATTTATTATAGCTTACATTGGCGAAGGCCCGGTTCAGCACCGATGGGCTGACGCCGCTGGCGGCTGCTTCCTGCTTGAAGCCGGCAACCCAGGCTTGGAAACCCGCGCTGTTGTTGCCGCACTGGGCAGCCTTTGCTGCTGCCGGAAGAGCTTGGAGTACGCTCGCCGCTGCGACGACCGCCACAAAGAATTTTGTCATGCTCATCAGAAACCCCGATCTCCATCTGCACAAGCTTGGCGCCGCGCAAGAATGCCAGCAGCAGATAATTTTGTCACGATCACCTTTCGGTGGGCCCTTGCAACCTGATGGCCGTCGGCCAGTTTTCGTAGGAAGCCCCGCATAATCAGGCGATATGCGGGGCTGATAGTAAATTATGGTTAATTTTTGGTATCAGGCGGCCTTCTTGCGTGGCTTGATGAGGCCGCGGTTGACGAGAAGCTCGGCAATCTGGATTGCATTCAAAGCAGCGCCCTTGCGTAGGTTGTCTGAGACCACCCATATGTTGAGGCCATTCTCGACGGTCGCATCTTCGCGGATGCGCGAAATATAGGTCGCGTCTTCGCCGGCAGATTCGTAAGGCGTGATATAGCCGCCGTTTTCGTGCTTATCGATAACGAGGCAGCCTGGAGCGTCGCGCAGGATCTCGCGCGCCTGATCGGCGGTGATCTCGTTTTCGAACTCGATATTGACCGATTCCGAGTGGCCGATGAAAACCGGAACGCGTACCGCCGTGCACGTGACCTTGATTTTCGGGTCGAGCATCTTCTTGGTCTCGGCTAGAACCTTCCATTCTTCCTTGGTGTAGCCATCCTCCATGAAGACGTCGATATGGGGAATGACATTGAAGGCGATGCGCTTCGTGAACTTCTTGTTCTCTATCGGATCGGCAACGAAGACGGCGCGTGTCTGGTTGAAGAGCTCGTCCATGCCGTCCTTGCCTGCGCCGGAAACCGATTGGTAGGTCGAGACGACAACGCGCTTGATCTTGGCGAAGTCGTGCAGGGGCTTCAAAGCCACCACAAGCTGTGCGGTCGAGCAATTCGGATTGGCGATGATGTTGCGCTTGGTGAACTGCGTCACGGCATCCGGGTTCACTTCCGGAACGATCAGCGGCACGTCGGCGTCGTAGCGCCAGGCCGAGGAGTTGTCGATCACGACGCATCCCTGCTGGCCGATCTTCGGCGAGAACTTCTTGGACACCTCGCCACCAGCAGACATCAGGCAGATGTCGGTGTCGGAGAAATCGTAGTTCTCCAGATTGGAAACCTTCAGTGTCCGGTCACCGTAGGAAACTTCCGTACCCTGCGAACGCGCGGAGGCGAGCGCCACGACTTCGTCGGCGGGGAAGCCGCGCTCCGAGAGGATGTTGAGCATTTCCCGGCCCACATTTCCGGTCGCTCCCGCAACTGCAACTTTGAAACCCATTTCAAGCTCTCTTTCTCTTCTCTCCTCTTGTCCGGTGAGGGGGAAGGCGCGAAACGATCGCGGCTTCCTGTCCCCAGCCGGGCCGGGGAGAGAGCGGCAGGCCAGAGACGTCAGACGGTTTTCGTCGTCGTTTTGGCCTTGGTTTTGGAAGAAACCGGAACAGCAATATCCATCCCGGCACCTGGTGCCAGATCATTGCGTGCAGCAATGGCGTGTTCGTCGCGAACCATGGTATTCCTTTCCGCCGTTGCTCATAAAAGGTTTTCCACAGGAGTCAAGGTTTTTGCAACCTTGCTCCCTGTCGAGCACTTGGGCAGAGGTTGCGGCCCAAATCGGAAGAACCCTTGCCTGCGACAATCTGTGCAAAGGCATTAGACTAAAGTCATAATCCCAAAGCCGCTCTCTTTCTCCGAATCCTTTTCTGTCACACTCTCGTCAGGCGAGTTGCGTCCAAGGGTGCTTTGAGGAGAGCTTGGGGCGCGTCTCGTTGCTTATCACTCTGTGGAGGACAGACAATGGCAAATGTCGCAAGCGTCGGAGACGCGAGAGTCGGCCCGATGACAGGCGAGGAGAAGAAGGTCATCTTCGCCTCGTCGCTCGGGACTGTTTTCGAATGGTATGACTTCTATCTTTACGGTTCACTCGCCACCTATATCGGCGCTACCTTTTTCAGCCAGTATCCGGAAACGACGCGAAACATCTTCGCGCTGCTCGCCTTTGCAGCGGGTTTCCTGGTGCGCCCGTTCGGCGCATTGGTCTTCGGCCGCCTCGGCGATCTGGTCGGCCGCAAATATACCTTCCTGATCACGATTTTGATCATGGGTCTTTCGACCTTCCTCGTCGGTATCCTTCCAGGTGCGGCGTCAATCGGTATTGCAGCTCCGATCATCCTGGTCGGTCTCCGCCTGCTGCAGGGCTTGGCGCTCGGCGGTGAATACGGTGGTGCAGCGACCTATGTGGCCGAACATGCGCCGCATGGCCGGCGCGGCTTCTTCACGTCATGGATCCAGACGACGGCAACACTCGGCCTTTTCCTTTCGCTGCTGATCATTCTCTTCGTCCAGTCCATGCTCGGCGCCGCCGATTTCGCCGCCTGGGGCTGGCGTATTCCGTTCCTCGTCTCGGTCGTCCTGCTCGGCGTTTCCGTCTGGATCCGTCTGAAGATGAACGAGTCGCCGGCTTTCCAGAAGATGAAGGCCGAGGGCAAGGGTTCGAAGGCGCCGCTGACGGAAGCCTTCGGCCAGTGGCGCAACGCTAAGGTGGCGCTGCTTGCGCTCTTTGGCGCCGTCATGGGGCAGGCCGTCGTCTGGTATTGCGGTCAGTTCTACGCGCTGTTCTTCCTGCAGAACATCCTGAAAGTCGACGCACAGTCGACCAACCTGATGGTCGCTGCATCGTTGTTGCTCGGCACCGGCTTCTTCGTTTTCTTCGGCTGGCTTTCCGACAAGATCGGTCGCAAGCCGATCATCATGGCCGGCCTCCTGCTCGCCATGGTGACTTACTTCCCGCTGTTCAAGGCTCTGACCAATTTCGCCAATCCGGCGCTTGCAGAGGCGCAGGCCACGATCCGCGCAACGGTCACTGCGGCACCGGGCGATTGCAAATTCCAGTTCAACCCGACCGGTACCGCGAAGTTTACCACCTCGTGCGATATCGCCACTTCGTTCCTGACGAAGAATTCTGTGCCCTATGATGTCGTCAGCGGCGCCGCCGGTTCAGCCGCCACGGTTAAAATCGCCGACAACACGATTACCAGCTATGATGCCGCTGCCGCTGGCGACAAGGCGAAAGCCATGAACGGCGCTTTCGAAAAGGGCATCAACATCGCACTTCGCGATGCTGGCTACCCCCTGGTTCGCGGTGCGGCCAAGGTTCCGGAATCCAAGCTCGATGCCTTTATCGCCGCCAATCCGGAGCTGGCTCTCAATGCTGATGCGCTTCGTGCAGGTCAGAAGGAGACCGTCCCGGCCTCCAAGCTCGTGACCGACAAGCTGCTGACAGCCGACGAGGCCAAGGGCGTCACCGACATGGCAGTCTACACGATCGCCAACGGTGGTACTTTCACCATGGTTGCCGATCCGGCAAGGCTCAACTGGGTGGGCGTCGTCGCTGTCCTGACGGTCCTCGTCATCTACGTGACGATGGTCTACGGGCCGATCGCTGCCCTTTTGGTCGAGCTCTTCCCGACCCGTATCCGCTATACCGGCATGTCGCTGCCCTATCACATCGGCAACGGCTGGTTCGGTGGTCTGCTTCCGGCAACCGCCTTCGCGATGAGCGCCTTCAAGGGCGACATCTATTACGGTCTCTGGTACCCGATCATCTTTGCGGGCATCACCCTGGTCATCGGCATGATTTTCCTGCCCGAAACCAAGGACCGCGATATCCGCACGATGGACTGAGGCAAACCATCAGAATTGAGAAACGGGACCCGGCGCCTCCAACGGCGCCGGGTTTTTTGTATCCGCAGAAGCCCTTTCGGCGTCGGCCATCCGTCAGGACCCGGGTTGAAAAGCAGCCCGTAGCGCGAATAGACGATCGCCGTCATCCGTGGCTGCATCGAAAAATCATCCGTTCGAAAAGTGTTTTAGGAACAGCACAACGGCAGCAGACGGTAACGACAATTTTTTGAGCAGGGCTCAAATAAGCCTGCTGAGCCGTGGCACAGGCCAGCCTTCGCGACTGACAGCAAAGACCAGACCGAAGCGGGCAAAAAGGATTGAGACGGCAAATGCGAGCCAGGCACCAAGTGCCAGTCCTGCTACGACATCGCTCGGATAGTGGACGCCGATGATGATGCGGGTTGCACCGAGCCAGAGCCCGATACCGATGAAAATGAGCCTGACGTGCGGAAAAAGGAGGATGAGTGCCACAAAGAGCGCGCCGATATTGGCCGAATGACCTGATGGGAAGCTCTGATGCAGGAAATCCATGTTCAGGGGCGAGAAACTGAAAATGCCCTCCTGCTCATAGATGAGCGGACGTGCCCGCCCGATCAGGAATTTCAAGGCGTTGGCACAGACACTGGCAAGGATGACTGAGAGCCCGACATAGGCCGTCATCTGGACGAAATAGGCCATGCGGAATTGACGGCGGACCTTCCAAAGCCGCCGGCGAACGGCGTAACCGGTGGCAAGAACGGTGCAAAGCCCAGCAAGGATCCAAGCAAGGCGGCCGATATCCGTTACCTCGCCGGCGATCGATACCAAGGGAGGCGAGAGGCTTTTGGCTGCCTGTCCGAGCGGCCTGTCGAAGACAAAAAAGGCAATGACGACCACATTGATCGCGGAAAGCGTGAACGCCTTCCAGGGAACTCTGCGATGGATCGTGCGTCGGGCGTCGTAGCGCTTGCCCAGATAGGATCGGCAGCCTGGTTTGTGATCGGCGGTATTGCTCATTCCATTCCTTCGTCGTTTTGCCCTTCGTCGTTTTGCAGGACATAGGAACCGGGGCTGATACCTTCAATAAAAAGCCCTCCGTACCGATAGATACGAAGGGCGGAGAAGCGTTTCACGTGAAATATCAGGCAGAAAGCGTCTTGAACTCGGCAAGGATCGCCTGGCCCATTTCGACAGTTCCAACCTTCTTGGCGCCTTCGGCCATGATGTCGGCCGTGCGGATACCCTTGTCGAGAACGTTGGCGATCGCCTTCTCAAGATTGTCGGCTTCCTTCACGAGGTTGAAGGAATAACGCAGGCACATGGCGAAGGAGGCGATCATCGCAATCGGGTTGGCGATGCCCTTGCCGGCGATGTCGGGAGCGGAGCCGTGGACCGGTTCGTAGAGCGCCTTGCGTTTGCCTGTCTTGCCATCCGGCGCACCGAGAGAAGCAGATGGCAGCATGCCAAGCGAGCCGGTCAGCATCGCCGCGACGTCGGAAAGCATGTCGCCGAAGAGGTTGTCGGTGACGATGACATCGAACTGTTTGGGCTGACGTACCAGCTGCATGCCGCCGGCATCGGCCAGCATATGCTCCAGCTGGACGTCGGAATATTTTGCCTTGTGCGTCTCGGTCACGACCTGGTTCCAGAGCACGCCGGACTTCATGACGTTGCGCTTTTCCATGGAGCAGACACGGTTTTGACGGGTTCGGGCCATTTCGAAGGCGACGCCGGCGATGCGTTCGATTTCGTAAGTGTCGTAGACCTGTGTATCGATGCCGCGTTTCTGGCCGTTGCCAAGATCGATAATCTCCTTCGGCTCGCCGAAATAGACGCCGCCCGTCAGTTCGCGGATGATGAGAATGTCGAGACCTTCGACAAGTTCCGGCTTCAGGGAGGAGGCGGAGGCAAGCGCCGGATAGCAGATTGCCGGGCGCAGGTTTGCGAAGAGTTCCAGGTCCTTGCGCAGGCGCAGAAGGCCCGCTTCCGGGCGCACGTCATAAGGCACGCTGTCCCATTTCGGACCGCCGACTGCACCAAAGAGAACGGCATCTGCCGCCAGCGCCTTTTTCATGTCGTCTTCGGAGATGGCCGCGCCATGCGCATCGTAGGCACTGCCGCCGACAAGGCCTTCATCGATGACGAAGCCGGCGTTCATCGCCTCGTTCATGTAAGCAATGATCTTGCGGACCTCGTCCATTGCCTCGGGACCGATGCCGTCGCCCGGCAGCAGGAAAAGATTGCGCGCTGTCATGAAACCCTCCGCGGAAAAACAAGCTTCGGCTTCTTAGACCCCGCCGGACGCCATTTCAAGGAACAGAACGGCTGAATCGGTACGGTTTGCTGCCTCACGATGGCGATGTGCATCCCGGCTTGGAAGCAAAGAAAAAGCCGGGTGGAAGCCCGGCTTGATCGCATGCCGTGTTTGGGCGATTAAGCTGCCCAGGGACGCGATGCGGCGTTTGACTTTTCGAACTTGTCGATCGCAGAGGCCTTTTCCAGCGTCAGGCCGATATCGTCGAGACCGTTCAGCAGGCAGTGGCGCTTGAATTCGTCGAGGTCAAACTTGATCGAACCACCGTCCGGGCCGGTGATTTCCAGGTTTTCGAGATCAACCGTCAGGATGGCGTTGGAACCGCGCGAAGCGTCGTCCATCAGTTTGTCGAGGTCTTCCTGGCTGACCCTGATCGGGAGAATGCCGTTCTTGAAACAGTTGTTGTAGAAGATGTCCGCGAAGCTTGTGGAGATGACGCAGCGGATGCCGAAATCGAGAAGCGCCCACGGGGCATGCTCGCGCGAGGAACCGCAGCCGAAATTATCGCCGGCAACGAGAATCTTGGCATTCTGATATGCCGGTTTGTTGAGCACGAAATCCGGGTTCGACGTGCCGTCTTCGTTGTAGCGGGCTTCCGCGAAGAGGCCTTTGCCGAGGCCGGTGCGCTTGATGGTCTTCAGGTAATCCTTGGGAATGATCATGTCCGTGTCGATATTGACGACCGGGAGGGGTGCTGCAACGCCCGTGAGCTTCACGAACTTTTCCATGGAAACCTGCCTTTGTATGCCGTTTTTCAACGATT
Organism: Rhizobium sp. 007; assembly: GCF_015353075.1. Classification (NCBI taxonomy): domain Bacteria; kingdom Pseudomonadati; phylum Pseudomonadota; class Alphaproteobacteria; order Hyphomicrobiales; family Rhizobiaceae; genus Rhizobium; species Rhizobium sp. 007. The sequence continues at coordinate 3,865,582 of NZ_CP064187.1, read as the reverse complement.
GCTCCGGCAATAGAGCAAAACGCCGTAAAAATGAAGGAGAATCTTGGGACGCGTTTAGAGATCGATGATCGTGCCGCGGCCGTCGTTCCAGATGCGCATTTCGCGCTTTGGCTCAGCCTTTGCGCGGACGGGCGCCGGCTTCATCTTCATCGAAAGCGCGCGGCCGGCCATGAGCACGGTCAGGATACCGCCAACGGCGAGCGTCACCGAAAAGGTGAGAGCAGCGAGCGCCACGAATACAGTGATCCCTGCCAGCATGAGGAAGATGGAGCGTATATTCTGCATGAGTTTAGACCTTTCTTCGAAAGGAATGTGGTCCTTGTTTTTTATTTCTGCAAGTCAAGCATGGCTTTTTGTTGTCTTGTCACTCTTCACAAAGCTTGGCACACATTCGTGATGAGCCAGAATTCGCCCATCCGTTCCTTCAGTTTGCACCGCTCGGTGCTGAGCGTTCCCGCGATCAATCTCCGCGCTCTCGAAAAGACCCATGCGCTCGGTTGCGATGCCGTCATTTTCGATCTCGAAGATTCCGTGGCGCTGGAGAAGAAGGAGCAGGCGCGCGAAAACCTGAAAACCTTCTTTTCGGGCAAGCCACTTGCGAACAAGGAAAAGATCATCCGCATCAATGCGCTTTCGTCGGGTTTCGGCCATGCCGATATGGAGCTCGTACAGGCGCTGCGGCCGGATGCGGTGCTTTTGCCGAAGGTGGACGAACCGCAGGATGTCATGGCCGTGAGCGACCTTCTTGCTGATGCCGATGCACCAGAGACCTTGCGTATCTGGGCGATGATCGAGACGCCGCGCGGTATCCTGAACGCGGCGGCAATCGCAGAGGCTGGCCGCACCCTGGGCTCGAGACTCGATTGCTTCGTCGTCGGGCTGAACGATCTGCGCAAGGAGACCGGCGTTCTGCCTCAACCGGGCCGAACCTATCTCGTGCCGTGGCTGATGCAGGTCATCCTCGCCGTGCGCGCCTATGGTCTCGATGCGATCGATAGCGTTTTCAATGATTTTAAGGAAACAGATGCCTTCGAAGCCGAATGCGCGCATGCCCGGGCCATGGGCTACGATGGCAAAATGCTGATCCATCCGATGCAGATCGAGGCTGCCAACCGGCACTTCGCTCCCGATGAGGCTGCCATCCGGGAGGCGGAAGAAATCATCGCCGCTTTCGCCGATCCTTCGGCCGAAGGTCTCAACGTCATCACTTTGAACGGCCGGATGATCGAGCGCCTGCATCTTGTCCAGGCGGAAAGCCTGGTCCATAAAGCCCGCCTGATTGCCGAACGCCAGACTATTGAACGAAAGCCTTTATCATGAAGCTCTATCGCCTTCTGACCGGCCAGGACGACGCCGCGTTCTGCCATCGCGTAACCGATGCCCTCAACAAGGGCTGGTCGCTTCACGGTGCACCGTCGCTGACCTACAATATTCAGACCGGCCAGGTGATTGCCGGCCAGGCGATCGTCAAAGAGGTCGAAGGCAAGGATTATCATCCGGAGATGAAGCTCTCCGAGCAATAGCTCAGCGCTCGACGGCCTCCTCGACGCTCGCTTCGATCCGCTCCATGTCGTCATCGCTCAGGCCGAAATGGTGACCGATCTCATGGATGAGGACGTGGGTGATGATGTCTCCGAGCGTTTCATCGTTTTCCGCCCAATAATCCAAAATGGGACGCCGGTAGAGGCGGATACGATTGGGCATCTCGCCGGTTTCGACCGTGAATCGCTCGGAAATACCCCGGCCTTCGAAGAGGCCAAGCAGGTCGAACGGCGTTTCCAGCGCCATATCCTCGAAAACATCGTCGTCGGGAAAATCTTCGATTTCGATCGTGAGATTGTCGGTGAGCGAGCGAAATTCATCCGGCAAGTGGCTATAGGCCTCCATCGCCAGGGACTCGAATGTGCTGAGCGTTGGGGCATGGCGGTCCCGCCAATCCTCGCTCTGGTCTATGCGGGCCATGAAAATTCCCTTCCTTTGGCGCCCATATAGAACCTTTGCGGTGGATTTTCGAGTGTGGAATCAAAGGCAGGAATAAATTCATAAGAATTGGTTGTTGACTCTTTCAGAAAGCTCTGGAATCCATAAGAACATAACAGGAACAATCTGACTTTGGAGTGAACGTCATGGCGCAGACGGCCGTGGCGCGCGAGCAGCTTTTTGCGCTCCGCGAAACCATTGCGAAACTCGAAGGCAAACCGGCACCGGCGCTTGCGGCGGCGGCACAAGAAGCTTTTGCGGCTGGCGATGAAACCTATTCGAGACCAGCAAAAACGCCGCTGCGTCTGTCCTTTGACATTCCAATTCTCGATGAAGCGCTCGAAGGCGGTCTGCCGCTTAACGGCATTACCGAAGTCCGGTCTCTGATGCTGCGGGATGCAGCCGGCGCCAGCGGTTTCGTGCTGGCGCTTGCGGCCTGGCAGCAGCGGCAGGAGGCGGCGGATGGCATGCCGGTTTTTTGGATTGGTGACAGAATATGCACAATGGAAGCAGGGCATCCCTATGCTGTTGGCCTCAAGAATTTCGGATTGGAGCCGGAACGCTTTCTCATGGCCTCGCCACACAAGCTGGAAGAGGCGCTGTGGCTTGCCGAAACGGCTGTCGAAAGCGGCCTCTTCCCAGCCACGATCCTGGAGGTGCGCGGCAATCCGGCCCAATTCGGTCTTACAGAAAGCCGGCGATTGAGCATGCGGGCAAGGGCTTCCGGCCGCCCGCTTTTTCTGTTGCGGCAGGGCGGCGAGGAGGAGGCGAGCAGCGCCTTTTTCCGATTCCGTGCCGAACCTGCGCCAGCCAGCGCACGGCCTCTGCCGGATGGTTCGATGCTAGAGGGCGGCATCGGCAATCCGGTTTTTCGTCTCATCCTGGAGAAGAGCCGCAACGCGGCTCCCCTCTCCTTTCTTCTGGAGTGGAACCCTCATGACCGCCGGTTTTTCCCCGTTAGCCAACCAGAGCGCACTCGTTCTCCAGGAGAGCAATCAGCGCATTCTGTCGCTCAGCTTTCCCCATCTTCCAACCGACAGGATCGCCCGCAAGAGGTGGGGTCTGTCCTGGCGTTCGGCCGGACGCCCTGATGCGCCGCCGATCGTCTGTTCTGGACGGCTCAACAATGCCATGCGCCTAACGGCGCTCGATGAGGTGGCGGAACGGATCAAACTGAAGAAAAACCAGGGAGTAGCAGAAGCGCGTGCCATATACCCGCTTCTGGATGTCATCGAGGAAGATCTGGCGGCCGATCGCCGGCTTCTCGAGGGCATCGCTGATTGGTGCGACCGTTATACGCCGCTGGTGGCATTCGACGGCAAGGACGGGCTGTTTCTGGATATTACCGGCTGCGCCCATCTCTTTGGCGGCGAAAGGGCCATGCTCAAGGATATCCTTTCCCGGCTCTTCCATATGGGGTTCGATGTCCGCGGCGCGATCTCTTCGTCGCCGGGCCTTTCCTGGGGCGTTTCCCGCTTCGGGGATGGTGGCGTCATCGAAACCGATCAAATGGAACATGTGCTGGCACCACTGCCGGTCGCAGCCCTTCGGCTGGAGGAAGGGACCGTCGAGGCACTGAAGAAGCTCGGCCTCAAATATATCGTCGACCTCCTGTCTGCCCCACGCGCACCGATGGCCCGCCGTTTCGGCGCGCAACTCCTGCTCAGGCTCGACCAAGCGCTTGGAGTGGAAGAGGAGCCGGTTTCCCCGCGGCGGCCCGTTGCCAGTCTTTCCGCCGAACGACGCCTCATCGAGCCGATCGGTACGGAAGAAGATATCCTCGCCGTCACCGGCCAGATCGCCCAATCACTGAAAGCCTCGCTTGAGGCACGCGGCGCCGGCGGCCGGGTATTCGAACTCGTGCTTTTTCGCGTCGACGGCAGGGTCTTCAGGATTCCCGTCGGCGCCTCACAGCCTCTCAGGGATCCGAAGCATATCGCTTCGCTTTTCAGCGAGCGTCTGCAGGCAATTCACGACGATCTCGACGCCGGCTACGGCTTTGAAATCCTGCGGCTGAATGTGCTGCGCCATGATCCCTTCAATGCGACGCAGGGGGATTTCGAAGGAGGCCGACAGAAAGAGACATCGCTTGCGGCGTTCATCGACAAAATCGCAGCCCGCCTCGGCGCGGATTGCCTGCAGAGATTTCAACTGCGCGAGAGCCATGTGCCGGAGCGGGCGGCGATTGCAATTCCCGCCATGGAAGGCGTTCAGGCACGCCGCAAGGCGGAGGATGGAAATCCTTTTCCTTCCAGAAGTGAGCGTCCCCTGCGGCTTTTTGCCAGGCCGGAGCAAGTGGAGGCCCTGCTTGCCGAAGTGCCCGACGGTCCGCCGCAAATCTTCCGCTGGCGGCGCATGCAGCATCGCGTGGCAAGAAGCGAGGGACCGGAGCGGCTTGCCATGGAATGGTGGATCGATGGCGCGGAGGCCGAGGCACGCGATTATTTCCGCATAGAGGATGATGCCGGTCACCGCTTCTGGATCTATCGCGAAGGTTTTTACGGGCATGAACTTCCTCCTCGCTGGTTCATGCATGGGCTCTTTGCATGAGCACGACGCCCGCATTTTTCGAGATTGGTGCGAGAACGAACTTCTCGTTTCTTGAAGGAGCCTCCAGTCCCGAGGAGATGGTGGTGCAGGCAGCTTGCCTGAAGCTCGGTGGAATCGGGATTGCTGACAAGAATTCGGTTGCCGGGGTCGTGCGGGCGCATGCGCAGGCGGAGGAGATCAGGAAAAAATTCGAGAGGAAGGAAGCCGGCCTTCTGGAAGAGGACGAGAAGATGCAGATCATTCCCGATCCAATCCGCATCCAGCCCGGTGCGCGTCTCGTCTTTGCGGATGGAACTCCGGATGTTCTTGCCTATCCACGAAACAGGCGAGGATGGGCGCATCTTTGCCGTCTTCTGAGCGCCGGGAACCTAAAACCGGAGGCGGAGAAAGGCTCCTGCATTCTCACCGAGGCGGAGATCATGGAATGGGGAGACGAGATGATGCTCGCCCTTGTTCCTGACCGGCTCGTTGTGAATGATGCCGTTGGCCAGCAAGCATTTGAGAATTGCCTGCAGCGGTTTCGAAAACGCTTTCGCAAGACAGTCCATATGGCGCTGGCGCCGGCTTATGACGGCCGCGACAAACAGGTTTTTGCAATCCTTTCCATGCTTGCCGCCCGCAACCGCATTCCGCTGATCGTGACCAATCAGCCTCTTTATCATCATCCTGACCGGCGGCCTCTCTCCGATATCGTGATTGCGATCCGCAAGCATGTTCCGATTGCCGAAGCCGGTTTCCTTCTGGCGCCGAATGCAGAGCGCTATCTCAAGGGAACGCGGGAAATGGTGCGTCTCTTCAAGGACTATCCCGACGCGATCGACAATACACGTGCATTCTTCTCCAGCTTGACCTTTTCGCTCAAGGAGCTGGAGCACAATTATCCGCCTGAAAACGATCCTGGCGAAACGCCGTATGAAACGCTCGAACGGTTGACCTGGGCCGGAGCTGCAAAGCGCTACCACCCGCAGCGCGTTCCGCAGAAAATCGTGACACAGATCGATTACGAACTGGATCTCATCAGGCAGAAAAACTACGCTTCCTATTTCCTGACAGTTTACAAGATCATTCAACACGCCCGCTATAAGCTCGGGGTTCTGTGCCAGGGCCGCGGATCAGCTGCGAATTCGGTCATCTGCTATTGCCTTGAAATAACGGAAGTCGATCCGAACAAGGCCACCTTGCTTTTCGATCGGTTCATCTCGATGGACCGGGATGAACCGCCGGATATCGATGTCGATTTCGAGCACGACAGGCGCGAAGAAGTCATCCAGTACATCTATAAAAGATACGGTATAGAGCATGCCGGGCTGACAGCGGGGGTGACCACCTATCGCACCCGCTCTGCTGGCCGCGAAGTCGCCAAGGCCTTCGGGCTTTCGGAAGATGTCCAATCGGCGATCAGCAGCCTCGTCTGGGGCTGGTCGGAAGACAATCTGTCGGAGCGCGATGCAAAGGCGGCTGGTCTCGACATTAGCGATCCGGTGACGAAGAACGTCCTCAGATATGCGTCCGAGCTTCTCGGCTTTCCGCGTCACCTCACCCAGCATGTCGGCGGATTTGTCATCACCCGGGACCGGCTCGACGAAGTCGTGCCCATCATGAAGACGGCGATGCCGGACCGCTACATGATCGAGTGGGACAAGGACGATCTCGACAATGTCAAGATTCTCAAGGTCGATGTTCTGGCGCTTGGGATGCTGACCTGTCTTCGCAAGGCCTTCGAACTTCTTCAGCTGCACTACGATGTGAAGAAAACGCTCGCCGATCTCGGCAACAAGGAGCATGGGGAAGAGGGCAAACCGGTTTACGCGATGATGTGCCGGGCCGATACGCTGGGCGTCTTCCAGATCGAAAGCCGGGCGCAGATGAGCATGCTGCCGCGACTGAAGCCGAGGGAATTCTACGATCTCGTCATCGAGGTGGCAATCGTCCGGCCAGGACCGATACAGGGCGATATGGTGCACCCCTACCTCAAGAGACGGGAGCAGAAAACACCCATCGAATATCCCAGCAAGGAATTGAAGGCGGTGCTGGAAAGAACCCTCGGCGTTCCCCTGTTTCAGGAACAGGCAATGCAGATTGCGATTACCGCCGCAGGCTTCAAGCCGGCGGAAGCCGATCGGCTTCGACGGGCAATGGCGACGTTCAAGAGAACCGGCACGATCGGCAATTTCGAGAAGCGATTCATCGAGGGAATGGTTTCGAGAAACTATTCGTCTGAATTTGCGCGGCAGTGTTTCAATCAGATCAAAGGCTTCGGCGAATACGGCTTTCCGGAAAGCCATGCGGCCTCCTTCGCGTTGCTCGTCTATGCTTCATCTTGGATCAAGGCCTACTATCCTGATGTCTTCTGTGCGGCGATGCTGAACTCGCAGCCGATGGGTTTTTATGCGCCGGCGCAATTGGTCCGGGATGCCAGGGAGCACGGCGTGGAAATTCGTGCGGTGGATATCAATCGTTCGGATTGGGATTGCCTCCTGGAGGATGCGCGTTTCGACAAGTCAAAGATCGACTTCCGGCACAGGGACATGAACAAGATCATCCGGACGAAGAGGGCGGTTCGCCTCGGTTTCCGGCAGGTGAAGGGCCTTTCCGGCGACATGATAAAGGCGAAATTGATCGCAAATCGAGGTGCCGGCTATAGATCGATCCGCGATCTATGGCTGCGCTCGGGCCTTGAAAAATCGGATATCGAACGGCTGGCAGATGCAGATGCGTTCGGTTCCATCGGCTTGTCGCGGCGAGAGGCGCTCTGGGCGGCGCGGGCGCTTGATGTGAAAAGTGCCGCAGAGAGGCTGCCTTTGTTCGATCGGGTGTCGCATGTCGATCTCCAAGTCGAACCGAGGGTGAAACTGCCCGAAATGCTGCCGGGCGAACAGGTGGTCGAGGATTATCGCTATCTCTCGCTGTCACTGAAAGCGCACCCTATCTCCTTCCTGCGAGATGATTTCCAAAGAGCAGGCATTACGCGCAATGTCGATCTTCTGGCCGTGCCGAACGGAAAGAGGGTGACGATTGCAGGGCTGGTGCTGGTCCGCCAGCGCCCGGGCTCGGCCAAGGGCGTGATCTTCATGACGCTTGAGGATGAAACGGGTGTTGCCAATGCCATCGTTTGGAAAAAGACTTTCGAGAAATACCGCTCGGTTGTCATGGGGGCGCGGCTCGTGAAAATCCATGGCAAATTGCAAAGTCAGAGCGGCGTCATTCACACTGTGGTCGAGCATATCGAAGATATGACGCCCGCTCTCGGCCTTCTGCAGAAGGAGGCGCAGCGCTTTGGTCTTTGCGAACGCGCCGACGAGGCTATGCGGCCGGCAGTCGATGCCCGCGCAAAGAAGATGGCGCGTATCCTCGAAAAGGAAGCAGTCGAAAGGCGAGTGATATCAACAAGCAGTGAGACGAATGCTGGGGAGACCGCAAAGGTTATGCCGAAAGGGCGCAACTTTCACTGATGGGTTAGCGATAGATGATGTTGCCAATGTCAGCGTGCCCAGCCATCTTTTCGGCGGTGGCACGAAATGCATTTTGCCGAGAGGTCCGGTCAGCGGTTCCTCTCGCTCGCCGCGCCTTCTACCTCGATTTTTTTCTTGACAGACACCATCTTCTTTTGCAGAAAACACGATAGTCAGTGTCATGTTTGGAAATGAAGACGTGCTCGTCTGCAGTTGCAACTATATAACCGACAAGGAAATCCGGGAGGTCATCAACGACCTTCTCGATGAAGACTGTTGGCAGCTTATCGTGCCTGCGAAGGTCTATCATGCGATGGAAAAGCGCGGTCGTTGCTGTGGCTGTTTCCCCAACGTCGTCAACCTCATCATCCAGACCACCGAGGAATATCATGCCCGTCGCCACTCGACGGATGACGAGATATTTGATTTCATGTCCCGCCTGAAACAATTCCATGAAGAAAACAGGAGAGCGGACATTGAAAGGCGACAAAAAGGTCATCGAGCGGCTTAACGAGGCACTTTTCCTCGAACTCGGCGCAGTCAACCAATATTGGGTTCACTACCGCCTGTTGGAAGACTGGGGCTATACCAAGCTTGCCAAGAAGGAGCGCGCCGAATCCATTGAAGAGATGCATCATGCTGACCGTCTGGTCGCGCGCATCATCTTCCTTGAGGGGCATCCAAACCTGCAGACGCTTGCTCCCTTGCGCATCGGCCAGAACGTCAGGGAAGTTCTGGAAGCCGATCTTGCCGGCGAGTATGATGCCCGCACAGCTTACAAGAAGTCGCGCGACATCTGTCATGACGCCGGTGACTATGTCTCCATGAAGCTCTTCGAGGAGCTCCTTGCCGATGAGGAAGGCCATATCGACTTCCTCGAGACGCAGCTCGACTTGCTCGAGAAGATCGGCGAAGCCAAGTATGGCCAGCTGAACGCCGACTCTGCCAACGAGGCCGAGTGACTGAACCTTCAAAGCCAACCGGCCGCAAAAATGCGGCCGGTTGGCTTTTCACGTCGAGGACGCGTGTTGCGGCAGGGTTAATTCGCGGGAACGGTGCTCTTCCCGTCGCCGGTGGCGAACAAGGGCATTACCTCATGGCGGTGCCCCACGCCGTTGAGAACCTCGGCCCCTTGTGCCTGCTTGGCCGAGGATCCAACCTTCCCACCGACCAACAACCTTGTCATCCGGGACGCCGTCATCACGATAGCCATCGACCACGTCGAGCATACCGAGCAGGCCGACCGTTGCGTCGAAACGGTCCTCGCCGGTCTTGTCTGACCCAAATCCGTCGGAAATCGCTTTGCGTATCGCCGTCCCGTCCACCTGCGGGCGTGCAGCCAGCCAACGGATGAGATGGTGGCCGATAGATTGGCGGCCTGATTGCTGTCGTTTGCTCCAGATGGGTCGGCGGGGGATGCCGAGCTGGCCATAGACGTCGCCGGGATAGGTCTCGGCGACGATGGTGACGTCAGGGTTCGCGAGGGCGTCGATCCCACCGTCGAAAGGCCAGAGGGCGATCTCAGCAAGGTTGGGGACGATGATCTCGCGCCAACCGGCTATCGCGGCCTTACCCACCTGATTGCCGCCCAATGTCCAGAAGATCATGCAGGCATTTTGCCGGTCGCCAGTGGCACGCTCGCAATGCCGGAGAAGATCGTTTCCTGTCGAGACTCCCAGCGCGTCGAACAGATGCTGGCGGCGCGTGCCGCCCGGGCGCATTGGATAGAACGGCCGGTGCAGCGAGATCTGGCTGCGATGCTCGGCGACCATGAACCACTCTGCAAAGGAACCTGTGCCGAAGGTTTGCAAGGCCTCTCGGAAAGAAAAAAGCCCGATCGCCCTGCCATAAGCCTCTGGCAGTCCGATCGGAAAGTCGAAGCCCACAAGCGTCGCACCATCGACTTTGGCACGTTGCCGTAGCCGGGGCAGCAGTGTCGCCGTATCACTGACGGGCTCCGGTGCCGATATTATCCAACGGCCACCGTCGCAAACAGCGACGCACTTCCAGCGTTTCTGTCGATCGATGCTCCAGTCGCAATGTGCGACGAGGGCCACGGACATCATCCCCTCCCGGATTCGATCGGCGCACTCGCTAGCCGGATCGGGTTTTCAGGCGTTGGTTTAACTCGCGCCCGGTTCCGATCTGGAACAAATCCTTGCGGCGTCTGCTGATCGTATGGCTCCCACGACCCGGCGAGTAAGGCCGGGGCGACAAGATAGAGGATGGTGGCGATCACCACGACGCCAGTGAACCCGATATGCATGGCAAGCAGTACGGCGAGGATTGCGCTCAGCACCGACGCACAGCCATTGATCCCCCACGCCCAGGGAATAAACGCCTCCGAGCAGGCGCCAACGTGACCGAGGCCGAGGGGGAAGGGCATGCCCATGAAGATGGCGAGCGGCGCTATGAGGAGGAGTGCGATCGCGATCTTCACGGCATCCGGGAGTGCCAGCAGCCGTTCGAATACCAAAGGCAGCGCGAGCAGGTAGGCGGCAGCCAGGCATGCGATCACCACGACGGCGAGTGCAATGCCGCGCACCGCTGATCCGCGTCCAACGAGCGCCATCCAGCGTGCGGCTACGGCGCTACCGAGACCCGCGAAGGCAAGGAATCCCGCAAGTACGACGGCGACAGCGTAAAGCGGATGGCCGAGGAACAGCACGAAGCGCTGAATGAAGGCGATCTCGATGAAGAGGAAGGCCAGGCCCAAGGAAAGGAAATAGAGCCCGAAGCGCAGCCGATGTACTCCTCTCCCGAGTGCCCGCCGGCGAAGCCAGAGCGGCAGCAGAATCAGGACGGCGCTGAGGATCGCCGCCTGGACGAGCGTCGTCGCCAGAATCAGGTAGCCCCAGTCGAGCATCGCTGCCCCACCTTGCGTGCGCAGCGTCAGGAGTTCGGGCAGGGCGCGCCAGCGGAAAAAGTCGAAGAAATAAGGCCGATCGTCAGTGGCCGGTGCAATATCGAACTTGTAGCGCTCGATGAAGTCGGCCCGCTCGGGGCCGAGGAGAGCGAGGGCTCCCTCGTAGAGATATTCCTGGTCGAGCTGGTTGTAGCGGTTCACGTCGGCTGACGAGATGCCCGGCGCCCAGGAAGTGTCAAAGAAATTCTCGGCCGCGAAGCCGCGGATGGCTGCGACGTCTTCGCCGATGAACGCCGACTTGGCGACGAGGAGGGTTGCAGTGTTCCAGCTGCGGATCAGCGCAAGGTGCTGGCCTGCCTCGGCTACGCCATCAGCTTCAAGCGCTGCGGTAGCGGTGGCGAACAGCTTGAGGATGTCGCGTGGCGGCGCCCGCAGCCATCGCGTGATGGCGATAATACCACCCGGTCTCAGCACTGCGAGGTAATCCCGCAGCGCCTCCAGTGTGTAGGTATAGTTCTCATGCATGGTCTGTACGCCGGCCGCGGCCGCACTGAAAGAGTCAAGGAGCGGCATCTGGATCAGGTCGTAACGCTCGCCAGTAGCCGCGGCGAAGGCGCGCGCCTCGGCCAAATGCAGATGCACGTTCGGGCGGCTAAAGATGCCGCCGGCGAAATCCGCGAAGTGATTGCGAGCAAGGTCGATCATCTGCGGGTTGAACTCTACGGCATCCACGGTGACGGCTCCGGCGCGCAGTGCGAGCAGCACCTGCTCGCCGCCGCCGGCACCAAGGATCAGCATTCGCGGCCGCGTAAGGATGCGGTACGGGAGCGCCGCCGTTGTCCGGTCGAGATATGCGACTGTCGCCGGATCGCCGCCATAGGCGGTGATCGTCGTAATACTGTCGCCATCGGTGAAGACGGCGAGTTGCGCGGGCGGCTCTTGGGTGTTGGCGAGGCTGAGGCCCGGCGCGTACCGGAAAGGCACGGTCGGGCTCTCGACGATCGTCAGTAGTCCCAACGGGCTTGATCGCTCCTCGACCACTCGCGCGTTCGGCACTTCGAGCGCCATGCGCAGGCCCTTGTACTGCGACATGTGCGGGCCGGGCGCCGTCCAGGACGGTGGTAGCCACACCGCGATGAGCAAAGCTGCAAGCCCCAAACTGCCCACGGCGAGCCACCGATGACGAGCCATGCCCGTCGCGGCGAGGGCAGCCGCAGCGAATCCCAGCGCTGCGACGAAGTACAGCGCCGCAGGGGGAGGGACAAGGAACAACAGCCCGACGGTGCCCAGCGCACCGATCCCTGCGCCGACCAGGTCGAAGGCATAGACGCGTCCAATCTGGCCAGGGTGGCGGATGAAGGCAAGGCCGATACAGGTTGCACCGAAAAAGAACGGCAGAACCAGGAGAGCATAGCTGGCCGCGAGCCAACCGAGCTGCCCCGGATTCCAGATAATCTCGAGCGCGTTGAACGGAAGCCGTTCGGCACCGGCGACACTGGCAACCGCAGAAATGCCGAACAGGGCTGCCGACGCTGCGAACGCGGCGGGATAGCGCTCCACCAGGGGGCGGCGGGCGAACGCAAGGAATGTACCGCTCGCGCCGAAGCCCAGGAGCGCGATGCTTATGATCATATAGGCGAAATGATGCCACTGAATGATCGAGAAGAGCCGCATCAGTAGCACTTCGTGGGCAAGGGTCGCCGCCGATATGAGACCGACCGGCAGCAGGCGACCCACTCTCATCGGGCCTGACCTCCCCTCAGCGGCACAAAGCTCACCGGCAGCAGCTGCCGGGTCGTGATGCTTCCGTCCACTCGCTTCTCGACCAACATGAGAAACTGGGTCGCGAAGGGACCTCCGACGGGGACGACCATCCGGCCGCCCCGTGCGAGCTGTTCGACCAGCGGCGGAGGGATGTGGCTGGCAGCGGCAGTCACCACGATCCCGTCGAATGGCGCGTGCGCAGGCCAACCATAGTAACCGTCGCCTACCTTTACCTCGACATTGTCGAAGTGGAGCTCAGCGAGCCGGGCGGCTGCCCTTTCGCCCAGTTTCGGTATGATCTCAATCGAGTAAACCTTTGCCGCGAGTGGCGACAAGACGGCTGCCTGATAGCCCGAGCCAGTGCCGATCTCGAGGACAACGTCACCAGGGCCGACATTGATCAGGTCGGTCATCAGCGCGACGATGAAGGGCTGCGAGATCGTCTGACCGTATCCGATCGGCAGCGGTCGATCTCGATAGGCCGCCCCGCGCAGCTCCTCGGGCACGAAGAAGTGGCGCGGCACCTTCCCCATCGTCTTCAGCACCACCGGATCGATGCCCTGGCCCTCGACGGCTGACGGCGCTGAGCGGGCGTGCGAATTGATTGTTTCGATCATCGCCGTACGCTCGGCGAGGCGATCCTGAGCGGACGCAGATGTCGAAACCACAGCGGCAGCGCCCGCCAGAACCGCGGCCAATAACGTTTGGCACTGGGCTAGTGGACGCATGAACTCTCTCCCGTCCAAGGCAAAGAGTATAGTGGCTGCGGAGGCAATTTTGAACAGGGTTCTCAGCCGCTTTCCGGCTGGGACTTCGCAACAAAAGCGACGTGGCCAACGGAAAGTGGCTGCGCCTACTGTGGCCGCCGACCCTCGATGAATTGCAGAACTTTCAGCCCCTTGAAATCAAAGATTTTCCATGTTGAACAGGATTGGAAAAGGCAGGGGGCTTGCCGGCGGCTATCCTGCTTTCCTTCAAATTTCCAAGCTTGAACAGGAAAGTCCAAAATCATCCATGTGTAAGCCCCGGCGTCTTCGGTTGTTCGGGGACCGACAAATTGGATCTGGATCGAGAGACTGCTGCCGCCGTCAGTCCGCCGCTCGCAGGTCGGCCAAGTGGCTGAATTCCGATACGACCCGATCGTAGACGGCGCGTTTGAAGGGCACGATCAGCCCAGGCAGCTCGTGCATGGATTTCCACTCCCAGGCATCAAACTCTGGCTCGTGGCCGCCGGGCGGCGGGTTGATGGCGATTTCGCTTTCATCGCCTTCGAAGCGAAAGGCGAACCAGCGTTGCGTCTGGCCGCGAAACTTTCCTTTGAGGCCGATGCCGATCAGTTGCGGCGGCAGATCATAGTTGATCCAATCTCTCGCCTCCGCGAGCAAGGTCACAGTTCTGATACCGGTTTCTTCGTAGAGTTCGCGGTATGCCGCTTCGAGCGGATCCTCGCCCTTGTCGATACCACCTTGCGGCATTTGCCACAGTTGTGGTGAGCCATCATATTCGGAATTGCCAACCGGGACACGCCGGCCTGCCCATACAAGCCCGTCACGGTTGAGGATCATCACGCCGACGCAGGGACGGTAAGGAAGGTCTTCGGCTTTGATTGTCGCCTGATTCACGGGGTGCTCCTCAAGGATTTTTAGGATCTGCAGCAAGAGCAGCAACACCGACGATCTCGATGCCGCGCATGCCTGCCTCTTCGCTCCATTTGGATATTGCCTCAATACTCTCGTCGAAAGCCGCCGCAACACCAATTGCCTGGCCGTTGCGCTTGGCAATGCGCTCAAGCTCGTCAAGCCTCTGCAGGATAGCGTTGACATCGACCTGACCATCGAGCTGCAGGTCCGCAAAAGCATAGGGAAGCTTTGTTCCCTTCGCCACAGCTTCCGTCTTTGATTGCGCAGACGAACCGTCGTCGAGAAACAGCAATCCGCGCTTGCCGATATCGCGCATCACCGGCTCCATGGCATCGGGATTGGAGAGGAAACGCCCTCCCAGATAGTTCATGATGCCCGTATAATTGGTGATTTCGCCCATCGCGCGGTGCAGGTTCTCGATATTCCTTGCTGGCGACTTCGAGGTCAGCAGCGTCTCGGGGCCGGGATCGTTTGCCGGGTAATCGAAGGGCTCCAGTGGAACCTGCAGGAGGATCTCATGGCCACTGCGGCGCGCTTCCTGCATCCAACGCTGCAGGCTGTTGCCGCTCGCGGCGAAGGCGAAGGTGACTTCCTCCGGAAGTTCCTTGATGGCGCGCTGCGTACCCGTCTGACTGAGGCCGAGACCGCTGACCACGATCGCCACACGGGTGCCGCGTGCGCCCGACCATGGACGCGCATACTGATCCATCGGGCGACGGCCATCCGGCCCGATTACGGGTAGGCGGCCAAATTGGCTGTCTTCCAGAAGGCTCTCATTCGGCATCGCTGCCATGCGCGGATCCTGGCCGACCTGCATGGCGTCTACCAGCGCCGGGCCGTTATCATCGCGTGGCCGCGGGCTGTATTTGGTCACAACCGAGCCGTCCCCGGTCACCATCCGCTCGACATTCGCACCGGAATGCGGATCGGAGCGAGGCATGTCATTTGCGGCCTGGCTCTGCGTCTGGGGGGTCTGGACGGTATCTGTGGGTGGTGACGCGGCTGGATCTGCCACAGGCGACTGTGTCCGCTGAAGGCCATCGTCACTGAGCATCGTGTAGAGAGAAAAGCCGCCGATCGCGATCAGGCAGAGGCTGGCGGCAATCCGGCCGATCCGCAGGATATTCGGCCGCTTTCGGCCAGCCTTGCGGTTCTGGCCCAATGGTGCATGCAAATCCGTTCCCAATTTCCTCGCCCGCTCCAAAACCGGGAAACAGCAAAAAATCAGGCCGGATCAAAAATCCGGCCTGATGACCCATGAAAGTTACTTGGCGGAAACCGCCTTGTCCGGATTCGGGGGGAAGGCCGGGTCGGTCTTCTTGCCGCGAAGCAGGTCGAACGCATAATTCAACTGCACGTCGTCCTTCGGATCCGGGGGAACATAGGCAACGGAACCTGAGCCTTCATCGGTCTCGCTCTGACCCTTGATATGGCCGCGCAGGCTGGATTCGCCTTCGGTTGCCATCTTGTCCTTCAGATCGTCCGGCAGCGGCTCTTCGACCTTGATGTCCGGCGTAATGCCGGTGCCCTGAATCGAGCGGCCCGACGGCGTGTAGTAAAGCGCGGTCGTCAAGCGGAGTGCGCCGTTTTCGCCAAGCGGAATGATCGTCTGGACGGAGCCCTTGCCGAAGGACCTCGTGCCGAGAACAGTCGCGCGGCGTAGATCCTGCAGGGCACCGGCGACGATTTCCGAAGCGGAGGCCGAGCCGCCGTTGACGAGCACGATCACCGGCTTGCCATCCGTGAGATCGCCCGGGCCGGCATTGAAGCGGCGGGTCTCGTCCGGATTGCGGCCGCGGGTCGAGACCACTTCGCCGCGCTGCAGCAGAGCGTCAGAAACCTTGATTGCCTGATCGAGCAGACCGCCGGGATTGAGACGCAGATCGAGCACATAACCCTTGAGCTTGTCGGCCGGAACCGTCGCCTTGATCTTGGCGATCGCCTTTTCGAGGTCCGGATAGGTCTTTTCGGTGAAGGAGATGACCCGGAGATAGCCGACATCATCCTCGACGCGAGACTTGACGGCCTGTACGGCGACGATGTCGCGAACGATCGTCAACTCGATCGGCTTATCCGCACCCTTGCGGATGAGTGTGAGCTTGATCGGGGTGTTGACGGCGCCGCGCATCTTTTCGACAGCTTCTTCGAGCTTCAATCCGCGGACGGACTGGCCGTCGATCTCGGAAATATAATCGCCGGCAAGAACGCCTGCCTTGGACGCGGGCGTATCGTCGATCGGCGTGATGACCTTGACGAGTTCGTCTTCCATCGTGACTTCAATGCCGAGACCGCCGAATTCACCCTTCGTCTGGGTGCTCATATCCTCGGCATCCTTGGCATTCATATAGCTCGAATGCGGATCGAGGGACGAAAGCATGCCATTGATGGCATTTTCGATCAGTTTGTCTTCTGCCGGCGGTGTGACGTACTGGGCGCGGACGCGCTCAAAGACGTCCCCAAACACGGAGAGTTCCTTGTAGGTGGATGCCCCGGCCGCTTCGGCCGGCACTCCTGCCGCATAAATTACGCTCATGGCAGTCGCACCCATCAATGCGCCGACCAGAACAAGAGAAGCCCTACGAATCATTGCGTGCCTTTCCAGTGTCTTTGGCGGACCACCACGGTCGGGAATCGACCGGTTTTCCGTCTTTTCGAAATTCAATGTAAAGCGTTGGCCGGTTGGTTTCCAGCGCCAATGCTGTTGCGCTCGCGACTCTTTTTGCACCCATCACCGCAAGCGGCTCGCCTGCGAAAACGAATTTTCCTTGGCGCGTGCTGATTATGTCCATTCCGGAGAGGACCAAGTGATATCCGTCGCCTGCGTCGAGGATGATCATCTGGCCGTAGCTGCGGAAGGCGCCGGCGAAAACCACCAATCCATCCGCCGGCGCAGTCACCACCGTATCCGGATTGGTGGCCAGCGTCGTTCCCATGGCCTCGTGTCCAGTGCCGTCGGCGTCGCCGAACTGGCGCAGAATATCGCCCGCCACGGGCAGCTCCAATTTCGCCTTCAATTCTCCGAACGGATATGCGGGCGCAATGCGGTTTTTATCGGGCACACCGCTATCGGCAAGTGCCCTGGCCTGTGCCCGCTGCTCGTCCGTGAGCAGCTTCCGGTTCTCTTCCTCGCGCCGGGCCGCTTCAGCAGCTTCGCGCACGGAGGCAATCTCGGATTCCATCGAAGCCACGAGGCCCTCGAGGGTTGTCGCTTTGCCTGCCAGTTCCTCAGAGCGCTTCTTTTCGGCTTCGAGATCGGCAGCGTTGCTGCGGCTTAGCTTATCGTTTTCGGCAAGGAGCAGGTCCATGCGCCGCTCCTCTTCGATACCATTCGTCATGGTGGCGGTAAGATTTGCCTTCTCCACCACGCTCGCAGCCTGCAAGGCCGCGAGGTTGGCGAGATCTGCGGCAAGCTTATCGGTCTCCTTGCGCATGCCGGGCACGACAGCACCCAGCAGGATGGCGCTACGCACCGAGGCAAGCGCATCGTCCGGTGTCACAAGGAGAGCGGGCGGCGGATTGCGGCCCATGCGCTGAAGGGCGGCGAGCACTTCGGCAAGCAGCCCGCGCCGCTCATGAAGCGAGCGGCGGATGGCGTCCTCCTTGATGCCAAGGTCGGCAAGCTTCTTTTCGCTTTCGAGGATCTGTTTTTCGAGCGTCTTGCGCCGCGCGGCGGAATCGATCAGCGCCTGGCGGATGATGGTGCTGCTTTTGTCGAGATCGGCGATGCTTTTTTGCAGCGCTGCCACTCTATCTGACGAAAGATTGATCGTTTTTGATATGGCCTCGAGCTCGGTGCGGGTCTCGTCGCGCTTTTTTTTGAGCTCGGCGGCCGGGTCCGGCAACGTCTGATCGGCCTGTTGAGATGTTCCAGCCACAGGCGCTGCGACTGGTGCATCCTGGGCGAACGCGCCCGCTCCACCAAAATCGGACTGGGCGAAAATGACTGTCGCGCCGAGGCCAGCCGCGAATGCAGGCAGGATCAGTCGCGTTCGCTTGCGGGCAGTTCTCGTCATGCGTGTTCAGGGGCAACTTTCAAATCGCGCGGAGACTATGCCGATTTGCCGTCATTTGCCAGAAAGATTGGCGAACAAGGCCACACTTGGCAAAACACGGCTGCGTGACTGATCAGACGCGGTGATAGGGGTGACCGGAAAGGATAGTGACGGCACGGTAGAGCTGTTCGGCAATGAGCGTCCTCACCAACTGATGCGGCCAGGTCATCTTGCCGAGGCATAGGGTCATGTCGGCACGGTCGTAAAGCGCGGGGTCAAGGCCGTCGGCTCCGCCGATGGCAATCATCAGATCCCGTTTTCCCTGGTCGCGATAGTTGCCGAGGACCTTTGCAAAAGCTTCGCTGTCCAACGCCTTGCCGCGTTCGTCAAGGAGAATGAGAATGCTGCCTTCAGCCATCGTCTTTTGAAGCATGGCCGCCTCTTCGCGCTTGCGCGTTTCTGCATTGGCGGCGCGACTCTCAGCAACCTCGGCAACGCGGGAGAATTCGAGACCGATCGCAGGACCAGCCTTGGCAAAACGGTCGAAATAGCGGGCCGCAAGATCCTTCTCGGGGCCGGACTTCAGCCGTCCCACCGCAAAAAGACCAACCCGCATCCATCCGCTCCTGTCATGCGCCGCGAAGGCACAATACCGGCTTTGGGCCGGGTTCTCATGTTTCCGGCCTGTTTACTGCCGCGCTCAGGCGCCGGACAAGCCGGCCCGCCTATCAGTGCCGCGTTTCTTCATCCATATCCGGCGCTGCCCACATCTTTTCGATGTTGTAGAACTCGCGGATTTCGGGGCGGAAGACGTGCACGATGATATCGCCGGTGTCGATCAGGACCCAATCACCGCCGTCCTTGCCCTCAACGCGGGCTGCGCCAAAGCCCTCGTCTTTCAAGTCGGTGAGCAGATGATCCGCGATCGCCAGGACATGGCGGTTCGATCGGCCGGAGACGACGACCATATAGTCCCCCAGCGCAGATTTCCCAGCAATGTCGATGGTGACGATATCTTCAGCTTTGGAGTCCTCAAGGCTCGTGAGGACAGCTTGCAGAGCGCGGGCGGCGGCATCGGCGCCACGTTCCAGGCTCTTCGGGACAACGGCGAGCGTTCTTCCCTTGGCGTGTACTGTTGTCAGTGCTTTTCCTTTCCTGCAATAACAGAACATGCGCATCACTGATTTGGGCGAACCAAATCATGGTTAAGATAGGCATCAAACCGTTAATCTTTCAAGACACGAGCCGGTTATCATTTCGCGAAGACTTAAATTCGCGTTCAAGATTTATGTCGTTACCGGCTGCAAGGCGGCTGTGTACAGCGCCAACGGCCAAGCGTAAAGTGGCTGCGATTTTCCGTAACTGCAGAACCGAATGGACACTACCGCCAGACATCAACTCGTTCCCATCCTACGCATCAGCTTTCCGCACGAGGATCGCCTAGGCCGCGGCAAGATGGAACTCCTGGAGCACATCCGCGAAACCGGCTCGATCTCGGCAGCCGGCAGGGCGATGGACATGTCCTACCGGCGCGCCTGGTTGCTCGTCAGCGACATGAACCGCATGTTCAACGCGCCGGTAGTCGAATCCCAGCGCGGCGGCCAGAAGGGTGGCGGCGCTGCGCTGACGCCATTTGGCGAGGAGTTGCTGTCGCGGTTCCGGCATATGGAAGACGCCATGCGAACAGCCCTTGCGGGTGATCTTGCCTGGCTGGAAGGCAACCGCAGTCAGGCCGAGGCGGCAAGAAAATAGTCAAGGCTGCAGCGCGACTGTCTTGATGACAGCGAAGACAGGCTTGTTGGGCACAAGATCGAGCCTTTCAACGGACAATGCGGTGATACGCGACAGGATGATATCGCCGCCGCAGTCGATCTGCACCTCGACCGTTCCGTCTTGCGCAGGCGATATCTGTCGGATGATGCCGTCGATAATATTCAACGCGCTTAAACCCTCCGGCCTGACGGTCGCCAGCATGACATCGCGGGAAGGAATGTGGACGCGAACGCGCTTGCCCGGCGACACCGTGGCACCCGGCACATAAAGGCGGGACGTCTTCAATGCGAGCGTCGCAAGGCGATGTTTTTCATCGAAGCTTTCGACAGCACCTTCCAGAAGGGCACCTGCTTCGCGCCGGTCTTCGGCCGCCGAAGGACGGCTCAGCACATCGGTCGCGCTGCCCGCCGCCTCAATCTTGCCGTCGCGCATCACAACGACCTGATTGGCGAGGCGCGCCACTTCTGAAATCGAATGGCTGACATAGACGATCGGAATCTGCGTCTCGTCACGCAGACGTTCGAGATAGGGCAGGATCTCGGCTTTGCGGGCCTCGTCAAGCGCTGCGAGCGGTTCGTCCATCAGCAAAAGACGCGGAGAGGAAAGCAGCGCACGGCCGATCGCCACCCGTTGCTTTTCTCCGCCTGAGAGATTGGAAGGGCTTCGATCGAGCAGGCTTTCGATGCCGAGCAGGTCGACGATGTGGTCAAAGTTGCCGGTTGGCGAAACCTTCGGCGCGAACCAGCTTCCATAGGAGAGGTTCTTTCGAACGCTCAAGTGCGGGAAGAGCCTGCCATCCTGGAAGACATAGCCAAAACGGCGGCGATGGCGGGGAACGAAGATGCCTTTGCCCGTGTCGGTGAGTGGCGTACCGTCCAGGAGAACCCGGCCTTCATCCGGTCGGACGAGGCCGGCAATGATGCGGATCATCGAGGTCTTGCCCGAACCGGACCGGCCGAAGAGGGCCGTCACGCCGACTTCGGAGGTAAAGGCTGCATCAAGGGCGAAGGCGCCGAAGCGGTGCCTGGTTTCGATGGTGAGCGTCATTCCGGTTCTATCCTCCGGCCCGCGAGATGCGCCATGAATTCAGACGCCAGCAGCGCTGACATGGAGATGACGATAGCAACCAGGGTGAGGCGCATAGCGCCGGCGTCGCCGCCTGGGACCTGGGTGAATGTGTAGATGGCGGAAGACAGCGTCTGCGTCTCACCCGGGATGTTCGATACGAAAGTGATGGTTGCGCCAAATTCGCCCATGGCCTTGGCAAAGGACAGGATCATCCCGACGATGATTCCAGGCGTCGTCAGCGGCAGCGTGACGGTGAGGAAAACCCATAGCGGGCTCGCGCCAAGGGTGCCCGCCGCTTCCTCGATCCTGCGGTCGATTGCCTCGATCGAAAGCCGTATGCTTCGGACCATCAGCGGGAACCCCATGACCGCACAGGCGAGAGCTGCGCCTGTCCAACGGAAGGAAAAGACGATCCCGAAATATTGATCCAGCAAGCTGCCGATCGGTCCCCTGCGGCCGAAGAGGATCAGAAGAATGAAGCCGGTGACGACCGGCGGAAGGATCAGCGGCAGATGAACGATGCCATTGACAACACTCTTGCCATAGAAGCGGCCGCGGGCAAGAAGCAGCGCAACCGCAATGCCGAACGGCAGGCTCGCGAACATGGCGACAACGGAAACCCGCAGGCTGAGCAAGATCGCCGTCCACTCATCATTGCTCAGGCCAAAATCCAAGTTGGGTATCTCCGATAGATCGGTTCGAAGCTGGAGGATAAAATCCCTATTCACTTCAAGATCGTAAAGCCCTGCGCAGTAAAGAAGCGGGCGGCGTTCTCCGACTTTAGAAACTTTAGATAGGCAACCGCGTCCGGGTTCTTGCTGGCGGCAAGCAGGGCGATGGGGTAAATGATCGGCGGATGCGAATCGGCTGGAAACATGCCGACGATTGCGACGCCTTTATCTGCCGCCGCATCTGTCTGATAGACAATGCCATAAGGCGCTTCGCCGCGGGAGACGAGCGCAAGAGCAGCGCGCACGCTTTGCGCACCGGCAATCTTCGGCTCCACCGATGTCCAGACGCCGAGCTTTTCGAGCGCGGCCTTGCCGTATTTGCCGGCGGGGACGGATGTCACTTCTCCCATGGCGAGCCTGCCATCGCCAAGAAGACCGGAAAGATCGAAACCCGGCTTGATATCGACCTGCCTTGCCTTATCGCTGGCGGTCACCAGCACGATGCGGTTGCCAAGGAAGTCTGCGCGGGTGTCTTCCCTGATCAGGCCTTTCTTGCCGACGTAGTCCATCCAGTCGAGATCGGCGGGGATGAAGATATCGGCTGGTGCGCCACTTTCGATCTGCTTGGCGAGTGCGGAGCTCGCTGCATAGGAAGCGACGGCTTCCTTGCCACTTTCCTTTGCCCAGGCTGCATTTGCGGCATCAAGCGCATTCTTGAGGCTCGCCGCCGCAAAGACGGTAATTCTATCTGTGGCGCCTGCTGGTTGCGGCAGCAGCCCGGCAACGCCAATCCAGGCCACGGAAAACATCCCGACGACGCGTTTCATCCATTGCCGGCGATTATGCATACCTTCAATTCTCCTTCGAAATATTCAGAGGAATATATCGATATCGATAGAATTGGCTAGGGATATGTTTTGAGGAATATATCGTCTTCCAGATTGTTTGACATCGGCCAGGCGGACGGCGGCTTGCCGCAGTACAGCCGGTTCCCTTGAGATGGCCGACGGTTGGGGCGTGCGGTCGATGAGAACCTGATCAGGGGTGATAGTACCCAACTGAAGGCAGGTGAAATCAAGGAGAGTGTCGGTGAAATTCGCCTCTTCGGCGTCGACGGAGGACATATGCTGCCGCATGTGGTAGCCGACAGCCGGCTCGCAATGGAATTGACTGGCCGAGCACGGGCAATCGAATTCGATGACACCTTCAACCCAGCCAGGCCTGAAGTCACGGTCATCGAGGCGGTCTACAACAGGCAGCGCCTGCACTCTGCGCTCGACTATCTCTCGCCGGACGCTACGAAACTGGTCTCATGCAACCACGGCAAAAGACAGCAAACGCAATCCACAGCGGGGAGAACTATTAGGGCAGGCGGGCAGCGTAGGTGGTTGTATGTCCACTGGTTGTGCATGATTTTTTAATGAAAATACTTGCAATGCGCGCACCAAGTCCTGTTTTGAAGGACAGGTGGAAAACATGGCCAGATTAGAGGAACTGAAACAGCATCTGACCCCGGGCAAGGTCTACCGCAGGGCGGACCTGACACGATGGACGACGTCTGTGGACCGAGATCTCCGGAAGTTGCTGGACGCCGGCGAGCTGACCAAGCTCTCCGGCGGTGTCTACCTGCGCCCGAAAACGACGGCCTTCGGTCGCGCCCCGGCTAACGACCACGATCTGGTCGAAGCGTTTCTCAAGGACAAGCGGTTTTTGATGCTGACGCCGAATGCATATAATGCTCTCGGTGTCGGCGCCACGCAGCTTTACAATGAAACCGTCGTCTACAACAGGAAGCGGCATGGCCGCTTCAAGCTTGGAAACCGGCTCTACGATTTCCGGATGAAGCCTGAATTTCCAGCGGTTGCAACGAAAGAGTTCCTGCTCGTCGATCTGGTCAACAATCTCAAGCGGCTTGCCGAAGACGAAACTCAGGTGCTTGAGCGGGTGAGGACAGAAGCCAGAAAGCTCGATCAGGATGCCCTGCGGCAGGCGCTGAAGACTATGGCGGCGTGCGCGCGAAGAAGTTCTTCAGAGACGTCCTTGCCGACTTGAAAGTTGCTAATGGCTGATTACCTGCACCGGCACCCAGAATTTGCAGACCTGCTCCGCATCGTCGGGGAGGAGATGGGCATTCTGCCTGCTCTCGTCGAGAAGGACTAAGACATAGGCTGCCGCGTAGTCATCACCCTTTTTCTCACGTTGCTTCCGCTTTTCGACCGCAAGCTGAACGAGGGCCAGAGGATCGCCACCTCCCGGCCGAAGGAGCGGTGGAGCCGGCATTCGTACAAAAGGAGGCAGCAAACATTGGCAAAGCCGTCCGTCGCCGTGTGTCACACCCTCATTGGACAAGCCGGACGGCGCCGAGATTATTGATCTCGTTGTTCGCCAGTTCCGACTTGCAATCGAGCTTGAAAGTGCTGTTGCCGGTCATGGTAATTTTCTGGGCGATGATTCGGACGCAGTCGCCAGACGTCGTACCATTGCCGGAATAATCGACTTCTTCGGCTGCTGGCATGTAGATGATGCCGCTGATGTTCGAGTTGCTGTTGCCATTGATCACTGCGGAGGCAGTGTTGTCGCGGTCGGCGACGATAACGAAACCCGCCCATGGCCCCGATGTCGGGGCAGTGACGTTAACGGTCGAACCGCCATGAATGTCGATTTCAGCGCCGTTGAGCAGGAAGAATGTGACCCCTTCGCCAGTGATGACCGACTGGCTCCCGAAACTCAGCTTGCCCCCGTCGATGATATAGTCACCGGGTTGCAGCTTCACAGCGCCCTTGATTTGGAGACCCTTGTACGTCCCGGGCTCCAGTTCGCCCGAGCCGTTGTTCTTGGCCAACGTCCCTGCTTTCGGCATCGTTTTGAGTCTGAACGGGTCAAGGGCCGCTGCCGTTCCCTCGTACGGCTTGTCGCATTCGAGATCGATTTTGTACGGCGAGGCGGAGACCTTGCCTGGCGTATAAAGACATTCCGTCTTCAGGCTTCCTGATCCACCGACATAGATGGCTTCGTTGCTGCGCGAGTTCGCGGTGATCGCACACTTCGACGTGTCGACCTTCGAACTGCCGGTAACCTCGAAGGCGCGATCTGCCGTCGGGCTGAGCGCGAGAATGCAGGCTTCGTTGCCCGCTTGGTAAGCGGTGCTACTGCGGCGGGAGATAGGGAATGATAATCGAGTCAGGAATACCGGGTGGTAGTTGACTGCATAGTCAGCCGTCGCCATTACCTGCTGTCCCGCCAGGGAATAGGCGATATGCAAAGATGGAGGTTCCGCTGCCGGGGTGATTGCATCCTTGCCCTGAGAGACGGCACCCGCCCCTTGGTAATTGCCGAAGAACATTTCGTTCGCCAATTGAGTGGCTTCCGCCTCGCTGTAGCCCTCGCCGTAAAGGCGCACCGCCGCAAGCGTGGCGCTGTCCAGCGCCTCCTGCAACTTGTCAGCCTCGAAACTGGCATTAACGAAGTCGATCGCGACGGAAGCCGCCCCCAGTAAGGGAACGATTGCAACCGCAGTCAGGATTGCAAAGTTGCCCACCTCGTCGCGAATAAATCGATCGACATGCCGTTTGAGAACTTCACGCATTGGTGTGCCCCAGTTCCGAGTAGCCAAGCCGACACATTAGATGTTAGCGATATACGATTGATTGCCTCTTTCATTCGAATTGTACGTATCCCAAAGAATACAAATCCTACCCGTATGCCGAAACGCTCCCGCTTTTGCGGATCCGGGAACAGTTGGACTTATCCAGCGCAAGTGCTCATGCGCAGGTCATCAATTTGTTCGGCAAGTAGCAGTCACGCGGAAAACGCCGGGCAGGTGCTCCGAGCTACGAGGGCCAAGGTGGCCGAGGTAGGCGGAGTCGGTTGGCAGGCGGCTCGGGAGTCCAGACCCAATTGCTCCAGCATCGCAGGCCGCGTCGGGCCAAATGCTGCCCTGCCGTGGTCGTGTTTGCTAACTAAACCCGAACATATGTGGACCAGTCGGCAGCCGCTACGGCGTGACGCGACATCGCTTGACGTATCTGGCCTGATCCTATCTTCGTTGGTTTTGCGCCCTCTCCGGCTTGAGGACCGCTCCGCCCTCGTTTTTGGACTAGGATTCCGCTCACGTGGATATCCTATGAGAAGGGTCTACTGTGCAAACGGGTTAAGCCATCTTCCCAATGCCGCAAAAAGCGGCAACACTGCGGTGTGAATTCGAGGAGCCTTGCGCCCATCGCATTGCTGCAATGCAATATACGATATTCCAGTTTTCTGAAGTTGTGATAAAACATACTTATCGAAACGGCGATCTCCTCCTCCCAAAGCCGTTAGATATGGGTCGGCAGCACTCCTCCTCCCAGCTGTCGATCAAGTTTATAAAGCCCGACGGATCCTCCCCCGTCGGGCTTTTCATTTGTCAGCCTTCCTGAAATTGCCGCTACTCAGCCGCTTTGCGAATAGCGGTCGAACTCAATGCCGATCGCGGGCCATGAATAAAGGTCCAGGCAGGGGCGGATTTTTTCCAGAGCACACGGGCATCGTCCTCGTCGATACGGGCGAAGTCGAAGGTCTTTGCCATTTTCGACGAGAGATAGGAAAGCGTCGCCCCGGGTCGATCAATGACGGCGATCGGGAAGGTGCGCGCGATCACTTGCCACTTTTGCCATTTGTGGAAGGCCTGCAGGCTGTCGGCACCCATGATCCAGATGAAATGGATGTTTGGATTGCGCGCCTTTACCCTGGCGAGTGTATTTGCCGTGTAACTGACGCCGAATGCCTGTTCGAATGCAGTCACCTTGATATGCGGATCGGTTGTGATCGCTTCGCTGAGTGCGATCCGCTCGGCAAGCGGCGCAAGATGATTGCGGTCCTTCAGCGGATTGCCAGGCGTCACCATCCACCAAAGTTGGTCGAGGCCAAGGCGCCGTATGGCGATCTCCGCAACCAGCGCATGCCCCTGGTGCGGTGGATTAAAGGATCCGCCGAAAAGACCGACGACCATGCCGCGCTCGGTGTGCGGCATCCGAAGGTAGCGACGGTCTATTTCGTCTGTCGTCACGTCAGGGCCGCGTTTGTCCGGTGCCGCGCACGCGGTATTTGAAGGAGGTAAGCTGCTCGACACCAACAGGACCGCGGGCATGCATCTTGCCCGTCGCAATGCCGATTTCCGCACCCATGCCAAACTCGCCGCCGTCGGCGAATTGTGTGGAAGCGTTGTGCAGCAAAATGGCCGAATCGATCTCGGTGAAGAATCGCTCGACGACGGCCGGATCATCCGCGATCACGGCTTCCGTATGGTTCGACGAATAGTTTTGGATATGTGCGATCGCGCCGGAAATGCCGTCCACGACGGCGACGGAAATGACTGCATCGAGATATTCGGTCGACCAATCCTCCTCGGTCGCCGGCTTCATGCCCGGGGCAACCTTCAACACCGTCGCGGATGCGCGGATTTCACAGCCGGCCTCGGCCAGCACTTCGAGAAGCGGTGTCAGATGCGTGCCGATTGCAGCGCCGTCGACAAGCAGGGTTTCCACGGCACCGCAGATGCCTGTGCGGCGCATCTTGGCGTTGACGATGATCCTCTTTGCCATTTCGATATCGGCAGACTTGTCTACATAGATGTGGCAAAGGCCATCGAGGTGAGCAAAAACCGGCACGCGAGCTTCGTTCTGCACGCGGGCGACAAGGCTCTTGCCGCCGCGCGGCACGATGACGTCGATTGCACCTTCCAAGCCCCGCAGCATGGCGCCGACGGCGGCACGGTCCGAAACCGGAACGAGCTGTATGGCATGCTCCGGAAGATCGGCTGCCTTCAGCCCTTCAACGAGGCAGGCATGGATTGCCTGCGACGAACGGCGCGAATCCGAACCGCATCGCAGGATCACAGCATTGCCTGCCTTCAGGCAAAGCGCACCGGCATCTGCCGTCACATTCGGCCGGCTTTCGAAGATGACGCCGATGACGCCGAGAGGTGTGCGGACCCGCTCGATCTTCAGTCCGTTCGGCCGATCCCAGGCGGCGATCACTTCGCCGACCGGGTCCTTCAGCGCGGCAATCGCCCGAATGCCTTCCGCCATTTCCGTGATGCGCTGGTCATTCAGTGTCAGGCGGTCGATGAAGGAGGCAAGCATATCGGTGCCAGCGACATCCTTCAGATCCTTGGCGTTTTCGGCAAGGATATGCTCCTTGCTTGCGAGGATCGCGTCGGCCATCGCATTCAGCGCCTTGTTCTTGGCCTCGGTGGACGCAAAGCCTAACGGTCGTGCCGCAGCCTTGGCCTTGCGGCCGATGTCGTTCATCAGCGCGTCAATGTCAGGGCTGTGCACAACGGTCTCAAGCATGGGCCGTGTCCTTCTTCTGTCTTTCCGATTTCGAATTTACCTGTGACGTCATCACCATATCGTCGCGATGGATCATGGCAGTACGGCCGGGATAACCGAGGATCGCTTCGATCTCCGTTGATTTGCGGCCAACGATCTGGCGGGCGTCTTCTGCGTCGTAGCTGACGAGGCCGCGGGCGATCTCGCGCCCAGAAGGGCCGATGATTGCCACGGTGTCCCCTCGGCTAAAAAGCCCGATCACCTTGCGAACGCCGGCGGGAAGCAGGCTCTTGCCCGCACCCAGCGCCGCCACGGCGCCGTCGTCGACATGCAGTTCTCCGGCTGGCTGCAACTGACCTGCAATCCAGGTCTTGCGGGCGGTTACGGGGGTGCCGGAGGGTGCAAACCAGGAGGAACGTGCGCCGTTCGAAATCGCCGATAGCGGGCTATCCGTTTTGCCGGAAGCGATGATCATTGCGCAGCCCGACGTCGTCGCGATCTTGCCGGCGTCGATCTTCGTGCGCATGCCGCCGCGCGACAGTTCGGAAGCGGCGCCGCCTGCCATGGCTTCGATCTCCGGAGTAATCTCGGCGATCGTCTCGAGGAATTCCGCCCCTGGATCGAGGTGCGGCGGCGCCGTATAAAGCCCATCGATATCGGATAGAAGGATCAGCAGGTCGGCGCCCGTCATCGTTGCGACACGGGCCGCGAGGCGATCATTGTCGCCGTATCGGATTTCGCTGGTCGCGACGGTGTCGTTCTCATTGATGATCGGAACAGCGCCGATCTTCAGCAACTGGTTGATCGTGGCGCGGGCGTTCAAATAGCGGCGGCGTTCTTCAGTATCGCCGAGCGTCAGCAGGATTTGGCCCGCCACGATCTCATCCCGCGATAGGCTTTCCGACCAGGCACGCGCGAGCGAAATCTGGCCGACGGCTGCGGCCGCCTGGCTTTCCTCCAGTTTCAGCGCTCCAGAAGGCAGATCGAGCACTGAGCGGCCGAGCGCGATAGCGCCCGAGGAGACGACGAGCACATCCGCGCCTTTTGCTTTCAAACCGGCGATGTCGGCGCACATCGCATCGAGCCATGCCTTCTTGAGCCCGGTCTTGCGGTCAACAAGGAGTGCTGAGCCGATCTTGATGACGATGCGGCGGTAGCGTTCGAGCGGCTTACGCGTCGTCATCCGTTCTGTCCTCGTCGGCCGCGATCATGTCGCGATGCCGCAGCTTCGGCGCTTTGGCCGGCTTCTCGCCGCCCGCATTCGCTTCGACAATGATGTCGCGCAAAGCTCGCAGAACCTCGGTCATGCCCTTGCCCGTTGCGGCCGAAATCTGGAACGGCGTCTTGCCGCAAGCCTTGGCGAGCTCCTTCGTCTTCTTCTTCAGCGTCGCGTCATCGAGCACGTCGATTTGTGAGAGCGCAACGATTTCCGCTTTGTCGGTCAGTTCGTTACCATAGGCCTCAAGCTCGTTCTTCACAGTTGTATAGGCTTTGCCAACCTTTTCCTCCTGGGCCGAGACCAGATGCAGCAGCACGCGAGTACGCTCGACATGGCCGAGGAACCGGTCGCCGATGCCGACGCCCTCGTGCGCGCCTTCGATCAGCCCCGGGATGTCGGCGAGAATGAATTCCTGTCCGTCGATGGTTGCCACGCCGAGATTCGGATGCAGCGTGGTGAAGGGATAATTGGCGATCTTCGGCCGCGCGCGGGTGACTGCCGCCAGGAAAGTCGACTTTCCGGCATTGGGCAGACCGACGAGGCCGGCGTCCGCAATCAGCTTCAGATGCAGCCAGATCGTCTTTTCCTCGCCAGGCAGGCCGGGATTTGCCCAATCCGGTGCCTGATTGACCGAGGACTTGAAATGCGCATTCCCAAAGCCGCCGTTGCCGCCGGCGGCAAGCCGGAAACGCTGTCCTTCTTCCGTCAGGTCGCAGATCAGCGTTTCCTGGTCTTCTTCGAGCACCTGTGTTCCGACCGGGACCTTGAGCGTCACGTCGTCGCCATTGGCGCCGGTGCGGTTTTTGCCCATGCCGTGCATGCCGATCTTGGCCTTGAAATGCTGCTGGTAGCGGAAGTCGATCAGCGTGTTGAGGCCGTTGACGGCTTCAACCCAGACATCGCCGCCGCGTCCGCCGTCGCCGCCGTCCGGTCCGCCGAACTCGATGAATTTCTCGCGCCGGAACGAGACGCTGCCTGCGCCCCCGTCACCGGAACGGATATAGACCTTTGCTTCGTCGAGAAATTTCATTTTACTTCCATCATCGGTGGCTTTTTACGCGCCCCATCCTGCCGCTTTCGATATAGGCGGTTCAAGCTAAGGTCAAAGATTATCGTGAAGTTTGCGAGCTATAACATACAGTACGGCTTCGGTCTTGATGGGATTTATGATCTCGGCCGTATTGCGGAGAGTCTCGATGGCGCGGATATCATCGCGCTTCAGGAGGTGACCAGAGGCTTCTCGCGAAACGATTTTTCCGACATGGCGGCCGATCTCGCGGCCTTCTTTCCCAACCATTTCTGGGTCTATGGCCCGGCCTGCGATCTGCATGTCGACGCCGGTGAAGAGGGTTTTCCGCCGCGCGGCACGCGCTTCCAGTTCGGCAACATGATCCTTTCGCGTTGGCCGATCCTGTCGGCGCGCACCCTGCTTTTGCCGCGCAGCCGCACTGTTTCGAAAATCAATCTGCAGCGTGGGGCGACCGAGGCCGTCATTAATACGCCGGAAGGCGCGCTTCGCGTCTATTCCGTTCATCTCGATCACGTTTCGCCCGACGAGCGTATCCGCCAGCTCGCCTATTTGAACGAGCGCATCAATGCGTTTCCGTTCGAGGGCGGTTGCCTGTCGGGTGCCTGCGAATTCGAGATCGCGGATCTGCCGCTTCCGGAAGACTACGTCATCTTGGGCGACTTCAACATGGTGCCGGAATCGCCGGAATATTGCTCGTTTGCCGGGACGAAGGACGGATATTACGGCCGCGTGCCGCGCATCGGAACACCCGTCGATGCGCTGGCCGCGCTCGAAGGCTATGCGCCCGCAAGCTATAGCTGGATGGACCCGAAGAATCACGGCAAGCGCATGCATCTCGATTACTGCTTTGTCAGTTGCGGCCTGCATGGCCGCCTGAAATCTGCTCATGTGGATACAGCTTCGGTAGGCTCCGACCATTTCCCTGTCTGGATCGAGATCGGCGGATAGGAAAACACCGCAGCGCCGGCTGCGGTGCTTTTGTCTGGTCAGGCAGCCTTCGTGATCTGCAGAGCGCCGGGCTGAAGCACGGTTTCGACGTGCGATACCATGGTGTTGCGGGCGAAGCTGTAGATCTCCGCACATCCCGTCATCCGGAAACCGAGCTTTTCCTGCAATCTCAGCGAGGCTGGATTGTCCGCGAACACGCCCGAATGAACGGCGCTTTCCGGCATCCGCCGGGAAAAGCGCTCCAGCACGGCTGCGACAGCCTCGCTCATATAGCCGCGCCGCCAAAAGTAGCGGTTCAGCCAGTAGCCAAGGTGCCAGCGGCCGTGGCGGAGCTCGACGGAGACGACGCCCAAATGCGTGTCGTCGCCATCGGTGACCGCCAAGTGCCAATCCGGCAGACTGCCGGACGTCACGGGAACCAGCCAATCAAGCGCGTCCTGCCTGTCATAGGGCGCGGGCACGCGGGCAAGCATGCGAGTGATTGCGAAGTCGGACAGCGATTCCGCAATTGCATTCGCATCGGCCAACCTGTGCGGGCGGAGCGTCAGCCGGGGCGTGGTGACGACCGGCACGGGGCCGGGCGTCACTTGCTCGCTCTTGGGTCGCTGCAAGATGGCGGCGCTCATCACAGGCTCCCCCAACTTCTCAGCGACATCCAGGTCTTCCGGTCGAGCCGGTACCATTCCACGGGCACGTTGCTGCCGAGTGCCAGAGACGCGGCAAGGCCTGAGCCCTGGAACTGGAAGCCGCACTTCTGGATAACCCGCCGCGATGCGATGTTCATCACCCGGCAACGGGCATCGATCTGATCGACGTTTTCGCGCGTGCGAAAGACCATATCGACCAGAGCGTGGCATGCTTCGGTCGTATAGCCCTGGTTCCAATAGGGTTCACCGAGCCAATAGCCGATTTCGACGGTACGCCCGTCAGCATGCGGCTCAACTCCGCAGCACCCCATGAAGGCGCCGTTTTCAGCTTTGGTGATGGCATAGACGCACTTACCAATCTCGCCATTCTTCGTCCGACGCACGAAGTCGGCTGCATCATTGGCGGTATATGGGTGCGGCATACGCGATACCATTGTGGCGACTTTGGCGTTGTTGGCGAGATGGGAAAGGGCGTCAATGTCTTCCTCGTGGGGCGCGCGCATGACGAGCCTTTCCGATAACAAGACAGGGCAGTCGGTCCTTAACCGCTCCGGCCTCAGCCGTTCTTGGGGTGACCGTGATTGGTCAACCCTTATCAGTTCGCCTTGCATGTTCAGTCCTCCTTATGGACAAAGAAAAAGGGGAGATGGCGCCCCATCTCCCCTGTTTTCTGGACTGAACCTGGTACGGCCAGCCGGGTCGATGAGACGCCGGCTGTTTTTGAGCGCTACCGGCTTATTCCGCTGCTTCCGCTTTCGGCATTACAGACACGTACACGCGACCATTGGCCTTCGTTCGGTAGTCCACATTGCCTGCCGTAAGCGCAAAAATGGTGTGGTCCTTCCCGAGGCCGACATTGGCGCCCGGATGCCACTGCGTACCGCGCTGACGCACGATAATGTTGCCTGCGATGACGGCTTCGCCGCCGAACTTCTTCACGCCAAGGCGCTTGGATTCGGAATCACGACCGTTACGCGACGAACCGCCAGCTTTTTTGTGTGCCATTGGAGTTCTCCTTTAAACCTTTAGTCCCGTGATCTTACTTGGCAGCCACGATGTCCGTGATGCGGACGACCGTATGATGCTGGCGATGGCCGCGCGAACGCTTCGAGTTCTGACGACGGCGCTTCTTGAAGGCGATGACCTTCTTGCCGCGGTTGTGCTCGACCACTTCGGCCTTGACGGAAGCGCCCTTGACGAAGGGAGCACCAATCGCAGCGTCGGCGCCTTCGCCGATTACGAGGACTTCAGTGAATTCGATGGAGTCGCCAGCGGTTGCTTCAAGCTTCTCGATGGTCAGCACGTCGTTGGCTGCCACACGGTACTGCTTACCGCCGGTCTTGATGACTGCGAACATTTTTTGATCCTTTCATGTTCGATCCAGCTCTCCCCGCAAACCGCAGGTGGCTGTCTTCTTATCAGTCGAAGTTAAGCAGGGATTTCAGGGCGTTCGCCCGGAACTCTGTCTGCCGGTGAAACCCCGCGCGGGCGCGAGGCTGGCAAGGCACGGACTTCTCCATGCCTATTGCGTGAGCGAGATACGCGAGTGTCAAAAAGCTGTCAAGGCAAAAGGATGAAAAGCTTTACAATTTCGTCTTGCCAGCTCGCCTTTTGATCGCTATGAGACAGCCCGCGCGAAACAAGCGCCGGCCAGCCCCGCGGAGAGGTGGCAGAGTGGTTGAATGCACCGCACTCGAAATGCGGCATGCCTGCAAGGGCATCGGGGGTTCGAATCCCCCCCTCTCCGCCAGATTTTCTTTGTCCATACCGGAGACATAGGTAACAAAACGTACCTAACACATGGGTGACAACCTCGTGCCGAACGGGTTGTCGATGGTTTGCAAGGTCCTCTGCTCCAGGTCGATATATCCCAGATCATAATGCATGAAGCTGACGAGCCAAATGCCGTCGTCGACTTCCTTGAGCCCCAGTTTCTGGCCGGCCAGCACGGTCGGGATGTTGATCTTCTTGCGATAGATGCAGATGCGGCCGCAATTGGTCACCAGCGCATCCCGATCATGGAAGGGGTAGTCGATCTCCGGCAGGCCCTGATAGAGGCGTGACGAAGCGGCGTAGAGATCTGCCGGCACCTTCATGTTGAGCGCCTCGTGCGGCCGCTCCTGATTGAATTCGCTGACGAAAGCATCGAAGCGGGCCTGCTGCTGGAGGATGTTTTTGCCGGGTGGTCTGGTCGCCTCTTTCTTCAGCGTCAGGTGCATGCGCTCATGCCGGCCGTTTTGTTGGGGACGGCCCGGCCTGATGCGCTCCAGCGTGATCCCGAGCCTCAGCCACCACACCGACAGTTTAGACAGATTGTAGAGCCCGTTTGGACTGGCGAAAGGCAAGCCGTTGTCGCTGCGGATCGCGATGGGCAAGCCGTATTCTGCAAAGAGCCGGCCGAACGCGTCGAAGACAGCCCGTTCTCGCGTCGACTCAAAGGCTTCGCAGGCGAGAAGATAACGTGACGCCTGGTCGGTGATCGTCAATGGGTAACAGTATTGACCATTGCCAAGTTTGAACTCGCCCTTGAAGTCGGCACACCAAAGATCGTTCGGCAGTAATGCCTGTGACAAGGCTGTCCCTTCGGCTCGATGTCGTTGCCGCTTGCGGGCATGGGCGACCAGACCATGTCGATCGAGAACGGCATGCACCGTACTCTTCGACGGCACGCGCACATCGCCGGCCAGGCGCTTCACCAAAAGCTCCCTGATCTTCCTGGCACCCCAATGCGGCTTGTCTTCTTGCACGAGACGATCATCGCCTCGACCGGCTCAGGCAGCTGGTTGGCATAACGCACCGGCCGTCGAGACCGATCCGTCAGCGCCTCCAGGCCGTCGTCCTTATAGCGATTGAAGATTTTGTAGCCGGTCTTGCGCGAGATGCCGAATGCACGGCACACATCGCTCATGCCTTCGCCTTCCAGTAGCCGGGCGACAAATCGTAGACGTTCCTCCATCACCGAAGTCTCTTTCCACGGCATCAACACCTCCCGCCAAAAAGCGAAAAGTGTTACCCATGTCTCCGGTACGAAACGTCACCTATCTCTCAGGCCGGGCACTTTTAAATCAAGTGGTTGTGAAGCCTCGGCATCTGCCGAGAGCTTTTGCCGTTGAGTGGCTACGATCACAAATCATCGCAGGGCCACGCTGACGGCGCGTCCGTTATGGTTGGGCGCTATGCAAGCCGCTGCGATGTGATTCAGACGAAGGTCTCGACTACCCTCTCAATCCCGGGCCGGGACTTTGCCAGGTCATCGCGGTTCATGACCGCCTTGATCTCAACACTGGCATCAAACGCAAGGAACCATCGCTCAGCAACGGCCGGCATCTCCGAGGTGTGCGTCATGTCGAAGAAAATCAGGCCCGTTCTTTTCCCGTCGAATTCAGTGAAGTAGGCCGCTTCGGATTTGAGGTCAGCAAGGATGGATTGAATCTTGGTGACGAGGCGCCGCCTTTGATTGCTGCGTTTCCCTTGTCAACGGGAAGCGAAACGTTGAGCATCATTCGCATTTCTATTCTCTCTTTTTTTGCATATGTGGCGTTCAGCGACGACTCATGCCCGACGAGCGGGGCGAGCAGGCCGTGCTTTACGTTGCTTTAAGCATCTCCGTATATAAGAATGCGATGAGATACGTCATCGCTGCTTTTATTCTAGCGTGTTTCGTTACCTGGGATTTTGCCGAGAAAAGGGGATCCTTCTCTTTGGCGGCTCTGGATACCATCACTCATTATGCGAAGCAGCCATCTCGAATTCTACAAAGGCTAGCGGCTCGATAATGAGTAGCGCACGCTTCCTTATTCCATACGCATTGGAATCTGGAGATTTGGATTTTCTAACTTGCGTTCGGGATTTCTGCCGCCTCCATAGCGCAGAGGCCGATGGCAAGCACAAGTGCGCCGGCGCAGTATGAAGCCTCGCTGCAGGCTACGTTGAACCAGAAATCCTCCCGTTCTCAATCAACCGCGATTTGCCTCGGGCGCTGATCTGGGACACAGCGGGAGGCACTTGTCATCCAAGAACGCAGTAGCAGTTCGAAGCACGTAACGCTTTTATTAGATATTAGATATACGCTTACAAGGAGAAGTATTAGCAGACGTGAGGAGTCGCTAATCGTGGTTCTGCGTATCCGAAAATCCTTGCTTCGAAAAGGAATGTATATTGAAGCGGTAGAATGCGCTGACTTGGAGTTCTCCGGACGACGCTTCCTGCTTGAAACGGATTCCGCCCTGCATTCCATACTCGCCTCTTCGGCGGAATACGTTCTGATCAACCGTGCAAAAAGCAATGTCGATTGCGGCTTGCCTGTTTGCCGCCAGCCGGACGAACACGTCCAGCCCACGTCTCTGCGTGAATCAGACCAGCGCACACGGATCCAGCATGCGGTATCTCAAGTAACCGCGACTTTGCGGGACGGTTTTGACGAGATCAAATCAGGCAAGTTCGATATCGATCGATTCGCCCCCGCCGCCATGAACATCACCGCTTCCTTAATCGCCTCGCCCCATGTCTTGGTCGAGGTCACGCGGCTAAAGACCAAGGATGAGGGAACTTATATCCACTCGCTCGCGGTCAGCGGGCTCATGACGGGGCTCGGCCACCTGTCGGACCTGGGAGAGGAAACGACAAGGGAATTAACCATAGCCGGGCTGTTGCATGATCTTGGCAAGTTGCTGATACCCAACGCTATCCTCAACAAGAGCGGACAGCTGACAGACGCCGAGCGGCATGTAATGCGCACCCATCCTGAGCGTGGCTACCTCCGCCTTAAGCAGCATCCGGAGGTATCTGACCTGATTCTCGAAATCTGCCGATTTCACCACGAAGCCCTTGACGGAAGCGGCTACCCGCTTGGCCTTCGAGCTGATCGACTGAGTTTACCTGTTCGCATATGCACCGTGTGCGATGTGTTTGACGCCCTTACGAGCGTCCGCCCCTACAAGCGCGCATGGACCAGCACAGAAGCGCTGAAGTGGATGTTCGATAGGGGACATCTCTTCGACAGGAGACTGGTCCTGCGGCTCGGAAGCCTGATTAACTAAGTGCAGTTTGGTCTGATGGTTTGCCGAGGAGAAAACCCGTTCCAGGAGTTCAAAAGTCGATCCGGCTCGCCGAGCAGTGAATAAAGACATGCGAGATTTAATAGGTGAGGATGCCGGGATAATCCTTGGCTCACCTCCCGGGGGGCGTCCTACGCGCGATCTTCAACATCCGCTGGAGACCACATGGCGACAATCAGAAGACTAAGAGGGCGTCTGGCTGGTGCCGTTGCAGATGATCCTTCGTCACTGTCCTGCGGCCGTCCAGAATCCGGCCTTCTTCGCGTGCTTGCCCCTCAGATCTGCAACATAGCCGGGATGTGACGTAAAAGTGTCGAAGTCGCAAATCTTCGTCGACAGTCGCTCACATTGAACGAGATGTCGCGCGGCAAAGCGATAGCGACTGGATTTCGCTCGATCGAGCGTAAAGTCAATCATAGCCCGCAGGACGATGGTCGCTGCCAACGGATACTTCTCCTGCAGATGCTCGGACGCCGGTGTCAAAAGTTCGTAGTGATCGCCATCAAGTTCGGCTGCACGCGCGCGAATGAGCGTAGCAGCCCTGTCGAGCGCCGGCCATGACAGCAGGAAGGCGAGCGCCTGGTGGACATCCGAGAAGTGGCTCACACAATCGAAGGCGTTTTCCTCTGCTTCGAGATCATCGAAATCCGGTAGGCGCTTCAGAAAAGCTCGCAGGTGCCGCTCGTTCAGCGATTGTTCGAAGCACTGCCAGCGAAAGGCCTGCGCTTCGTCCCTCCGCCCCAGAGCTTCAAGCACATCGAGGCGGGCTTTTTCCCACTCGAACGGGGATTGTCGGCCCTTCATCTCAATGCGATTTATGGCATCCCATGCCTCTCCGGCCCGGCCCGCCTTCAGCAGTCGCTGGGCGATTTCTGCCGCAATCATCGGCACGGATCTCGCCTGCTCGCTCTGCTGCGCGATGAAGGCATCAACGTCGCCCTGGGCATCGGCGATCTGCTCCAATGCTGACCTGATGGTTCTGTCGCGATGGCGGAGATTGATTTCGTCTTCGTAAACCGGGCCACTGATTGGCCAACCGATCACGACAAGGCCTGCCGCAGTTGAAGTATCGACCGGCGTGCTTGCCAAATCGTCGAACAACGACTTCAGCCGGTCGAGGCCTTCCGCACCCAGCGCCGGCGACAGATTCTCGATCAGGCGATCATACTGTCCGTGGTCATTGTCCTGCAGCGCGCGGAAAGTCTGTTCGCCGAGCAGGCGCGGGTGCGGTCTTGCCGCGCTCGCTATCGTGCCCAGATCAACGCCGGCCTGATGAAAGACATCCATGATCGTGCCGTTGCCATCGTCGCATCGCTCGAAAATTGAACGCGCCAGGCCCATGAAGCGCCACATCACCTCCAGCGCCTCGTCCGGATCGCCGCTGGCGATCGTATCAACGATCACGTGCCGCTGCGTCTCCAGATCGCTCTTCAAGGCCTTCACCCGGCGCCAGTTGATCATGGAGCGGGAGCGCTCGATCGATGAAAGCCGCTTTGTTACTTCCCTTGCAACTTCAGCGCTGCTCTGCGTTCCGGCGAGCTCGATCCGCAGCCGGCGTTTGGTCGCGGCGCTGCCCGTGCTGATCTCGATCAGCAACTCGGCCAGCCTCTCGGCGCCCAGCACTTCCAGGTTTTTGGCGTTCAGGGTCGTTTTCGGTGCCATCCATTTTTCCAAGGTATCAAGAGCGAAGAACCATACAGGTCGCTGGCATCCGGGCCAACAGAGGGTTCCACCTCTCGACGGCGCCTCTCCCTTGGTTGAGATCGATGAGTGCCGGGTAATCCTTGGTTCCCCTCCAAGGGCATCCCCCGCTTGATCCTTCAATATTCATTGGAGATCGCGTGAAGACGATCGAAAGTTCAGAGGCGCTGGCAAGCTCACGCATAATGATGAATTGAAGCACTCGACGCGCTTAGCCATTGCGCTGGCCCTCTTTGCCGTTTCCAGGTCGCAATCGCTGGCGAGCCCTTCTGAACTCAAACATCGCAAACCGATAGTCCTCGTAAACGAGGTTGATCTCGCGGACTCGCAAACTAGGTCTCCGGCGGTTAGCCTAATCTGTCGGGGAGCGTCTTGCCCAAAACGAACAACCCTCTGTTAACGAGTTGCGTTCAGATTAATATCACCGCCTTTCTAGTGGATGATCCGCCTTGTCTATTGATTTTGAGCGCTCCTGGCCGCGTTGCAGGTGTGCCGGACGGAACATTATACGCCATGGAAATGCAAAACATTATCTTTTACCTCCCGTCGAGCCTTTTCCTTATCATGGCTTTCGTCTTTCTTCTTCTATGGCGTATTGGACTTTCTTCGTCATGGCAGTGGGGAGCGGGCTTCGCGCAGACCGCGAGCGGCTTTGCTCTCTCGTCGTTTCCGATTGAACCGACATTCGACCAATTTACCTCAGGCATTTTATACATTGGCGCGGCTTACTCTTATGGCAGCGCGATCCTTATTCATTTTGAACAACCTTTGTGGCAATGGACGCGGCGCGCACTGGCAATAGGCTTTTTGGCACCGCATACCTATCTCGTCTTGATCATCCCTAGTCTGCGCTGGGACCTGTTTCTGATTGAGATCGTGTTTGCCTGCCTACTCGGATCGACCATCTGGCTTGCCGCAAGTAGGGCAAAGTTCGCAGCAGACGTTGCGTTCATTATCGCGAGCTCACTTGTGGTGATCGATTGTCTCGTGAGAGGCGTGGTTTTCACCTTTCTCATCCAGACCAGCGACGAGATGGCTGACTTCCTGCACTCTGCCTACAATCTTTCCGTCCACGTTTCGACGATAACCGTCTGCATGCTCTTTCCGTTCTCGGCAATCGCAGCAATGACCGCTGCTGCCGTCAACAGACACCGTAATGCCGCGGAGCAGGATCCGCTGACCAGTCTCTTGAACCGTCGAGGTTTTGAGCAGGCCACTCAAAGATCGAGCGGGGGAACGCTGCTCACCGGCGCGATCATTGTTTGCGACATCGATCATTTCAAGAAAATCAACGATAGCTTCGGGCATGCAACCGGCGATCACGTCATTGTTGAAGTTTCGAAAGAGCTGTTAAAAATCCAAAATCAAAAGACGCATATCGCGCGCTTTGGCGGAGAAGAGTTTGTAATTTTTGTTTTGGACGCATCCGAAATAGAAGTTGCTCAGATTGCAGAGACGTTGAGAGAAAAGATTGCGACCCGACGCTGGGTCGACTTAGGTTTCGATTGCAAAGTCACAGCAAGCTTTGGTGTCGCAGAGTTGGATCTTTCCGACTTCTCAGTGGATGCCGCAATCGATCGAGCTGATCGAGCCCTCTATCTCGCGAAACTTGCCGGGCGCAACCAGGTGGCCTTGGCATCGTCTATTCAGGAAAAACACTTGGGATCAGCCGGTGCGATGAAAAGCAAGACCGCGCGGCCGTCTAGCAGACCCACAGCCGCGAGCGTCTAACGCACAAAAGATCGAAATCTCCACGTCTTCGATTGCCAGCGCGACGGATGTAGCGTGGCCCACAGTGGTCGATATAGCCCACAGCTACTTCCTAGGGCGTCCTGCGCAATCCCAACAACCCGTTGGAGATCACATGGCGACCATCGGTAAGCTAAGAGGCGGTGGCAAGTGCACGGTGCTTGGGTTTGTAACTTGCTCCAAATGTCAATTTAAGCTGATGATCTTCGCCGGCGAAAAACTCTGGAGCTTTTTGACGCCCCTCACCATGCCTTTGCCCAGGGGCAGGCAGGCAGTGTGTACGGTCGCCAAATGTATGAGGTCATGCATTATTGGGACGACGATCATCCTGAGTGGGATGCAGAGCAACACGCCTTCGCGGCGGCGTGGCGGAGCCAGCCGAAATGGGTCGTCTCGCGCTCGTTGAAATCGGTCGGCCCCAACGCCACGCTTGTTGAGGATGATCTCGAGGGCGCGATCCGAGAGCTGAAGGCCGAGAAATCCGTCAGAAAACTACCTGTTCCGGAGCTTTCAGGTTCGAAGCGGAGCGGCAGCTTCGCGCCCACATCCGGACCTTGCTGGGGATGCCGCGAAGGTCACCTCTCGACCCGAAGGGTCCGTTTGTCGCACGGTCATCCACGTGACGCCATGACCCTGAGCCGACCTCCATCGATCCCTTTAATTGCGATTGGGGACGTTCGCGGAACGGATGCCAATTGGGAACGTTTCCTCGCCTCTACCTCGAATTCCTGCCTGCTATCGGCCGTAGAATGGGATGCTACCGTATGGTTCGGCAGCCAGCGAGGACTCGCGGAACCAGAGACTCTCATCCCGCCGAGCGGGATCAAGAGCTGAGGTGTATTCTGGTAAACGCGGAGAACGCGACGATGCGTTGCTAGGTGATGGTCTTAGGGAGCAAGATGACTAACCAACCTGGTCGAAATGATCTAGCCGGCGAAAACATTGTGACAGTGTTCGGCGGAACGGGCTTCCTCGGGCGGCGGATCGTAACCAGGCTTCTGGACAAGGCTGTTGATGTACGTGCCATCTCGCGCCATCCGCACAAATATAAGTTGGACAACGTGTTCGGTAAGAGGCCATCTCAGGAGATCGAGGCGGACATACTCGATTCATCCTCGATCGCCGCTGCCGTGGCTGGATCTCGCGCGGTTGTGAATGCGGTCAGCCTTTATGTCGAGCGCGGTGAGCAGACCTTCGAGCGTGTCCATGTAGAAGCCGCGGCCGATCTGGCGACCGCTTCGCGGGATGCGGGCGTCGAGATGTTCGTCCAGATTTCGGGCATTGGATCGGATCCGAAATCCCGTTCGAATTACATCCGGGCCCGGGGCCGCGGCGAGGAGGTGGTGAAGGCGGCGTTTCCAGGCGCAGTGATCGTCCGTCCCTCTGTAATGGCGGGACCCGACGACACGTTCATCACAACGATCGCGAGGCTGGTGCGTATCCTCCCGATCTATCCGCTGTTTGGAGAAGGCGGCACTCGGTTGCAGCCGGTTTATGTCGAGGACGTGGCGGAAGCCGTGAGCCGCTTGGCCTCAGGACAGTATTACACGGATGCTTCGATCTTCGAGTGCGCCGGTCCGCGCATTTATTCGTATCGGGAACTCGTCCAGGAAATCGCCACTCAACTCAACGCGCGAAGCAGGCTTGTGCCCGTGCCATTCGCGGTATGGAGCATAGTGGCGACTGCTGCGGAGTTTCTTCCCGCCGTGTCCCTTACGCGCAACCAAGTCGATCTCATGCGGCGTGACAATGTCGCGGCAAACGATCTTCCGGGCCTGGAAGAACTGGGCATCCAATCCCGCGGCATCGAGGAACTCGTCCATATGATTGAGCACGAGGCTTGAGCCGGAACCTCGCGAGCAACCTGTTGCTGCTCGCGAGGTTGGCATGACTCAACAGGAGGATTACAGCAATGGCCAGATGCGACCAGTGAAAACGCGGCGCCTATCTGGTGAACACCGCGCGGCAAGATCTGCGATCGCAACGCTGTTGCCAGAGCATTGGAAAGCGGTCAGCTGGCCGGCTATGCGGGGGATGTCTGGTTTCCGCAACCGTCGCCGCAAGAACATCCGTGCCGGACCATGCCCCATCACGGTATGACGCCGCACATTTCCGGAACCTCGTTGTCCGCGCAGGCGCGGTGCGGCCGGAACGCGGGAGATTCTCGAATGCTGGTTCGAAGGACGGCCCATTCTCGAGGAATACCTGATCGTCGACGAGGACGGCTCGCCGGCGCCGGCGCACATTCCTATAGTGCCGGTGATGTGACGGGCGGGTCCGAAGAAGCGGCCCGCTTCAAGAACAAATGATCTCGGCGGGCTGACCTAGACACAACGGCGAAATGGCAGCTAAAGCCGTCATGGGGCGGCCGTGGTGATGTCTCTTTTCAGCGCCTCCACGAAGCGGATGACCTCGCCAATCGTGTCGTCGTACCAAATATCATTGTGACCAGAACCGTCATATATCCGCATCTGCTTTGGCTCGGGAGCGATGCGATATAGCGCTTCGCCCGAAGAAAGCGGGATGATGTCGTCACGCCGGCCGTGGATGAACAGCTTCGGTTGCCTCAGCTTCGCTATTCTGAGGTCCGAGCGGAAGGGATCCTTGACAAGAAGCGCAACCGGAACGAACGGGTAGTACGTCTGTGCGAGCGACAGGACCGACAGGTAGGCGGACACCAGGATGACGGCCGCAGCCGGCCTTTGTGCCGCCGTGTTGACGGCGACGCCGCTGCCCAGAGACTGGCCCAGCACAACGATCTTGCCTTCAGTGCGTATAAAAAGCCAATCGAACGCGGCGATGCCGTCGGTCAGAAGCCCGTCCTCGCTCGGCGAGCCGGTCGATCCCGGATAGCCGCGATAGGAAATCGCCAGCAGGCCAATGCCCCGCGCCGCCAACGCCTCCGCGAGGAAGCCGTAGTTGCTGGCCCGATCAGCATTTCCGAGGAAGAAGAGCACAGAGGGCTTGCCGGACTCGCCCCGGCGGTAGAGTCCATGAAGCGTCTCTCCGTCGGGCGTCCTGATAAAGATGCTCTCGCCCCAGCGCGCGTGCTCTGGAGCAAGTGTAGGGCTGGCGCCCGGATAGAGGAGGGCGCGCTGTGAAAGATACATCAGGCCGACAAGCGACACATAGGCGAAGGCCGCCATCAGCGGCAAGATCAGCACGAGTTTGGTGACGCTCACGACAACATGTCCAAACGTAGGTCCGTCGAATGTCCAGAACCTCTTCCGGCGAAGCCATTCCGTTCCCGAATGAAGCGGAACCGCGCGAATCCTATCGCTTCCAGTAGTGGACGGCGAATCGTCTTTGGCCTATCGATGGACCCATGCGATCGTCCTTGGAACATCTGCCGGAAGAAAAGCAGCGCGAGCTTGCCCGCGTCGTTGCGATCATCCATGAGGAGTTCGCCGATGCGCTATCAGGCACGTCGGCCGCCTTCAAGAAGCGCGGCCGGATCTTAAAGATCATCCTGTTTGGCTCGTATTGCCGCGGCACCTGGGTCGACGAGCCGCACACGATGAAGGGTTACCGCTCCGACTACGACATCCTGGTGATCGTCAATTCCAAGCAGCTGGCGGAGCCGCAATACTGGGACAAGGCGACCGACCGGCTGCTGTGGGACAAGCAGGTCAAAACCCCGGTCGGGCTGATCGTCCATGGCGCCCGGGAGGTGAACAACTTCCTGGCCGATGGCCAGTATTTCTTCGTCGACATCCTGCGCGAGGGCATCGTGCTCTACGAGCTCGACGAGCGGCAGCTCGCCGAACCGAAAAAGCTCTCGGCTGCCGATGCGCTGAGAGTAGCGAAGGAGCATTTTGAAAATCGGTTTTTCGCGTCGACGGGGTTACTCGATACGTCCCACTATGCATTAAGTAAAGCACGCGAGAAGGAGGCGGCATTCCTTCTGCACCAGTCAGTCGAGTCGGCTTATTCCGCATTGCTTCTGACGCTAACGAACTACAGCCCACCATCGCACAATCTGAAATTCCTGCGAGGTCTGGCTGAAGACCAAGACCGCCGGCTTATCGACGCCTGGCCCCGCGACCAGCACCGCTATATCGCCTGGTACAACATCCTCAACGAAGCGTATGTGAAGGCGCGTTATTCAAAGCACTTCGAGATCACCGAAGAAGCCCTCGGTTGGCTGCTTGAACGGACGGAGCACCTTCACCGCCTCGTCGCAGCCATCTGCAAGGAGCGCCTGGCGGAACTGGAGGGGCCAAACGGGGTCGCTAACGAGCCGTAGATATTCTGGTGCTGGGTTGCGCCAAGCAACGACCCGAGGAATGGGATGCCACGCATTGGACGCGAGCTCAATTGCGCTTGGCCCAAGCTTCCATTCAAAAAATTTTTTGGCGCTGTTTAGCAGGTATCGCAATGGTTCTACGGCCATCGGCATGGTGCACTGCAGCACGTTTTGCGGATTCCTTCTTTTTCTTGCCGTCGATCTCCTCTAAGTCTCTCATATCCGATGTGGCAACAAAGGTGATAAATGGCAGGTGAAACTGTTCTCGTGGTCGGCGGAGCCGGCTATATCGGCTCT
Source organism: Rhizobium sp. 007 (assembly GCF_015353075.1). NCBI lineage: Bacteria > Pseudomonadati > Pseudomonadota > Alphaproteobacteria > Hyphomicrobiales > Rhizobiaceae > Rhizobium > Rhizobium sp. 007. Next base: position 3,820,624 of record NZ_CP064187.1, on the reverse strand, counting down.
CATACGTGCCTTGATCTGGCGAACAAGGGTTACAAACCCGTCGTCTTCGACAATTTCTCGAATGGTCATCGCGAATTCGTCAGGTGGGGTCCCTCCGAGGAGGGCGACATTCGTGATCGCGCCCGGCTCGAGGAGGTTCTGGCCAAGCACAAGCCTTCGGCGATTTTGCATTTTGCAGCGCTGATCGAAGTCGGCGAATCGGTGAAGGATCCTGTTTCCTTCTACGAGAACAATGTTATCGGGACGCTGACCCTGCTTTCGGCCGCTCAGGCGGCCGGCATCAAGGCTTTCGTCTTCTCATCCACCTGCGCGACATACGGGCTGCCGCAGAGCGTGCCGCTCGACGAGGCGCACCGGCAGGTGCCGATCAATCCCTACGGACGGACGAAGTACATCGTCGAGCAGGCGCTCGCCGATTACGACCAGTACAAGGGTCTCCGATCCGTGATCCTGCGGTATTTCAATGCAGCGGGCGCAGATTTCGAAGGACGGATCGGCGAGTGGCATCAGCCCGAAACCCATGCCATTCCGCTTGCAATCGATGCGGCACTCGGCCGCCGGCAGGGTTTCAAGGTCTTCGGCAGCGACTACGAGACACGCGATGGCACCTGCGTGCGCGACTATATCCACGTGCTCGATCTGGCGGATGCGCACGTGCGCGCTGTCGAATATCTGTTGAAGGGCGGCGATTCCGTTGCGCTAAACCTCGGGACGGGGACGGGCACGACGGTCAAGGAGTTGCTCGGGGCGATCGAAGACGTGTCGAAGCGGCCGTTCCCGGTCGAATATATCGGGCGCCGGGAAGGCGATTCGCACACGCTGGTTGCCAATAACGACAAGGCCCGCGATGTGCTTGGCTGGGCACCGCAATATGATCTTTCGCAGATCATCCAGTCGGCGTGGAACTGGCATTCCAGATCCAATCACTGAGGCGGCTTTCATGAAGCGGCCGAACGTCCTTCTCATCACCGCGGATCAATGGCGCGGTGATTGTCTTTCGGCCACCGGCCACGCCTGTGTCAGGACGCCGAATGTCGATGCGCTGGCAAGGGAGGGCGTTCTTTTTCGCAATCACTTCGCCGGTGCGGCACCCTGTTCGCCGGCGCGGGCGACGCTTTACACCGGCCTTTACCAGATGAACCACCGGGTTTGCCGGAACGGCTCGCCGCTCGACCGCCGCTTCGACAACCTGGCGGTGGCGGCAAGGCGTGCGGGCTATGACCCGACGTTGTTCGGCTATACGGATACCGCGCCTGACCCGCGCGAACTTGATAGGAACGACCCGCACCTTGAGACCTACGAAGGTCTGCTGCCAGGGTTTACCGCGCGCCAGCTCCTGCCCGAGCACGAGAAGCAGTGGCTTTCGTGGTTGCGTTCACGCGGGCACCGCGATGCAGTCAGCCGGGACATCCATGTTCCGCCTGGTGCCGCCCGCGGCGAAATTTCGGCGGAACCGACCGCTTACTCCAGGCAAGAAACGCAGACTGCGTTTCTTGCCGGCGAATTCATTCGCTGGCTCGGCGAACAGGATGCGCCGTGGTTTGCCCACGTTTCCTTCCTGCGGCCGCATCCGCCATTTTCGGTGCCTGAGCCCTTTGGCAGGATGTTCAAACCGGACGACGGACCGGAATTTTCACGGGCGAAAAGCCGTGAGATCGAAGAGGCGGTGCATCCTTATCTTAGCTATTCGATGCCGAAGAACGACAAGGGCAGCTTCATATATGGCGCCGTGGGTCCGGTCAGCGACTGGGGAGCCCAGGATTTCGCGGCGATCCGGGCGATCTATTACGGGATGATTGCCGAGGTGGATGCGCAGCTTGGCCGGATCTGGCAGGCGCTGAAGGATGCCGGCGTGTGGGACGACACGATCATCCTCTTTACCTCCGACCATGCCGAAATGATGGGTGATCACTGGACGCTTGGCAAAGGCGGTTTTTTTGACGGCAGCTATCACATTCCCCTGGTCATACGCGACCCAAAAGCGGCGGTGAGAGGTCACGTGGTCGAGCGCTTCACGAGTGCGGCGGATATCTTTCCAACGCTTTGCGACAGCTTGGGCGTCGAGACAGCCAACCATGTCGACGGCCGCTCATTGCGCTCGTTCATCGATCATGGAGATGCGATCGACTGGCGGGAGGCGGCATTCTTTGAATTTGATTTCCGCGACATCGCCAATGGCGAAGCGGAGCGCCACTTCGGCCTGAAATCGAACCAGTGCAATCTCGCGGTGATCCGGGACGAACGGTTCAAATACGTGCATTTTGCCGCCCTGCCGCCGCTGCTCTTCGATCTCAAAGCCGATCCGATGGAGCTCAACAATCTCGCTCCCGATCCAGCCTACGCAGCGACGCGCCTGGAGTTCGCCGAGAGGCTGTTATCGCACCGGGCGCGGCATCTCGACCAGACGCTTGCCTATACGGAGCTGACGAAAGAAGGGCCGGTCACGCGCCGGCCCTGATTACTCACGAGAAGCGGCCAAGATAATCAATCTTGCCGACCGGCACGCCCTGATTGCGCAGGATCGCGTGCGCCGTCGCGACGTGGAAATAGAAGTTCGGCAGTGCGAAGGTCGCGACATATTCGTCGCCGCGGAAGTTCATCTTGTTGCCGCCGGGCGCGATCGTCACTTCATTCGTTTCTGTGCCTTCGAGCGCTTGCGGCGCAATCGTCGCGAGATAGGCTTCGGTCTTGGCGATGCGCTCGCGAAGCTCGGCGATCGTCGTTTCGCTGTCCTCGAATTTCGGTGCTTCGGTGGAGGTCAGGCGGGCGACTGCCAGCTTGGCGCTGTCGCTCGCACGTTGATATTGGCCCGATAACGGCAGCATATCGGGCGCAAGCCTGGCAGCAACCAGTTCATCCGGATCGATCCCCTTCTCCTTTGCGTAAGCCTCGGCCTTTTCGAGGTAGTTTTTTAGCGTCGTAAGTCCGCGCTGAAACATCGGAACGGTCAGGCGGTACATGGAAATGGACATGGCTTCTCCTTGGGGATTTTTCGTGGGCGCAGCGGTTTTGATCGTTACGTCCGCACATTTAGGCGCGTGCTGTGGCGATTTCATCGGCCCGCCCGCCCGCCCATAGCATCATATTTCCAGCGCGGCTTTCGGTCTTTATTTCCTTAGTGGCTTATCCCGTTGCCACAGGTAAAACTTCTAATAGTCTATGGGGAGTGGAAATCCGGTCCCAAATCGAGGGAGAAGCGGTCCTCAGGCCCGAGAGGGCGCGGAATCAAACGAGGTCAGGATCAGGGCAGATTCGCAAAGCTATGTCGCATCAGGCCGTAGCCTAGAGTGGATTACATCCAGTCAGCCAATCCACCGGACGATTTCGAAAGCTGGCATCGGCTGGTGAAAGCCTTTCAGAGTCAATTCGCCAACAGGAACGTACGGCAAAGTTCCGCCCACCGCGGTTAGTGAGTACGCCAAAATTCCGCCCATTTCGATCATGCGGCGAGCGATGCCGGAATTCCGCTCGTCTACGTGAACCGCGAGCCGGTGAATGTCGATACGCCGTTTTCATTTCAAGCCAAGTCGTGTTTACTCATCCGCTATAAATTTCTGAGAAGGGGGCTGGCCAATTCTGCCAGCTTTTCTATTCTGCACGCTTGTCATTGCTCGGCAGGGCAGAGCAGGAAAACAGATGCAGCTTGTATTTGATGGCCATAATGACGTTCTCCTCAGGCTTTGGACACATGAAAGGGATGGCAACGACCCGGTTGCCGAATTTCTGAACGGGACGACATCAGGCCACATCGATGGACCACGCGCTCGGCAGGGTGGTCTCGCCGGCGGCCTTTGCGCCATCTACGTGCCCTCGGGCGATCTCGTCTTCGCCGATCCCGATCAAAACGGACATTACGAAACGCCGATGGCCGCACCTCTCGACCGGCTGCCGTCACTTGGCGTCGCGACCGAGATGGCGGCGATTGCACTGCGTCTCGACAAGGCGGGCGCCTGGCGCCTCTGCCGGACGGTGAAGGACATCCGCAACGCCATGGCAAGCGGTGTTTTTGCCGCGGTCATGCATATGGAAGGCTGCGAGGCGATCGGGCCCGACCTTTCCGCGCTCGAGGTCTTTCATGCGGCGGGCTTGCGCTCTCTGGGGCCTGTCTGGAGCAGGCATAACGTCTTCGGACACGGCGTGCCCTTCGCCTTCCCGATGTCGCCAGATACTGCGCCGGGGCTGACCGGTGCCGGCTTTGAGCTGGTGCATGAATGCAATCGCCTGGGCATCATGATCGATCTGTCCCACATAACGGAAAAGGGCTTCTGGGACGTCGCGAAGACAACAGATCAACCGCTGGTCGCTACGCATTCGAACGTGCATGCGCTGACACCGGTGGCGCGCAATCTGACGGATAAGCAGCTTGATGCGATCAGGGAGAGCAAGGGGCTTATCGGTCTCAATTACGCGACTGCGATGTTGAGGGCGGATGGCCGCTCCGAGGGCGACACACCGATCAGGGACATGATCCGCCATATCAACTATCTCGTCGACCGCGTCGGGATCGATTGCGTTGCACTCGGATCCGATTTCGACGGCGCGACCATTCCGGACGAAATAGGCGACGCGGCTGGCAACCAGAAGCTGATTGCCGCTCTCCGGGACGTTGGATATGGTGAGGAGGATCGACGGAAACTCGCCAGCGAGAACTGGCTTCGCATCCTGGCTTCGGCGTGGGGGGAGAAGAACGCCTGAGCCAAAATGCTGCTTTGTAATCAATCAAGAACAAGGGAACAAATCGATGATGATTACTAAACTCAGCCGCAACTTTCGTGCCCTTTCTGCGGGTGCCGCGCTTTCGCTGCTCATGCTGACGGCGCCTGCCGCTTTTGCCGAGACGCCGAAGGATACGCTCGTCGAAGGTTTCGCCATCGATGACATCATTTCGATGGATCCAGGCGAGGCCTTCGAGTTTTCAACGGCGGAGATGACAACCAACACCTATAGCCTGCTGGTCCGCCTCGACCTCAACGACACGACGAAGGTCAAGGGTGATCTTGCCGAGAGCTGGAGCGTCTCCGATGACGGCCTCACCTATACGTTCAAGCTGAAGCCCGGTCTGAAGTTCGCCTCAGGCAACCCGGTCACCGCTGAGGATGTCGCCTGGTCCTTCGAGCGCGCCGTCAAACTCGACAAGAGCCCGGCATTCATCCTGACACAGTTTGGCCTGACCGGAGACAACGTGACTGAAAAGGCCAAGGCTGCGGACGAAAACACATTCGTCTTCACGGTCGACAAGGCCTATGCGCCGAGCTTCGTACTGAACTGCCTGACGGCGACGGTTGCCTCCGTGGTCGACAAGAAGCTGGTGATGGATCACATCAAGCCGATGACGCCAAGCGCGGAATACAAGTATGACAACGACTTCGGCAATGAATGGCTGAAGACGGGCTATGCCGGCTCCGGCGCCTACAAGCTTCGCGAATGGCGCGCCAACGAAGTCGTCGTGCTGGAGCGCAACGACAATTACTACGGCGACAAACCGAAGCTGAACCGCGTCATCTACCGCTACATGAAGGAAAGTGCCGCACAACGCCTGGCGCTGGAGGCAGGCGACATCGATATCGCGCGCAATCTCGAGCCGGGCGATCTCGACGCTGTTTCGAAGAACGCCGACCTCGCGGTGGCAAGCGCACCGAAAAGCACGATCTATTATGTGAGCCTAAACCTCAAGAACGAGAACCTGAAGAAGCCGGAGGTGCAGCAGGCCTTCAAGTATCTCGTCGATTACGATGCGATCAGCTCGACGCTCATCAAGGGCATCGGCGAAATCCACCAGACATTCCTGCCAAAGGGCCAGCTCGGCGCGCTTGACGAAATTCCCTTCAAGCTCGACGTCGCCAAGGCGAAGGAATTGCTGGCAAAGGCCGGTCTTGCGGATGGCTTCTCGGTGACGATGGACGTGCGGAACACTCAGCCGGTCACCGGCATTGCCGAATCCATGCAGCAGACGCTGGCACAGGCCGGAGTGAAACTCGAAATCATTCCAGGCGACGGCAAGCAGACGCTGACGAAATACCGCGCCCGCACGCACGACATGTATATCGGCAATTGGGGATCCGACTATTTCGACCCGAACTCGAATGCCGATACCTTCACGGCGAACCCGGACAATTCGGATGCGGGCACGAACAAGACGCTCGCATGGCGCAATACCTTCGAAACGCCGGAACTCGACAAGCAGACCAAGGCAGCACTGCTTGAGCGCGACGGTGCCAAGCGCGCCGCGATGTACCAGGATATCCAGAAGAAGTACCTGGAGAACAGCCCCTTCATCTTCATCTTCCAGCAGATCGAAGTCGCCGGCTATCGCAAGAACCTGAAGGACTTTAAACTCGGACCGAGCTTCGATACGAACTTCGTTGGCCCAATCGCCAAGGAATAATCCGGCAGGATTCGTTCGTTGAGCATTATCGAAACAAAAATGGAGGCGCGGCCGGCCAAGGGTCGTGCCGTTCCTCTCGCCAAAGCAATCGGGCGTTTCCTGATCGCTGCCGTGACGACCTATCTTGGACTTCTGGCCGTCACCTTCTTCATCGGCCGTGTCGTGCCGATCGATCCGGTTCTTGCGATCCTTGGCGACCGCGCTCCGACGCATGTCGTGGAGCGCGTGCGTGAAGAGCTCGGCTTCAATCTGCCGCTCTATCAGCAATTCTTCATCTATATCAAAGGTATCCTTTCCGGTGATTTCGGCAATTCGGTGCTGACCACCAATCCGGTGATGACCGATATCCGTCGCGTCTTTCCAGCAACAATCGAGCTTGCGACCCTCGGCACCATTTTTGGCGCCCTGATTGGGATCCCGCTCGGCGTGCTTGCGGCTGTGCGGCGCGGCAGCCTTGCCGACCAGATTGTGCGTGTCGTCGGGCTTGTCGGCTATTCCGTGCCGATCTTCTGGCTGGCCTTGATCTCGCTTGTCGTATTCTATGCGCAACTGCGCTGGGTGGCCTTCCCGGGGCGCATCGATATCGTCTTTGAATATACGTTCACGCCGATTACCGGCTTTTATCTGATCGACAGCCTCTGGCAGGGGCAGTGGGACGTCTTCTACGACGTCTTCCGGCACATTATCTTGCCGGCATCGCTGCTCGGCTATTTCTCGCTCGCCTATATCAGCCGGATGACGCGCAGCTTCATGCTGAACGAGCTCAGTCAGGAATATATCGTGGCTGCGCGCGCCAAGGGGCTTTCGGAAACCCGGGTAATTTGGGGCCACGCATTGCGCAATGCCGCGGTGCCGCTTGTCACGGTGATTGCGCTCTCCTACGCCGGGCTTCTCGAAGGCTCGGTGCTGACGGAGACGGTGTTCTCCTGGCCGGGCATTGGCCTCTACATCACCAACTCCTTGCAGAATGCCGATATGAACGCTGTCCTCGGCGGCACGATCGTCATCGGCACGGTGTTCATCGGCATCAACCTCCTGTCCGATCTTCTCTATCGGACGCTCGATCCAAGGACGCGAAGCCGATGACGGTTCCAGCCAGCCAGCCAGCGCCGATGAGCCGCCGCGAGTGGTTGCTTTCCGATCGCCCGCAATCGCGTGTACAGGCACGTCTCGGGCGCGCCTATGTGACCTGGCGGCAGTTCAGTGCGAACAAGCTTGCCGTCCTTGGTCTCATTATCATTGTCGCGCTGCTTTTCGTTGCCGCCTTCGCTAATCTCTTGGCCACGCATTCGCCGGTGGTCGGCGATCTAAAGAATGCGCGACTTCTGCCGCCAGGTACCGGCGAGTATCTGCTCGGCACGGACGACCAGGGTCGCGATATCCTTTCGCGCCTGATCTACGGGTCGCGGCTGACGCTCTTCGTCGTCGTGCTGGTGGCGATCATCTCGGCGCCGATTGGACTGATTGTCGGCACGGTCTCCGGCTATGCCGGCGGATGGGTGGATGCAGTGCTGATGCGTATCACCGATATCTTCCTGGCGTTCCCGAAGCTGGTGCTGGCGCTTGCCTTTGTCGCGGCGCTCGGGCCGGGCATCGAAAACGCGATCATCGCGATTGCAATCACGTCCTGGCCTCCTTACGCCCGCATTGCGCGGGCGGAAACGCTGACGGTGCGGCGCTCGGATTACATCTCGGCGGTCAAGCTGATGGGTGCATCGCCGGTCCGCATCATCATCCGCCATGTCATGCCGCTCTGCCTCTCGTCGCTGATCGTTCGCGTAACGCTCGACATGGCGGGTATCATCCTGACGGCTGCCGGTCTCGGCTTTCTCGGTCTCGGCGCGCAGCCGCCACTGCCGGAATGGGGTGCGATGATCGCCTCGGGTCGCCGTTTCATTCTCGATCAATGGTGGGTCGCAGCCATGCCGGGTATTGCGATCCTTATCGTCAGCCTCGGTTTCAACCTGCTTGGCGACGGCCTGCGCGACGCGCTCGATCCCAAGGAGAGCGGCCAATGACGGCTTTGCTGACGGTCGACAATCTCAAGGTCAGCTACCCGACGCGCACCGGCGTGATCGAAGCTGTTCGCGGCGTTTCCTTCACACTGGACAGGGAACGCCTCGGAATTGTCGGGGAGTCCGGATCCGGCAAGTCGCAGACCGGCCGAGCGATCATGGGGCTCACGCCGAAGCACGGCATTGTCACGGCCGACAAGCTCGACTTCAACGGCATCGATCTGCTCCAGGCTCCAGCGAAAGAACGGCGGCTCCTGCGCGGCAAGCGCATCGCCATGGTGTTGCAGGATCCGAAATATTCGCTTGATCCGGTGATGTCGATCGGCCGGCAGATCTGCGAGACGCTGAGAACGCATGAGAAGGTCAGCAAGGCCGAGGCGACCGAACGGGCGCTTGCCATGCTGGAGGCGGTGCAGATTCGCGATCCGAAGCGTGTCTTCGATCTCTACCCGCATGAGGTCTCAGGCGGCATGGGCCAACGTGCAATGATCGCCATGATGCTGATTGCCGGGCCGGAACTGCTGATCGCTGACGAGCCCACCTCGGCGCTCGACGTCACCGTGCAGCTCGACGTGTTGAAGATCCTGGACAAGCTGGTTTCCGAGCGCGGCATGGGGCTTATCTTCGTGTCGCATGATCTGCGTCTTGTTTCCTCGTTCTGCGACCGCGTCATCGTGATGTATGCCGGTAAGATCGTTGAAGAGCTTAGGGCTTCTGACCTCAAAAATGCACAGCATCCCTATACGCAGGGACTTTTGAACTGCATGCCGCAAATCGGAGAAGATCGCCATCCGCTGCCGGTGCTCGACCGCAAGCCGGAGTGGGCTGCATGAGTGCGGCGCTTTCGGTCGAAAATCTCAGCGTCGTCTATGACGACTTTCATGCGCTTCAAGATGTCAGCATCGCGGTCGCATCCGGCGGCTCCTTCGGGCTGGTTGGGGAATCCGGTTCCGGCAAGTCGACGCTGCTTCGTGCGGTAGCGGGCCTGGCGCCGGTCAAGGGTGGCACAATTCGCGTTCATGATCAGCTGCTTCAGGGTGCAAAACGCAGCAAGGCTTTCTATCGAAATGTCCAGATGGTGTTCCAGGACCCTTATGGCTCGCTGCACCCACGGCAGACGATCGACCGGCTGCTGCTCGAGCCATTGGCAATTCACGGGATTGCCGACAGCGAGAAGCGCATCGCGCGGGCACTGGGCGAGGTCGGCCTTGGAAACGGCTTCCGCTTCCGCTATCCGCACCAGCTTTCCGGCGGCCAGCGGCAGCGTGTGGCGATTGCGCGCGCCCTGATCGTCGAGCCGTCGATCCTGCTGCTCGATGAACCGACGTCGGCGCTCGACGCTTCCGTGCAGGCGGAGGTGCTCAATCTGCTGGAACAGATCAGGCGTGACCGCAAACTGACCTTTGTCATGGTGAGCCACGACCTTGGTGTCGTTACCCATATGTGTGAAAGGCTTGCCGTGATGCGCAACGGCGCCGTCGTCGAACGGCTGACCTCCGGCCAACTGGCCAGCGGGGACGTTCATGAGGATTACACGAGAAATTTGATGATTGCGAGCAAAGGCTTCGTCAAAACGAGAACTGCAGATTTTTCAGATATTTGAAATCCTTTCGGGCGCTGGCCATTCAAGGTTAAGCAGCCGTTAAAAGACGACTATTCGACTAGACTATTGACAGCCGATTTTCATCTGTCATGATCCTGTTAACGAGTGTTAGCTTTCGTGATCGTGGAGGTGAGGCATGTTCTTTCTCGGCGGAATGACCATGGGATATCTCGATCCTCCGGCCAAGGTCGAACGGAGCGAGCAGACACGCGTTGCCATTCCCGCTGAAAAAGATCGCCGATTGATCGAGGCTTCCTCGGGTGCCCAAAGAGAAGAAAACGCAATCGAGCGTTCGTTGATCTGGGCATGGCGCACTCTTTGCTGAGCCGGGTCAGATTTTCTATCCCTCGCGCCCTGGAAGGAAATTTATCTCTACCTAGCTTATAGAGAATATAGGAATATCAGTGCCGGCAGACCGCCGCGCCAATAAAAAAGAGACGGAGGCAACACATGGCAGACCTGGGTATTTCGCATACTCAAGCGAACTATTATGGTTCCGTACCGGCCAAGAAGCCGGCTTCAATGCGCCAGAAGCTTCATTTTGCGCTCAATGCCACGCTGTTTACCGCGGCGTTCGCTTTCGTTGCAGCCCTAGTCTGCGGCGTTATCGGCTGATCGAGCTGTCGTGCCGGCATGTTGCCGGCACATTACGAATTTACTTCTCAAATCGCTGGCTGGGACATTCTTCTGCGTGAACCGGGAATTTTCGGCCAACAACAACAGCGGTCCAATCACGTTTGAAAATCCGGTGCCCGATGGGTGCCGGATTTTTCTTTTGAATAGCGACGAACTGCCAAAATTGAGGTAAGCAAAGCTGGGCAATTCCGTGCCTCTTGACTTGAATTATCGGGAGGGTGTCCAACTTTCCCGGATGGTTCTTCGGGGGTGAAGGCAAAATGCAGCTCTGACCGGCAGATTCGTGCCATAAATCAGGCCTAAACCGTTTCGTATCGGAAATCTGTGGCTTTCGCATCTTCCTGGAAAGCCCCTTGGCCGTTCATGTCGCAGTCATAATTGCCGGTGCAAAAGGCTAGGCAAAATTACCATAACCTTAGTTTGGACCCAGAACCGAACCCATGACCATTTCCATTCCGTCTCCAAACCCGTCACGCGAATCCGAAGTCAAGCACATCGATCACAACGACTCGGTGCGCTCGACCTACCTGTCGATTGAAGACATCAAGGCGATGGGTGAGTCGATCGCCCGCAAAGGCGTCGATTCGCTGCCGGCTTTTACTGCCTTCGATTTTTTTGCACGGCATAAGGAGAACGAGAAGGAAATCCTGCGCGTTTACCGCACGACCGCGGCCGACGTGGAAGCGGGCGAGACGATCACGCCTGCCGCCGAATGGCTTCTCGATAACCACTATATCGTCGAAGAGGCAATTCAGGAGGTCCGCCGCGACTTCCCGCGGCGCTTCTATCGCGAGCTGCCGACCATCGATGTCGATGGTGTGCAGGTACCGCGCACGCTGGTGCTCGCCTGGCTCTATGTCGCTCACACCCACAGCACCGTTTCACAGGAAAGTCTAACGGCGCTTGTCGATGGCTTCCAGCTGGGTGAGACGTTGCGCATCGGTGAGCTTTGGGCGGTCCCCTCACTCGTGCGTTATGTTCTCGTCGAAAACCTCCGTCGCATTTCCAGCCGCGTTGAACGCAGCCGGCGCATACGCCGCCGTGCGAACGAGGCGGCCGATGAACTCGTGCGTTTGGACGATCCGGCGAAGGCTGCGGAGTATCTGAGGACGCTCGAACCGCTTGCCGAGGACAATACCTTCTCGACGCAGTTCCTCTATCGCATGCGCGACGGTTCGCAGGCGTCTAGCCTTGCGATCGCCTGGCTCGACGAGCGTCTGGAAATGCTCGGCCGTGATACCGAAGAAGCGACGATGGCGGAGCATAGCCGCCTCTCCTCCGGTAATGTCACGATGGGCAACATCATCCGGAGCCTTCGCGAGATCGATGATGCGGAATGGTCGGTCTGGGTCGAGCAGGTCAGCCATGTCGACAAGCTGCTCTGGGAGAATTCCGATTACGGCATCCTCGATTCGGGATCACGCAACAAATACCGCAAGCAGATCGAAAAGCTCGCCAAGCGCTCGCCGCTGACGGAAATGGAAGTCGCCCAGTTGGCGCTCGACATGACCAGCGAAGCCAGAGCCTCCGAGGAGCCGCAACCGCATGAGCCGAATGTCGGCGGCTTTCTTGCCGGCATGCACCGGCCGAAGCTTGAAGAACGTGCCAATTATCGTCCGACCTTCGTCCAGCATTTTGTTCGAACAGTCCGCAAGTTCAACTGGCTGTCGATTGCCTTCCCCGTCATGCTGCTTACCGTCATTGCGATGGCGATCGTCGGACGCTTCATGGCCAATGCCGGCATGGGCACGTTGGAAATCGCCGTATTGCTGATCATGTTCTCTCTTCCGGCATCGGAGGGCGCGACCGGTCTTTTCAACACCTTGCTGTCCTTCTTCGTGACGCCGTCGCGGCTTGTCGGCTATGAGTTCAAGGAAGGCATTCCGGAAGATGCACGCACGCTGCTTGTCGTGCCATGCCTGATTTCGAACCGCGACAGCGTCGACGACCTGGTTCGCAATCTCGAGGTTCACTATCTCGCCAATCCGCGCGGCGAAATCTATTTCGCGCTGCTGAGCGACTGGCCCGACAGCGACGTCGAGGAGACGCCGAACGACCTGGAAGTGCTGGACTACGCCCGGCGTGAAATCGCCAATCTTTCGGCACGTTACGCCTATGACGGCAAAACGCGCTTCTATCTCCTGCATCGCCGCCGCCTCTACAACCCGTCAGAGGGCGTCTGGATGGGCTGGGAGCGCAAGCGCGGCAAGCTGCACGAGCTGAACATGCTTTTGCGCGGCGACAGCGACACGACCTATCTGCCGGGCGCCAATATTGTGCCGGCTGGCGTTCAGTATATCATGACGCTCGATTCCGACACGCGCCTGATGCGCGATGCCGTGACCAAGCTCGTCGGCAAACTCTATCATCCGATCAACCGTCCGGTGATAAACCCGAAGACCGGCCGCGTCGAAAGCGGCTATGGCGTGCTGCAGCCGCGCGTGACCCCGTCGCTGACAACCGGCAAGGACGCTTCGGTCTTCCAGCGCGTCTTCTCGATCAACCGCGGCCTCGACCCTTACGTCTTCACGGTTTCCGATGTCTACCAGGACCTCGCCGGCGAAGGCACGTTTACCGGCAAGGGCCTTTATCATGTCGATGCCTTCGAAGCTTCGCTGAGGGATCGCATCGATGAGAATTCGGTGCTGAGCCACGATCTCCTCGAAGGTTCGATGGCGCGCTGCGCACTCGTCACCGATCTCGAGCTCGTCGAAGACTTCCCGATCCGCTACGAAGTCGAGGCCTCGCGCCAGCATCGCTGGGCGCGTGGCGATTGGCAACTCCTGCCATATATGTTCAATCCAAAATACGGCGTCACCGCTCTCGGGCGCTGGAAGATGTTCGATAACCTGCGCCGCTCGCTGACGCCGATCGCCTGGTTCTTCGCTTCCGTGCTAGGCTGGTATTTTATGGGCCCGCTTGGCGCACTCGTATGGCAGATCCTCCTGATCTTCTGCCTTTTCGTTGCGCCGACGCTGTCGCTCATCCACGGCATCATTCCACGCACCAGCGATATCGTTGCACGGGCACATCTTTATACCGTGTGGTCGGATATCCGCGCTGCGAACGCCCAGGTGGCGCTTCGTATCGTTTTCATTGCCGATACGGCTTGCATGATGGTCGATGCGATCGGCCGCTCGCTCTACCGTCTTCTCGTCAGCCACAAATTGATGCTGCAATGGCGCACTGCTGCCAGCGTCCAAGCGGGCGGGCAGGGAACGATCCTCTCCTACTACGGCGCGATGTGGCACGCCCCGGTGCTCGCGCTGCTCGCACTCGGCTTTGCAGCACTTCCCGGCGACAACGCATTCCTCGTCGGCATCCCGTTTGCCCTGCTGTGGACCCTGTCGCCGCTCGTTGCCTGGTATGTCAGCCAGTCGGCAGAGACCGAAGACCGCCTGGAAGTCGCCGATTCGGTCTCAAGCGAGCTCAGGAAGATCGCGCGCCGCACCTGGCGTTATTTCGATACGTTCACCACGGCGGAACAGAATTACCTGCCGCCGGATAACATTCAGGAGACGCCGCACGTCATCGTCGCGAGCCGCACCTCGCCGACCAATATCGGCGTGTATCTGCTCTCGGTCGTTTCCGGCCGCCAGTTCGGCTGGTTTTCCTTCGAGGAAACGATCGAGCGGCTGGAGCAGACGATCGGCACCATCGACAAGATGGAGAAGTATCGCGGCCACCTCTTTAACTGGTACCACACCGATACGCTTCAGACCCTTGGGCCGCGATACGTTTCGGCTGTCGACAGCGGCAATCTCGCCGGTCACCTGATTGCCGTTTCATCGGCTTGCCGCAATTGGGCCGAGGCCCCGTCGGCGCATATGCAGGGCAATCTCGACGGCGTCGGCGACACTGCCGGCATCCTCGGCGAAGTACTGGCCGACCTTCCGGACGATCGCAAGACGGTCCGTCCGCTCCGCCGTCGCCTGGAAGAACGAATCGTCGGCTTCCAGAACGCGCTCGCCGCCGTTAAGCGCGAGCACGAGTTTGCCTCGATCCGCGTCATCAACCTTGCGGTTCTTGCGCGTGACATCCAGAAGCTTGCGGCAAATCTGGATCACGAAGTGAAGTCGGCACTCAGCGGCGAACTGACCCGTTGGGCCGAAGCACTCGTCAAGATTTGCGAAGCGCATATTTCCGACAGCACATTCGACCTTTCGAATATCGATGCTTTGCGGCCGCGGCTGATTGCCCTTCGCGACAAGGCCCGCGATCTCGCCTTCTCGATGGATTTCAGCTTCCTGTTCCGTCCGGAACGCCGCCTTCTTTCGATCGGCTATCGCGTCGAAAGCGGCGAGCTCGACCAGGCCTGCTACGACCTTTTGGCGTCGGAATGCCGGCTGACCAGTCTCTTCGGCATCGCAAAGGGCGACTTGCCGACGGAGCATTGGTATCGCCTCGGCCGGCAAGTCGTGCCGGTCGGTTCGCGCGGCGCTCTGGTCTCTTGGTCCGGCTCGATGTTCGAATATCTGATGCCGCCGCTCGTCATGCAGGAGCGCGGCGGGGGTATTCTCAATCAGACCAACAACCTGGTCGTGGTCGAGCAGATGAACTACGGACGCAAGCTCGGTATTCCGTGGGGCATTTCGGAAGCTGCCTTCAATGCTCGCGACCATAACCTCAACTATCAGTACACGAACTTCGGCGTGCCTACGCTTGGCCTGAAGCGCGGCCTCGGCCACAATGCCGTCATCGCGCCTTATGCCTCTATCCTCGCCAGCCAATACGACCCGCAAGGGGCACTCGAAAATCTGCAACGCCTGCGCAAGCTCGGTGCGCTCGGCAAATTCGGATTCCACGATGCCGTCGACTTCACGCCGACCCGCGTGCCGGAAGGCAAGAAATGCGCTGTTGTCTATAACTACTATGCGCACCATCACGGCATGTCGATTGCGGCGGTTGCCAATGTTGCTTTCAATGGGCATCTGCGTGAGCTCTTCCACTCCGATCCGGTGATCGAAGCAGCCGAACTGCTGCTGCAGGAAAAGGCGCCGCGCGACATCCCCGTCATGAGCGGCAAGCACGAATCGGATACGCCCGCCAGCATTCAGGAAGATCTGCTGCGGCCGGAGCTTCGCAAGATCGCCGATCCGCTTTCGCGCGATCGCGAACTCATGTTCCTGTCCAACGGTCACTATTCGATGATGTTGACGGCGACCGGTGCCGGCTACGCACACTGGAACGGCCAGGCCGTTACCCGCTGGAAAGCCGACCCGACGGAAGATCGCTGGGGAAGCTTCATCTTCCTGCGCGACACGGCGACCAACGAATGGTGGTCGGCCACCGCCGAACCAAAAAGTGTCGAGGGCGAAAAGGTCAATGTGCTCTTCGCCGACGAAAAGGCGGAATTCACCAAGGTTGTTGGCGACCTCAGCAGTGAATTGGAATGCATCGTTGCGACTGAGCATGATGCGGAAGGCCGCAGGCTGACGCTTCTCAACATGGGATCGGAAGACCGCTTCATCGAAGTCACCTCCTATTTGGAGCCGGTGATCACATTGGATGACACGGACAATGCGCATCCGGCTTTCGCCCGCATGTTCGTGAAGACGGAATTTGGCAGGCGCGGCGACGTCATCCGTGCCGAACGCAACAGACGCGATCCGGGCGAACCGAACATGAGCATCGCCCATCTGATCGTCGACAGTGCCGGTCCTTCCCGGCAAACGGAATTCGAGACCGATCGCCGCAAATTCCTCGGCCGCGGCCGTAGTCTTGCGGATGCCGCAGCCTTCGATCCTGGTGCGACGCTTTCGGGCACCGACGGCTTCACGCTCGATCCGATCCTTTCGCTGCGCCGCACGGTTCGTGTGCCGGCCGGCAAGAAAGTCAGCGTGATCTTCTGGACGATCGCCGCCCCTAGCCGCGACGAGGTGGACAAGGCTGTCGAGCGCTATCGGCACGCCGATGCCTTCAACCATGAGCTTGTTCAGGCCTGGACACGCACGCAGGTGCAGATGCGCCATGTCGGCGTGACGTCGCAGCAGGCTGCCGCCTTCCAGTATCTCGGCCGGCATTTGGTCTATCCGGACATGGACTTGCGCGCCGATGCTGCGGCAGTACGAGCCGGCATGAAGTCACAATCGTCGCTGTGGCCGCTTGCGATCTCCGGCGACTTCCCGATCTTCATGCTGCGCATCGATGACGACATGGATCTCGATATCGTTCGCGAGGCATTGCTGGCGGAGGAATATCTGCGCTCGCGTGGCGTGACGGCCGATCTTGTCATCATGAACGAGCGTGCATCCTCCTATGCGCAGGACATGCAGCACGCCGTGGACCAGATGTGCGAAAACGTGCGCCGCATTGGCCAGGTCGATGGCCTTCGGCAACATATCTTTGCCGTCCGGAGGGATTTGATGGAGGAGGCGACCTATCATGCCCTGATCGCCGCTTCGCGCGTCACCTTCCATGCGAAGAACGGCAAGGTTGTCGATCAGATCAACCGCGCCATCGCCCTTTCTGCGCCGTCCAAGGACGACCTGCCGGAAATGGAACGCGAGCAGCGTAAGACCCCGGTCAAGCGCGTGGCGCGTGTCGTGCAGCCCAGGCCGCCGGCGCTCGTGATCGAGGAGGAAGGCGATCTCGACTTCTGGAACGGCTTCGGTGGTTTTGCCCGCGACGGCCGCGAATATGTCGTTCGTCTTGCTGGCGGCACGGCAACACCGCAGCCCTGGATCAACGTGATCTCGAACGAGAAGTTCGGCTTCCATGTGTCTGCGGAAGGCGCGGGTTTCACCTGGAGCGTCAACTCGCGCGACTATCAGCTGACCTCCTGGTCGAACGATGCCGTCGTCAATCGCTCAGGCGAGGCGATTTACGTCACCGACCTGGAAAGTGGCGCGCTGATGACGCCCTTTGCTGGGCTTTCGCAGCGGAGCGATGTCCGTTTTGAGGCACGCCATGGTCTCGGCTACTCAGTCTTCTCCAGCGAGCAGAACGATATCGCGCTCGAAGTGATACAGACGGTCGATCGCCTGAGGCCGGTCAAGCTGCAGCGCGTCCGGTTGCGCAACATGGGTACCACGGCGCGCAAACTGCGGCTCTATGGCTATGTCGAGTGGGTTCTCGGCAACAACGCCCAGCGCTCGGTGCCCTTCATCCTCTCATCCCTTGACGAGGAAACCGGCGCACTCCTTGCCGCCAACCAGTACAGCATCGACTTCTCGAACCGGGTATCCTTCTTTGCCGCCAGCGTGAAGCCGTCGAGCTTCACTACAAGCAGGCGCGAGTTCATCGGCAAGGCCGGCACGATCCGGGCTCCGCAGGCACTCAAGCCACCCTTTGCGCTTTCCGGCGCCACGGAACTTGACGGCGACCCGGCAGCGGCTCTCGCAATCGATATCGAAATCGGTGCTGGAGAAGAGCGTGACGTCACGTTCTTCCTGGGCGACACGGCGTCGAGGCAAGAGGCCCAAACCTTGATCGCCGAGATCCGCAAGACCGCTGTCGAGGACACTGTTCAGGCAAACCGCGATTTCTGGCAGAGCTTTACGGGCAAAGTTCAGATTTCGACGCCGAACCAGGCCATGAACAATCTCGTCAATGCCTGGCTGCCCTATCAGAGCCTTGGCTGCCGCATCATGGCACGGTCGGCCTTCTATCAGGCAAGCGGCGCCTTTGGCTTCCGCGATCAGTTGCAGGATACGCTGGCTTTCGTGCTTCAGGAGCCATCGCTCGCGCGCAACCAGATCGTCAACGCTGCCTCGAGGCAGTTCCGCGAGGGCGATGTCCAGCATTGGTGGCTGCCGGGAACCGGCGCGGGTGTCCGTACGTTGATTTCGGACGACGTGGTCTGGCTCGCCTATGCGATCCATCACTATTGCAGCGCAACGGGCGACAAGAGCGTGCTTGACGAGGAATTGCCGTTCCTCGAGGGCCCGGCGTTGCTCGAAGGCCAGCACGACTCCTTTTATCGTCCGGAAGTCTCGGACGACAAGGCCAGCATCTACGAGCATGCCGCCTTGGCACTTGATCTCGCGATCAAGCGCAAGGGCTCAAACGGCCTGCCGCTGATCATGGGCGGCGACTGGAACGACGGCATGAACCGTGTCGGCATCCAAGGCCAGGGCACCAGCGTCTGGCTTGGCTGGTTCCTGGCAGGCGCGCTGCGGTCCTTCATTCCCTATTCGCAAGAGCGGGGCGACGCTGCTCGCCTCGAGCGCTGGACGAAACATCTCGGTGAACTGAAGGCCGCGCTCGAAAGTCAAGGTTGGGATGGCGGCTATTATCGCCGAGGCACATTCGACGACGGCAGCCTGCTCGGTTCGAAGGAAAGCCTGGAATGCCAGATCGATTCGATCGCGCAATCCTGGAGCGTGCTTTCCGGCGAAGGCAATCCGGATCACGCGGTCAAGGCCATGGACGCTGTTTTGAACCGCCTTGTGGACAAAGAAGCGCGAATCATCCGCCTATTTACCCCGCCTTTTGCCACGTCGGTCAGGGATCCGGGTTATATCAAGGCCTATCCACCCGGTGTTCGCGAGAATGGCGGCCAGTACACGCATGCGGCTACCTGGGTGGTTATGGCGCTTGCTGAGCTCAACCGGGGCGATGATGCATTGGCCTGCTTCGAACTCCTGAACCCGATCACCCATGCGCGCGACAAAGCTTCTGCCGAGCACTATCGAGTCGAGCCCTATACGGTGGCTGCCGACGTCTACGGCGAAGGTGCGCTCAAGGGCCGCGGCGGCTGGACGTGGTATACGGGGTCCGCGGGCTGGCTCTATCGTGCCGCAGTCGAAGGGATTCTGGGTATCCGTTTGAAAAACGGACGGATTTTTGTTCGTCCAGCACTGCCGAGCGGTTGGGACGGCTTTTCGGCGGAGATCGAACATTCAGGTGTGAAATATCGCATTTCGGTCTCAAAATCGTCCCATCCGGACGGCTACACTCTGGTCATCAACGGCAGCGAAGTCGCCAATCCCCATGAGGGATATTCGGTCGGATAGCAGCATTTTCGACGCTCACACTCCGGCGATTCGTTGCAGCCAAAAGGTGAAACTTTTTGGCTGCAACCGCGTTTGCAGATCGGAACAGGAGAACCATCATGGCGGCTACGCCGGAAAACGCCATCGGCGCTGAGCGCTTGCCTCAATCAGCAGTGCGACCGGCGCGCGATACGAGGCTTGATGTTCTGCGTGGCCTTGCCCTCATCACGATTTTCATCAATCACGTTCCCGGCCAGATATTCGAGTATGTGACGACGAAGAATTTTGGCTTCTCCGACGCCGCGGAAGCCTTCGTGCTGATCTCGGGCATTGCGGTCGGACTGGCCTATGGCTCCGGCTTCAAGGTCGGCAGGCGACTAGACATGGCGAAGAAGGCGATCAAGCGCGCCTTCACGCTCTATCTCGCCCATATGATCACGACCTTCATAACGCTCGCGCTGTTCATTTGCGGCGCCTGGCTGTTCCACCGGCCGGGATTGCTGGTCGAAATCAATATCCTCGCCGTCTTGATGAACTTGACGGAGGGAATACCCGCCCTGCTTCTGCTTGGCCACCAGATCGGCTACAACAACATATTGCCGATGTACGGCGCGCTGATGCTCATGGTACCGGTCATCTTGCTTCTTTACTCGGCCCATCCGCTTCTGGCGCTTGGCGTTTCGGGTGCTGTGTGGCTGCTTGCGGGCATCTATCAGATCGCGCCGCACAACATGCTCATCGCCGACTACTGGTTCCTCAATCCACTCTCGTGGCAGTTCTTGTTCACGATCGGCGCCGTCGGCATCATGCATGTCAAGCGTGGTGGCAAGCTGCCGGAACACCCGATTTTGTTCGTGCTGGCTTCCGGCTACGTAGCGCTGTCCTTTGCTTGGGTTGTCGGTCACCTCTGGGACCTCGGCAATGTACTGGCAGCGCTTGGCTTGCCGCCTGTGCTTACCGGTTTCGACAAGACTTTCCTGTCACTGCCGCGGCTGCTGCATGTGTTGGCGCTCAGCTACCTCGTTATCAATATTCCCGTGCTGTCTCGTATCCTGCGCCGTCCGTCGGATCATGCGCTGACCATCATTGGCCGTCACTCGCTGAATATCTTCGTGGCAGGGACAATCCTTGCGATGGCGGGCCAGGTGCTGCTCTACATTACCAATCATGACCAGATGATCGGTGCGCTCTTTGTCGTCGCAGGCATCTCCGGTCAGTTCGCTTATGCCTACCACCTCGAGCGCAAACGCATCGACGGTACCGTGAAGGCCAGGTCGATGGGGCGTGGTGCTTCCGTTCCCGTCGCCGTCCGCGTCGCGGATGGCCGAAAGCTCTATAGCGACAAATAGCTCTCTCTTTTGCGATATCAAAACCGGCTGGCGAAACCGCCAGCCGGTTTTGTCAATCGGCCTTGGCCTGCAGTTCGGCCACCGGCCGACAATTGATGATGGCAAGCTTGCCGTATCTATTCCCCGCCCAGATGCAATTGCCCCGAGGAGAAATTCATGGTCGACGAAAAGCAACTGATTGCCAAAATCACGTGGCGGCTCATGCCGTTCCTAGGCATTCTTTATCTCATCGCCTATATCGATCGCCAAAATGTCAGCTTCGCCAAGCTGGAAATGGTCGGCGCGCTTGGCATGAGCGAATATGCCTACGGCCTCGGCGCCTCGCTCTTCTTCATCGGTTATTTCCTGTTTGAAGTCCCGAGCAATCTGCTGCTCGAGCGGTATGGCGCCAGCAAATGGTTTGCGCGTATTTTGCTCTCGTGGGGCGCAGTTACGATCGCCCTGGCCTACACGCAGAATGCGACGATGTTCTACATTCTCCGATTTCTTCTTGGCGCCTGCGAAGCCGGGTTCTTTCCAGGCGTCCTTTATCTGCTGACACTTTGGTATCCGTCCGCCTATCGCGGCACGATGGTCGGACTGTTCATGATCTTCAGCGCTCTTGCCAATGCCGTCGGCGCGCCGCTGGGCGGCATGCTGCTCGATCTCGACGGGCTTTATGGTATCGCCGGCTGGCAATGGGTGTTCATCGCGACGGGTATTCCCGCCGTCATAGCAGGCGTGGTCACGCTGCTTTACCTCTCGGATCGCCCAGAGAGTGCGAACTTCCTGAGCGATGCGGAGAAGAGCTGGCTAAAACGCAGGATTGAGGCGGAAAATGCAGACATGGACAAGAACGCGGAGAATGGCTTCAAGGCGCTCATCAATCCGAAGGTACTTCTTATGGCATTGTGCTACGTCGGCTTTCCTCTTGCAGCCTACGGCCTCAGCTATTGGCTCCCGACCATCGTCAAGGAATTCGGCGTCAGCAACACGGCCAACGGCTTTCTGAACATCATACCCTGGGTCCTCGTGGCGGTGGCGCTTTACATCGTCCCGTCGATGGCAGACAGGGCAGCTTCGAAGACGCCTTACATCGTCATACCGGCACTGCTGGGCGCCATATGCCTTGTCCTTTCTGCTGTTATTCCGGACCATGGCGTCCAGTTCGCATTTCTGTGCATCGCTGCAGCGGGCATCTTCGCCGGCCAGCCGGTTTTCTGGAGCCTGCCGTCACGTTTTCTGAGAGGCGCTGGTGCGGCGGCCGGGCTCGCCGCAATCAACTCCGTCGGCAATCTCGGCGGCTTTGTCGCCCAGAACGTCGTGCCCTGGATCAAGGACAGTACGGGAAGCACGATTGCGCCAATGTTCTTTCTTGCCGCGTGCCTGGCTGCCGCCGCGCTGCTGGTGCTCGTGGTCGGACGCGTGATGTCGCGTACACAGATTCCTGCCGAAGAGAGCGGAACTGTGCAACAGCGCGCGCAATCCTAACAATGCCAAGCCAAAGTCCCAGCAGAACAATCGGCTGCTGGGACCTTGGCTTGAGGTCCATTCAGTCGGTCAGCAACGGCATTATTCCGCGAGAGAAGGTAATCGTTAACCAACACAAGCCTAACAGTCTGATGGAAACATGGATTGATTCGATGGCATCTTCTTTCGACACCCCTCTCGCCGCGCTGACCGCAAGCGAAATCGTGATATTTCCAAGCATCCCCCAGCCCGGCGATATCGAGCGCTGCGCCGCGACGCTTGATGATCTGCACGGAGAACCGGCGGTCGCGTTTTGGAAAGCCGAGTGCCGTTTGCTGGCGGACGAGCTTGCGCGATGTGGCTTGCGCGAGGAGAAGATCCGGGAGCGCGTCTTGTCCTTCCAGGCTGCGGTTCAAGCCGCTCTGGTAGAGAGACATCAGCTGCGCGCTTTATCCGAAAGCCGCGCGCGGCAAGGCAGAAGGCGCCGTCGCCTCTGACGCGATAAACTGTCCGCTGCCGCAGCTGTCACGGCATCAAGGCCTTGAGACCCGTCTGAGGTTACTCAGCCCATATCGATTTATAATTCGTCAGCCGTCACTGAACAAAGTCCAAACAAATCAAAGGCCGAAGGCCTCAGCCTCACAGCTTCGCACGGTAAAAACTTCCGATCGGTACGTTTTTATCGCCTCCCTGCCGAATGACTTCCCGATCGGTAAGAAGCGCATTGAAAATTAAAGAACCTTCCTGAACGGTAAGCCGCCACAGGAGATGCTGGATGTTCAAGTCTGCACGTGATTTCGGCACTGCCGTCAGAGAAAAACGCAAAGGCCTCGGCTGGACCCAGACCGAGCTTGCCACCCGTTCCGGAACGGGCGAGCGTTTCATTGTCGAACTCGAATCCGGCAAGCCGAGCTGCCAACTCGAAAAGGCGCTGATCGTCGCGCGCACGGTGGGCATTGAGCTCGGCGACCTGACCACAGCCCAAGCGTCCCCAGCAGCATCCGAAGATGATCTCGGCTTCCTGCCGAACTTCGGTGATGGTCGATGACAAAGATCTTCTACGAAACCTTCCCCGTCGCACAGATGACTTTCGAAGGCGAATGGCGGCTCGATTACGATCCATCCTGGGAAGCGCGCCGCTCGGCCTTCCCCATTTCGTTCATTGGCTCAAGGCGGTCCGCGATTGTTACCAAAAGGCCTGGGGCAGTAGCGGACAGGAGCTCAGTACCCCGAAAGCCATAGCGTTATTTTAGCATCGAATTCCACTTCGCGGCGGCGGGAGTCGGCAACGACCTCACTTGCAGCGCGTCCCGAGTTTCTAACCCCGATAAAAAAGGCCGGAAGGTTTTCCCTCCGGCCTTGCAATTTGGTTTTCGAACCTGGTTAAGCAGCTTCGGTCGTATGAGCCTTGCGGACTTCCTCGTCCGTCAGGATACCGCTGGCGCGAAGCAGCGCTGCAAAGCGGCCGTTGCTGTGGCTGAGTTCATCGAAACTACCCTGTTCGACGATCCGGCCATTGTCGAGGAAGAGCACCTTGTCTGCTTCACGAACCGTCGAGAGGCGGTGCGCGATGATAAAGGTGGTCCGGTTCTGGCGAAGGTTGTCGATTGCAGCCTTCACGCGGTTCTCGGTCTCCACGTCGAGCGCACTGGTCGCCTCGTCGAGAACCAGGATCGGCGCATCCTTGAGGATGGCGCGGGCGATGGCCACGCGCTGGCGCTCCCCGCCCGAGAGCCTGTTGCCACGCTCGCCGACATGCGTGTCATACTGTTCCTCGCGCGTCTCAATGAAGTCCGCCGCGGCTGCCGCTTCGGCAGCACGGCGCATCTCTTCTTCGCTGGCACCTTCGCGGCCAAGGCGGATATTGTCGCTGATCGAACGGTTCAGCAGACCCGCATCCTGGAACACGGTGGCGATATAACGGCGCAGCGACCTGCGGGTGACCTTGGTGATGTCGTGGCTATCCACCAGGATCTGGCCGCTGTCCGGATCGTAGACGCGCTGCAGCAGATTGACGAGCGTCGTCTTGCCCGCACCTGTCGGGCCTACGATCGCGACTGTCTGGCCAGCCTTCACCGAGAAGGAGACATTGTGCAGGCCCTGCGACGAGTTGCCGAAGCCGAAGGATACGTCGCGGAATTCGACTTCGCCCTTGACGTCCTTGATGTCGGCATTGCCCGCCGGTTCTTCGCGCTCGCGAACGGAGTCTTCGAGCGTATAGAAGTCTTCAAGCTTCGCGCGGGCTTCGAAAATCTGCGTGGCGAACTGGCGCATCTGGTCGAGGCGCGAGATCAAAAGGTTTGCAAAGCCAATGAAGGCTATGACGTCACCGATCCGCAGTTCGCCGGCCTGCACCAGAAGCGTGCCGATCACAAGGATGATCATCATGGCGATGGTCGATGCCATTCGGTTCAGAGCACCGGCAAGGGCCCACCAGTCGAGGACCGGGTACTGAGCCTGCAGCAGACGGTCGGCAAAGCCCTTGAGCGCCTTGGTTTCAGCTTCAATGCGGTTGTAGCTGTGCAGCACCGAAACGTTGCTGATCGAGTCGCTCACATGCGAGAAAACGGTGTGATAGTGGTCCTCGACCGAAGCCTGTCCGTCCTTCGTGCGGCTCATGACCAGACGGCCGATCAGCCAGTAGGCAAGACCAAGCACGACCAGCACGCCGGACAATCTCAGGTCCATGGCCATGGCGGTCGGGACCAGAAGCGCAATGGCGACGGCGGTCGAGAGGTGATTACGCATGAATTCGAGCCAGAGGCCGAAGAGCGTTTCGCAAGCGCGCAGCAGGGTATGCAACGCGTTCGACGTGCCGCGCTGGTGATGCCAGGAGAGCGGCATCGAGATGATGCGGCCAAATGCTTCCGTCAGCAAAGTCGCGCGCCGGCCATGGGCCAGCCTGTCCGCCTCGCGGGCGACAAGAACGAAGGCGATCGTATTGAAGACGGCAAATCCGGCCCACATGAACAGAATGGGCTTGACCTCGCCATTGCCTGAAATGGCGTCGATGATGCGACCAAACAGAACAGGCTCCGCGATCGTGATCGCAGCCAGAACAATGTTCGCAACGACCACCAGGGATACGCGGAGCTTGTAAGCGCCAAGGTAGCGCAAAGCTCTTGCATAGACCTTGAATAACGACACGGCGGTACCTCTTGTGTGCATCTGCAAAAAACGGAATGGCGCGATGCTATGAAAAAACACCTGAACCGACGATTAACGGCGCATTCAGGTGAGGTGTTTCTGCAGGATGCGACAGGATAACCGCAGCGCAAAGCTGCTCAACCGATTGGGAGTGCAACAATTTCCACTTGTATTTAAACCAAGCTTTAGCAATCCATAAACCTTATATGAAGCCAGCTTGTTAATCGAAGACCGTCGTTGCCACGTTCAGGTGGTCCGACCGACGGACTTCACCGATCGCCCATTGCCGGGCAAGGGGCTTTTTGTGAATATTCATTCTTTGGTTCAATTGCTCGTCGTCATAGAGGAATGCACGAAGCCCGAAACCGTCGTTGAGGAACTCCGGCGGGCCGTTCATTCCTATGGCTTCGAGTATTATGGATTGCTGCGTCACCTGAAGCAGAGCCAAGATCCCTGGGGTCTCGTACTTGCCGGGCATTGGCCCGAGAAGTGGCCGCAAACATATGTTGCAAAAAAATATGTCCTCATAGATCCAACAGTCCGGTATCTGGCGCAGGCGCAAAGGCCATTTCGATGGAAGGAAAGCCTTGCCGCCTACCGCCGCGATCCGCACCAGCGGCGAATGGAACAGATGATGGCGGATGCCCATGCCCACGGCCTCCGCGACGGTTACATCTTCCCCATTCACGGCAAGAGCGGCGTGCTCGGAAACTTAAGCGTCGGCGGTGGGCCTGTCGAATTGTCGCCGGTCGAGATGTCGTTGTTCGAAACGGTTGCCCGCAAAGCGTTCTGGCGGCTGCTTGATCTCAAGGGCGAAGCGAAGGCACTCGAAAGCGCTTCATTGCTCAATTTGCCGCCGACGCGCCGCGAGCTCGAAATCCTGCACTATTTGGCCGACGGCCTGACCTCGATGGAGATCAGCAAGTTGCTCAGCATATCGAACCACACGGTCGATTGGTATATGAATGGGCTGCAGGACAAGCTGAAGGCCAAGAACCGCCAGCAGGCGGTGGCGCTGGCTTTCCGGCACGGGCTCGTTACCTAATTTGGCGCGCGACCCTCGCATTTGGGAAATTCTATTTCGCAAGGGAAATTGAACTTTCTGTAACGGCGCGTTAAGAATTTCCTTCGCGGGTGCAGCATTGCCCGCTTCGATGCCGTGAGGAGAGCGCATTGCCCATATCCAAGATACTCGTTGCCAATCGTTCCGAAATTGCCATCCGCGTGTTCCGCGCGGCCAATGAGCTGGGAATAAAAACGGTCGCGATATGGGCGGAAGAGGACAAACTGGCGCTGCACCGCTTCAAGGCGGACGAAAGCTATCAGGTGGGCCGCGGGCCGCATCTCGACCGCGATCTCGGGCCGATCGAAAGCTACCTTTCGATCGATGAAGTGATCCGCGTTGCCAAACTATCCGGCGCCGATGCCATCCATCCAGGTTATGGCCTGCTGTCGGAGAGCCCTGAATTCGTGGATGCCTGCAATAAGGCCGGCATCACCTTTATCGGCCCGAAGGCCGATACGATGCGCCAGCTCGGCAACAAGGTGGCCGCGCGCAATCTGGCGATCTCGGTCGGCGTGCCAGTGGTTCCGGCAACCGATCCGCTTCCGGACGACATGAAGGAAGTCGCCCGCATGGCCGAGGAGATTGGCTATCCGGTCATGCTGAAAGCTTCCTGGGGCGGCGGCGGGCGCGGCATGCGCGCCATTCGCGACCCGAAGGATCTTGCCCGTGAGGTGACTGAAGCCAAGCGCGAGGCGATGGCCGCCTTCGGCAAGGATGAAGTCTATCTCGAAAAGCTCGTCGAGCGCGCCCGCCACGTCGAAAGCCAGGTGCTTGGCGATACGCACGGCAATGTCGTGCACCTCTTCGAGCGCGACTGCTCGATCCAGCGCCGCAACCAGAAGGTCGTCGAGCGTGCGCCGGCACCCTATCTTTCGGAAGCGCAGCGCCAGGAGCTCGCCGCCTATTCGCTGAAGATCGCCAAGGCGACGAACTATATCGGCGCCGGCACCGTCGAATATCTGATGGATTCCGATACCGGAAAATTCTACTTCATCGAAGTCAATCCGCGCATCCAGGTCGAGCACACGGTCACCGAAGTCGTGACCGGCATCGATATCGTCAAGGCACAGATCCATATCCTTGATGGCTACGCGATCGGTACACCGGAATCGGGCGTTCCCAAGCAGCAGGATATCAAGCTCAACGGCCACGCGCTGCAGTGCCGCATCACGACGGAAGATCCGGAACATAACTTCATCCCGGACTACGGCCGCATCACTGCCTATCGCTCGGCCTCGGGTTTCGGCATTCGTCTTGATGGCGGCACGTCCTATTCGGGAGCGATCATTACCCGCTATTACGATCCGCTGCTCGTCAAGGTGACGGCCTGGGCCCCGAATCCGCTCGAGGCGATCTCTCGCATGGACCGGGCGTTGCGTGAATTCCGCATTCGCGGCGTGGCAACCAACCTCACCTTCCTTGAAGCGATCATCGGACACCCGAAGTTCAAGGACAACAGCTATACAACCCGGTTTATCGACTCGACGCCGGAGCTTTTCCAGCAGGTTAAGCGTCAGGACCGCGCGACGAAGCTTTTG
>NZ_CP064187.1:3405000-3490000 GCF_015353075.1 Rhizobium sp. 007 | reverse complement strand
CGTCGCCAATCGTTTGGCGCCCTAGCGGAGCGCCTTCGGCGCGTGAGCGACAAGCATTGTCTTCTGAAGAAAAACAAAGTTTGCATCGTTTATGACGATGCCTGTTCTGCATATATCGTGAAGAGAAGATTGATCTGGAGGCTTCCAGGTGTTTTGGGTTTTGGCCCAGGGCGTCCGAAGCCGGTTCCCATGATGTCGTTGATGGTCTAGCCGACCGGAAACGAAAGAGGAGCCGGAGGTAGGAAGGAAGCTTGTCCCGAGGCATTGTTGTTGTTTGAAGGCTTTGGCTTTCATCTGACCGACGGTGCTGGATTGGCGTTGCCTGACCGCGCGCCACCGGATTTGATCTCGAGAAGCTGGTCTTAAGACAGACTGTGAAGCGAGCTGCTCGGCGTAGCTCCAATAAAGCAGATCTGTCGAACACGTCGATGGCATCATGAATTGTCCGGGTTGTAAAAGGTAACCTGGTCTCTGGCTGGCACGGCAATCGCAAGGTTGTCGGGATCCTGATCCAGTAAATGATGAGCATTGGCAATGAGAACGATTAAGTGTCGTAAGGGCATTTGGTGGATGCCTTGGCATGCACAGGCGATGAAGGACGTGATACGCTGCGATAAGCCGTGGGGAGCTGCGAATGAGCTTTGATCCATGGATCTCCGAATGGGGCAACCCACCTTAGATACTTGGGAAATCTGTTTTGTTGTCGGATCTTCGATCCGACGTTACGGCGAACGATCGCCGACGGCCTGTGGCCTGTATGGGAACTTCCCAATACAGCGCGGAGCGCGTCGCCGGTCGTCCGGCGCGCCCACGCAGCGCCGCACGGAATGTGCGGAACAAGCGTGAGTGAGAACCAAACAGGTTTCCAAGTATCGTTAATAAGGTATCTTACCTTCGAATAGGGGTAGGGGTAAGAAGCGAACGCAGGGAACTGAAACATCTAAGTACCTGCAGGAAAGGACATCAACCGAGACTCCGCAAGTAGTGGCGAGCGAACGCGGACCAGGCCAGTGGCAATGAGGAATAAAGCGGAACCATCTGGAAAGTTGGGCCGTAGCGGGTGACAGCCCCGTACGCGTAGAACACTCATTGTCCTAGAGTAGGGCGGGACACGAGAAATCCTGTCTGAACATGGGGAGACCACTCTCCAAGCCTAAGTACTCGTGCATGACCGATAGCGAACAAGTACCGTGAGGGAAAGGTGAAAAGCACCCCGACAAGGGGAGTGAAATAGAACCTGAAACCGGATGCCTACAAACAGTCGGAGCCTGAAAGGGTGACGGCGTACCTTTTGTATAATGGGTCAACGACTTAGTGTAACAAGCAAGCTTAAGCCGGTAGGTGTAGGCGTAGCGAAAGCGAGTCTGAATAGGGCGATTGAGTTTGTTGCATTAGACCCGAAACCGAGTGATCTAGCCATGAGCAGGTTGAAGGTTGGGTAACACCAACTGGAGGACCGAACCCGCATCTGTTGCAATAGATTGGGATGACTTGTGGCTAGGGGTGAAAGGCCAATCAAACTCGGAAATAGCTGGTTCTCCGCGAAATCTATTTAGGTAGAGCGTCGAGCGAATACCCCCGGGGGTAGAGCACTGGATGGGCTATGGGGACTCACCGTCTTACTGATCCTAACCAAACTCCGAATACCGGGGAGTACTACTCGGCAGACACACGGCGGGTGCTAACGTCCGTCGTGAAAAGGGCAACAACCCTGACCTCCAGCTAAGGTCCCCAAGTCATGGCTAAGTGGGAAAGGATGTGAGGATCCCAAAACAACCAGGATGTTGGCTTAGAAGCAGCCATCATTTAAAGAAAGCGTAACAGCTCACTGGTCTAAATAAGGGTCTTTGCGCCGAAAATGTAACGGGGCTGAAGCCATGCACCGAAGCTGAGGATGTGTAGCAATACACGTGGTAGCGGAGCGTTCCGTAAGCCTGTGAAGGGACAGTCGTGAGACATCCTGGAGGTATCGGAAGTGCGAATGTTGACATGAGTAACGATAAAGAGGGTGAGAGACCCTCTCGCCGAAAGACCAAGGGTTCCTGCTTAAAGTTAATCTGAGCAGGGTTAGCCGGCCCCTAAGACGAGGCGGACACGCGTAGTCGATGGGAACCACGTTAATATTCGTGGGCCTGGTGGTAGTGACGGATTGCTCAACTTGTAAGGTCTTATTGGATTGATCTTGCAGGGACGCGGTTCCAGGAAACAGCTCCACCGTATAGACCGTACCCGAAACCGACACAGGTGGTCAGGTAGAGTATACCAAGGCGCTTGAGAGAACTATGTTGAAGGAACTCGGCAAATTGCACGCGTAACTTCGGAAGAAGCGTGACCCCATTTTGGGCAACCAGGATGGGGTGGCACAGACCAGGGGGTAGCGACTGTTTATCAAAAACACAGGGCTCTGCGAAGTAGCAATACGACGTATAGGGTCTGACGCCTGCCCGGTGCTGGAAGGTTAAAGGGAGAGGTGCAAGCTTTGAACTGAAGCCCCAGTAAACGGCGGCCGTAACTATAACGGTCCTAAGGTAGCGAAATTCCTTGTCGGGTAAGTTCCGACCTGCACGAATGGCGTAACGACTTCCCCGCTGTCTCCAACATAGACTCAGTGAAATTGAATTCCCCGTGAAGATGCGGGGTTCCTGCGGTCAGACGGAAAGACCCCGTGCACCTTTACTATAGCTTTACACTGGCATTCGTGTCGGCATGTGTAGGATAGGTGGTAGGCTTTGAAGCGGGGACGCCAGTTTCCGTGGAGCCATCCTTGAAATACCACCCTTATCGTCATGGATGTCTAACCGCGGTCCGTTATCCGGATCCGGGACAGTGTATGGTGGGTAGTTTGACTGGGGCGGTCGCCTCCGAAAGAGTAACGGAGGCGCGCGATGGTGGGCTCAGACCGGTCGGAAATCGGTCGTCGAGTGCAATGGCATAAGCCCGCCTGACTGCGAGACTGACAAGTCGAGCAGAGACGAAAGTCGGTCATAGTGATCCGGTGGTCCCGCGTGGAAGGGCCATCGCTCAACGGATAAAAGGTACGCCGGGGATAACAGGCTGATGACCCCCAAGAGTCCATATCGACGGGGTTGTTTGGCACCTCGATGTCGGCTCATCGCATCCTGGGGCTGGAGCAGGTCCCAAGGGTTTGGCTGTTCGCCAATTAAAGCGGTACGTGAGCTGGGTTCAGAACGTCGTGAGACAGTTCGGTCCCTATCTGCCGTGGGTGTAGGAATATTGACAGGATCTGTCCCTAGTACGAGAGGACCGGGATGGACATATCTCTGGTGGACCTGTTGTCCTGCCAAGGGCATAGCAGGGTAGCTACATATGGAAGGGATAACCGCTGAAGGCATCTAAGCGGGAAACCCACCTGAAAACGAGTGTTCCCTATCAGAGCCGTGGAAGACGACCACGTTGATAGGCCGGGTGTGGAAGTGCAGCAATGCATGAAGCTTACCGGTACTAATAGCTCGATCGGCTTGATCGTTCTCATTGACAATGCTCATCAAAATGAGCCAGGCGATAAGAAGCAGCATACAAGCGCTTCCCCGCCAATGACGTGTTCAACAAAACGAAGTGAAAACTTCACCAGCTTCTCAAATCGTTGCGCTTCGCTGACCTGGTGGTTATGGCGGGGTGGCTGCACCCGTTCCCTTTCCGAACACGGCCGTGAAACGCCCCAGCGCCCATGGTACTTCGTCTCAAGACGCGGGAGAGTCGGTCGCCGCCAGGTCTGCAAAACGCAACAACAAAATCACAATCTTCTCAAAACAAAACAACGGCAATAAGCCGATATAAACCGGCCGCAACAACAGCGGTCCGTTCCGCTCAAAAAAACAATAACGCGGGGTGGAGCAGCCCGGTAGCTCGTCAGGCTCATAACCTGAAGGCCGCAGGTTCAAATCCTGCCCCCGCAACCAATGAGACTTGAATATTCTGCCCTTCAAGTCGCTTCATAGAAGCTCCTCCGCATACGCGTCGAGGAGCTTTTTCTTTTTGGCCTCCGTCTCAAGTTCGCCGGCGCGCAGCCGTTCCGTAAGCGTCCGGTGAATGTTTCTTTTCTGACGGGTGCAAAGCGGCGAAGTTACGGAATTAATTTGGTGATTAATTCCGGAGCGCCTTGTTCGGTCGGATCAAACAAGGCTTCGGGCACGAGGCCTTTTTCCTTGATAAACCAGACGAAGATCAGCCGGGTGAGCAGCCGGATGACGGCGATCTGGTTCGTATCCCCACGGTGACGGCCGCCTTGCTGAAGAGGGCTGAAGACTGCAAGTCCTAGTGCAAGCACTAGGGATAGTCTTATGACAAAGCAGCTTGTTGAGGTTATCACATCGGTCGAGCGACGTCGGCGCTGGTCTCGGGAGGATAAAGAGCGGCTGGTCGCGGCAACGTTTGAGCCAGGAGCCAGCGTGTCGGAGATCGCGCGATCTGCTGGTATCCATTCCGGCCAGTTGTTCCGCTGGCGAAAGGAACTGTGCCAGGTATCGGCGCCCTCAATCTCACGGTTTATCCCTGTCGAAGTTGTCGCGAGCTTGCCAGCGCCTGATGCGGTGGAAACGGCCCCGCCTGCACGGTCGCGCAAGAAGACGAGCATCGTGACGATCGAGCTTGGCCGCAGCCGGCGCCTTCGCGTCGAGAGTGACATTGACACCGAAGCCCTGGTTCGGATCCTCGATATCCTGGAGCGGCGATGATCCCGGTTCCGAGCGGCGTGAAGGTCTGGCTGGCAACAGGTTACACGGACATGCGAAAGGGTTTTCCCGGCCTTGCCCTGATGGTGCAGGAGACGTTGAAGCGCGATCCTCACAGCGGCCATTTGTTCTGCTTCCGCGGACGTCAGGGTGGATTGATCAAGGTGATCTGGCATGATGGCCAGGGTGCCTGCCTGTTCACCAAGAAGCTGGAACGGGGTCGCTTCTTATGGCCGTCGGCGGCCGATGGCACGCTGGTGATTACGCCGGCGCAGCTCGGTTATTTGCTCGAAGGCATCGATTGGCGGATGCCGCAAAAAACCTGGCGGCCGACGTCGGCTGGATGAGCAAAACCGCTGGCATGACGGGAGCGAATATGATTCCATCTCGTCATGACCGACGCGGCCGATCAGCTTCCCGACGACCTTGCCAGCGCTCACGCGATGATCCTCGCGGAACGTGCCGCCCGTCGTGAAGCCGAGGCCGTTGCTGCTCGTGCGCAAGCTGTGAACTCGCATTCCGATGCGCTGATCGCCCGGCTGAGACTGGAGATCGAGAAGCTCAAGCGCGACATCCATGGCAGCCGCTCGGAGCGGAAGGCCCGGCTTCTCGAACAGATGGAATTGCAGCTCGAAGAGCTGGAAGCCGACGCCAGCCAAGACGAACTGGCGGCAGAGATGGCGGCACGATCATCGACAGTCAGGGCCTTCGAGCGCAAGCGTCCATCGCGCAAACCGTTTCCCGAGCATCTGCCGCGCGAGCGCGTCGTCATTGCCGCGCCGACAAATTGCCCGTGCTGTGGCTCGGCCAGGCTGGCGAAACTGGGCGAGGACATCACTGAGACGCTGGAGGTAATCCCGCGCCAGTGGAAGGTGATCCAGACGGTGCGCGAGAAATTCTCCTGCCGCGAATGCGAGAAGATTACTCAGCCGCCTGCGCCCTTCCATGTGACGTCGCGTGGCTTTGCCGGGCCAAACCTGCTGGCGATGATCCTGTTTGAGAAGTTCGGTCAGCATCAGCCGCTGAACCGGCAAAGTGAGCGCTATGCCCGCGAGGGCATCGATCTCAGCCTGTCGACGCTTGCCGACCAGGTTGGCGCTTGCGCCGCGGTCTTGAAGCCAGTGCATGGATTGATCGAGGCACATGTGCTGGCTGCCGAGCGGCTGCACGGCGATGACACCACGGTGCCGATCCTGGCGACGGGAAAGACCGAAACTGGCCGCATATGGACCTATGTCAGGGATGACCGGCCGTTCGGCGGAACATCGCCACCGGCAGCCCTCTACTATGCCTCGCGAGATCGTCGCCAGGAGCATCCCGAGAGGCATCTCAAGACCTTCACCGGCATTCTGCAGGCAGACGCATACGGCGGCTACAATCCCCTGTTCAAAGTGGATCGCAATCCAGGTCCGCTGACGCAGGCGCTGTGTTGGGCGCATGCCCGTCGCAAGTTTTTTGTGCTTGCCGACATTGCCACTAATGCGAAACGGGGAAAGAACGCAGCAACGATCTCGCCGGCTGCGCTCGAAGCGGTCAGCCGCATCGACATGCTGTTCGACATCGAGCGCGAGATCAATGGCTTATCTGCCGGTGAACGACTGGCACGACGGCAACAAGACAGTCGTCCTCTCGTCGACGAGCTTGAGGAATGGCTTCGTTCTGAACGAACAAAGCTGTCGCGCAGCTCACCGGTCACCGAGCCCATCGATTACATGCTGAAGCGTTGGGAGGGCTTCACGTCCTTCCTCAACGACGGCCGCATCTGCCTCAGCAACAATGCTGCTGAGCGGGCCCTGCGTGGCTTTGCTCTCGGCAGAAAAGCGTGGCTCTTTGCAGGCTCTGACCGGGGTGCGGATCGCGCCGCCTTCATGGCGACGCTGATCATGACAGCCAAGCTCAACGACATTGATCCGCAAGCTTGGCTCGCCGACGTGCTCGCCCGCATCGCCGACACCCCCATCACTAAGTTGGAGCAACTGCTCCCTTGGAATTGGTCGGCCGTGGGGGCGATTGCCGAAAAGGCGGCGTGATCAAAGGACTGGATCGGCGATGGGATACCGCAACACCACGCTCTACACCCTTAAATATGTGGCTGAGATGCTCGACGAGGACGAGGACTTTCTCCACGATTGCTCTATCGAGATGTTCTCAGAAGATGGACGCTTGAGTGCCTACGACACCTATCCGGCATCTGAACTGAGCGAAACCATCGTCGTCTTCACTGAAGACGGAATCGATAATCTTCAGCACATCGTCAATGTACGTAGAGAAATGGGTGACGCTCCACCCAAGCCTGCCGCTATCAAACCGCCGGAGCCGTAGCTGCTGCGGCCTTCACCGGACGGGTACTCTGGTTCTGCGCCTCGAAGGCTTCCTTCTTCGCCTTGTCGGTTGCCTCGTTCTCGCGCGCCCGAACCGCGGCCGGAAACTCGACGATTTTCGTCGACCAGAAAAACCAGTTGGCCAGTTCGCGATAGAAACGGGTGTTCAGCGTCTGCGCCGACATCGAACCCGACCAAACGCCCAGCCGGGCCGGGCGCGCCGCCCAAGCACGATTGGGACGCCTTCGCCGGCGCGATCGCCCGGCGCGTCCACGATCACGGCATGCCGGCGAGCTAGGGCGAACTAGTACGCGATATGATGGATTGGTTCGCCGGTCGGGAGGATTTCCCGCCGCCCGACGAGCGGACAGTGCGGCGGAAAGTGTCGGCGATATGGAAGGAACTAAGGTGCGAGTGAGCTCAAAAACCCACTAGCCGTTTAGTCGGGCTTTACTTACGTGCAGCGTAACAACGACGCCGCTTTGGGGCCAGTCAAATGCGATGGTGCCCCCTAACTGACCTGCCATGCTTTTCGCGATCAGCTGGCTTCCGAACCCTGCGGGCCCCGTGGGAGCTACGACAGCGGGGCCACCTTCCTCCTTCCATACAATCACCACGTCCCTGTCATCGGCTTGGCACGAAACGTCAAGTGTGCCGGATGACTTTGACAGCGCACCATATTTAATCGAGTTCGTCGCCAACTCATGAACAACCAGCGCCAGCGTTGTCGCCGAGGCTTCTCCGACCAGCAGTTCCGGCACGGAAACTTTGACACGCGCGTTGAGCGGTCCATCACCTGTGTAGGGATCAAGAAGCACTGCGAGGAGATCGCCCAGCAGAGCTGCCTTCTTGGGTTCGCTGAGGACAGGACGGACAAGGTCGTGCGCGCGGCTCAAGGCAGTCAATCGCAGCGTCAGATCCCCCGCCATCTCGCTCGTCGTTTTCGACGTGCGTGCTGAGATTCCGGTAAGCGCCGACGCTATTGCAAACAAGTTCTTGACTCGATGCCCCATCTCACCCGCGATCATCTCGCGTGCTTCCTCAGCCATTTTGCGTTCTGTCACGTTCAGGAAGACGCCAAACATCACGCGACCTACGATGCCTTGATCATCCCCTCTCCCCCGGGCGGAAATCCACCGAACATCCGAGCCGTGCAAAATTCTGAAATCGACTTCGTAACCACCCAGAATGTCCCGAGTAGCGGAGAACGCGGCCCTCACTCGGTCGAGGTCCTCCGGGTGGATACGGGCCGAAAGGTCTCTGAAAGTGACGATGCCGCTGGGCACACCCCATAACTCGTGCGCGCGCTCGTCCATTGAAATCTGGTCAGTATCAACATTCCACGACCAGAGGGCCACGCCTGCGGCGTCGGTCGCTATACGAAGGCGATGGGCATCCCATACTGCGGTATCATGGTGCTGCGTAGATGGTGTCGTCGTCCCCGGAACCAACAGTTCTGTTAACGCTTTGCCCAAAGTCGAACCCTCGAATGGCTTCTGCAAGGTTGTGTAGGCTAGATAGTCCTTGTGAACCCGTTGCTTGTTATAGCCAGTTGAGAAAACGAACGGCACTCCGCGAGCCGCGAGCGCGTCGGCTATGGGATAGCTTTTCTCGCCATCGAGGTTGATGTCGAGCACGGCAGCATCGACAAAACCGTTTTCGATCAAGCTCAGCGCCTGGTCGACCCGTGCGGCGGGTCCAACTACACTGTAGCCCAAACCGGTCAGCATATCTTCGAGCGCCCATGCAACCATGACCTCGTCCTCGACAACGAGGATGCGCCGAGCGGATTCCAGGGCGCTCACGACGGCACCGGAGTATCGCCTTGCGCAGGCATTTTGATTTCACAAATCAAGCCCGAATGATCGAAGGAGAGATGAACGCTTCCGTTCAGTTCCTGCGCCAACCCGCGCTCGATCAAGCGCGATCCAAATCCCTTGTACTGAGGCGCCGCTACCGGTGGACCGCCCGACTCCCGCCAGCACAGACGGAGCTGACCTCCTTGCAACGGTTCGACGCTCCACTCAACCTCGACGAGCCCTGCATCCCGTTCCGATAGTGCGCCATATTGGACCGCGTTGGTCGCCAATTCATGGAAAACCATTGCGAAAGTTAGGGCAGCTTTGGGCCGCAGTCGAACATTTTCGCCCCTTAAGGCGAACCGGGAGTTGTGCCCTTTGTTGAAGCGGAAGGGCTCTAAAATTCGGTCGAGGACATCGCGAAGACCCACTCGATCCCAGTTCTCGTCACCGAGCAGGCTATTGACTTCGGAGAGGGCCAACACCCGCTTCTCGAGTTTGGCGATGACGTCATCATCGGCCATCCCCCGCAAGGTTTGACCTATGATCGCCAGTACGGTTGCGAGCGTGTTTTGCGTCCGATGGTTTAGTTCGTCGAGAAGAAAGCGAAGATGCTCCTGTTCTTGCCGGTGCTTCGTCAGGTCAACGAACGATACGAAATTTTGGTTGATCTCCCCGCGCTCGTCCCGAACCGGGCTTACAAAGACGGATGTCGGAATAATGCTTCCATCGTGGCGTTTGAGCCCTAGTTCCGCATCGCCGTCCGATGCGCCCTCAAATGCAGAACCCAACTGCTCCAGAGCGCGTGTATCGGAGTTCGGAGCAAGGAGAGACCTGAAGGTCTCTCCCAAAACATTATTTCGAGTGAAGCCGGTCAGGGAGAGAAAGCTGTCGTTCGCGAATATGATTGGCTGGTCATCTTTCTTTGCGTCGGTAAATACCATTGCCATTCGAGTTGTTTCAGCGGCAACGACAAACGGTCCAAGCTCCTGCTTGAATCCCTCAACCTCGGCCTCGGCGGCTTTCTGG
The DNA here is from genome assembly GCF_015353075.1 of Rhizobium sp. 007. Taxonomy (NCBI): domain Bacteria; kingdom Pseudomonadati; phylum Pseudomonadota; class Alphaproteobacteria; order Hyphomicrobiales; family Rhizobiaceae; genus Rhizobium; species Rhizobium sp. 007. Next base: position 3,480,160 of record NZ_CP064187.1, on the reverse strand, counting down.
CTGCCAGATCTGTCGGGCTCATCTTGCACGATGGCCCGCGCTTCCAGTATTCAAACGTTGGACAGCCTCTGGCCCCGACTCGGACTTTTCGAGCAGTCGCAAAGCTGCACGGATTACCTCGCTGGCGCTGCGGTAACGGCCATGTGCCAACATTGACATGACAAAGCGCTCCAATTCCGGAGTCAGGGAAACATTTCTAGTCTGCCGCACGGTCATAGAAAGTCCCACGTCGCGGGCGGCTGTGTGTCAAACGTTGCCACACGCTGTTTGTTCCGAGAGGTAGTTTCGGTCACCCTCAGCGCAGGGGGATGCCCTATAGGGACGTGCTTTCAGGGACGGCCGACGGCTTAGTAATTTTCGGCCCTTATGCCGCCGCTTCGGCCTGAACCAGCCTCGGCTTCGCCCGCAGCGTATCCCCGACCTGTTCAAGCCCGGCGCGCAGCGGATCATCGAGCAAGTGGGCATAACGCTGGGTGGTTTGCACCTGTGTGTGACCGAGGAGCTTGCCGATCATCGGCAGCGTCATGCCGCCCGAGACGAGCAACGACGCGAACGTGTGGCGAAGATCGTGGATGCGGACTGCGGGCAGTTCGGCCTTCGCCCGGACATCTTTCCAGAACCGCTTGATGTCCTGAAGCGGTTTGCCCTCAGCGTGGCGCGGAAACACCCATTCGCAATCTTCCGGCACTCGAAGCCGGATCGGGCGCAGCAGCGCTGATCGGCGCGCGATGCAGGCGGCGCTGTTTCGTGGTGGCCGCAGGCTTGATCCAAACGGCGGCATCGAGATCGAATTGATCCCAACGCGCGCCCAGCACTTCGCCGCGCCGCGCCGGTGAACATGGCACCAACGATAATCGGACAGAAGCGCGGCGGATGACGATGTATAACGGGGACCATCATGCAACACATTGACATCCTATGAGATGTCTATAAATTGCCTGTCATGCGACTTGTTCTGGATATCAATGTGATCGTGGCGGCGTTTCGCAGCCGCAATGGAGCGAGCAACTTGCTTCTGCGTTTCGCTGATCAAGGACTGGTGACACCACTTTGTTCGACAGCGCTGTTTCTGGAGTATGAGGCTGTGCTGAGTCGACTGGGAACCCGGCAGGCGACTGGCCACAGCCTTGAGGATGTCGCTTCGGTGATGAGCGCGCTTGCCGCCATTTCTGAGGGCGTCGATATTTCGTTTCGAACGCGCCCGATGCTGGCCGATGTCGCAGATGAAATGGTGCTTGAGGTTGCTTTGAACGGACAGGCCGAGGCCATCGTGACGCATAATGTCAAGGATTTCCGCCCGGCGCTCGGGCTGGGCGTCACCGTGATAACACCGGGAGAGATCGTCAGGAGACTGAACACATGACGCAGGCCCAACGCTACAAATATCCGCTGCAACTGCCGCAGTCGCTCAAGGAGACGGCGGCACGTCTCGCCATGGAGGACGGCGTGTCGCTCAATCAGTGGATCGTTTCGGCGGTCGCACAGAAGATCGGGGCCGTGGAGACGGCGAGCGAATTCCTCAAGGCGCGTGCAGGCACGATGAAGCGTGGTGCTCTGACAAGCTTGCTGGACAAAGCGCCGGATGTGCCGCCGCTGCCGGAGGACACCATTTGATACGATGAGCTACCGGAATGAGTCTGCGTAGGTATGTTCCGATGGTGGGGTGCATAATTAATAAGCCGGAATGTGTGCAGTTAAAGCCTTTTTTGGCTTGCTGGATTGGGCCGGTACGAATCCGCCCCCTCAAGACCACGCCGCTTCGCGGTGGTGCTGCGCACCAGCCTTGACCGGTCGGTTTCGTACCGGCGAAGGCTTCTGAAGCAGGAAAGGCGGGGCGTGCGCTGGCAGCCCCGCGCCAGCCGCAACGGCCCGGCGCAACTGCTGGCAGACCGGTGCATTGCCGAATGAGAGGAGAAGCTTGAAAATGACCGGTGCCGCCCTTTATGCCCGTTATTAAGCTGCGTCGGCCGCATGATCCGGTCACCGAAATCCGCGCCGCCGTGCTTGCGTCGCGGGGCTTGTCGTTGATGGTGCTGAAGCCCCAATCACGGCCGGTCGGGGCGGGGATGCCTTCCTTGTTGAGAGCGAAGGCGATGATCTTGGCCGACTTGCCGGCGGCATAGTCGCGGAAGATGCGGCGGACGACTTCGGCGTGGGCTTCGTTGATGGTCCGGCCGCGGATCGGCTCGCCATCGCCATCGAACTTCTTGACCACATCGTAGCCGTAGGAATTGCCCCTGCCGGACTTGCCCGCTTCGACGCAGCCGCATTGGCCGCGGCGCGTCTTGTCGGCCAGATCCTTGAGGAACAGCGCGTTCATCGTCCCATTCAGGGCGACACGCAGATGCGAGACCTCGCCTTCGGACAGGGTGAAGATCTTTACGTCGGAATAGGACATGCGTTTGAACAGGCCGGCAATATCCTCCTGGTTGCGCGACAGCCGGTCCATTGCCTCGGCGAGGATCAGGTCGAAGCGGCTGCGTGTGGAGTCTGCGATCAGCGCCTGGATACCAGGACGGAGAAGGGAGGCGCCGGAGATCGCGTGATCGGTATATTCCTCGATAACGCGCCAGCCCTGCTTCTCGGCATGAAGCCGGCACATGCGAAGTTGGGAATATCCGGCGGCGTTCGGAGTAGCCAGGCGTGCAACAGAAGGGTGTTGCGCGACATCGGTGGCGATAGCATAGCGAAATAGCCTGCGAAATGCGCGAGCGGTTCGCGCTTGCGGATATACAGCGTCAACGTGCCGAGAAAGCCATGCCGAAAATGATCCGGTTTCCATTCTCGCTTGCTCCGACAGCGTACCATCTGGCAGAAGACGACTGACATTGATGTCCGATTTGCCGGAACCCATCTCCCATGGCGCGTAAATCTGCAATTTCCATCGATACGCTAACAGAGCTTGGAGCGAAAAGCTTGCACGGCTGGTGCTGGATGAGGCTGAACGCGACGCCTCGTTCCGCAAACTGGTGTCGGCCGCGCTTGCCGCCCGGAAGGGTCCGGAGGCGATTGCGAAACTCGTGGATCGCAGGCTCGGTGGACTGGAAAGGGCGCGGGGCTTCATCGACTGGGACAAGGCGCGAACTTTTCGCGACGATCTGGCGGCGACGGTTGTAACCATCTCGGGCGAACTGGGTGGAAGCGTCACCCGCCATGGCCATCGACCGACTGTTACGGTTCATCGCCACGCACGAACGGGTGTTTGAGCGGATCGACGATTCCTACGGCCATGTGCAGGACGTCTATCATCAGGCGATCGCGGAGCTCGGCCAATTGACACCGAAGCTGGAAGAAGAGATCGGTCTGCTGCCGGAGAGAATCGTGGAGGCGCTGGGTGACAGCAGCCACGGCTATCTGGTCGATGTGGCGCATGAGGTGGTAGACCATCAGCCGAAGGAGGTCTTGCGCAAGTGGGATGCCGATCTGGCAGTCCTTCAACAGGAGCAGGAAGCGAAGGATGCGAAATCGAAAGACCGCTATGTCTTCTCGAACGCCTCGCAATACCGGGATATAAGGCAACTCATTGCTCACGTGCTCGGCGATCTGGACGGGTTGATCGCTCTTGAGGAAAAGAAGCATCCGAACTTGCAGGATACGATCGGCATGGCGGAACACCTGCTGGAGGCGGGCAGGGCGCAAGAAGCGTTCGGGTGGGTTCGACGTGAGAAAACCGGTGGACTGAAATATGTGTCGGCGTCCGACCTGGCAGACGGCATGATGCCGCAAGAGGCGACCTCATCGGAGCGGGTGAGCCTTGAGGCGAGGATACTGGAAGCGATTGGCGAAAAGGATGCGGCCCAAACGCTGCGATGGTCGGCGTTCGAGACATCGCTGAATGCCGGTACGTTGCGGGAATATATCGCCGCCCTGCCGGACTTCGAGGAGTTCTCGGCGCTCGACCGGGCTTTCGCCCTTGTTCTCGCGTCGAAACATATCTATCGGGCGCTGGCGTTTCTGGTGGAGTGGCCGAGGCTCGACCTCGCCGCGAAACTGGTGATCGAACGCCGAAATGAATGGGATGGAGGACAGTATTACATGCTACCGCCGGTGGCCGACGCCCTGCAGCACGATCACCCTCTGGCCGCCGTCGTCCTCTATCGCGCGCTTCTCAACGATATTCTCTCTCGCACTCGCTCGAAGGCCTATCCACATGCGGCGCGTTATCTAAAGAAACTGGATGCGCTTGCCGCCAGTTCAGACGCCGAGGCCACTACCGTCAGCGGGATATGTTCCCATACTTATTATAGTGCCGGTCTGCAAAAGTCCCATGGTCGAAAATCCGGCTTCTGGGCGCTCGTGAAACGAAACTGAAGTTCTCATTGCTCCTGTTCACAAGACTGCACTTCAACAGGAGTTATCCTTGCGTCCGGCCGCTTCGCCATGGCCGAAGGTGGACTTGGCTTACAGCTTGTGCCGTGAAGAAAGGAGCCCATTCGCGAGGGTGAGCACTAAAAGGCGCGCGGCTATCGCTGGTCGACCGCTCCGACGGCGGCCCGCAATCCTGGTACGTGGAATTGCCGGAAAGAAGCCCGGCGCGGAACTCCATTTCTCGACCTACACCATGTCTAAAGTGCCAGCTTCGGTATGCGGCGCTCGGCCAATCGCAGGAATCGTTGGTTGTGAGCCCCCGCAACCAAAGCTTACGACAAATTCAATGGGCTTCGAGGAAACTCGGAGCCCTTTTTGCGTTCGGAATTCCCTCAAGCAAAAGCTAGCATAAAAAGCATAAATCCCCGGTCAGCGATGCATTCACCCATACACCCCGTCTAGCGATCGCAGGTCAGCGGTTTATCCGTGACTAAGCGATTCCAGGAATTAGATCAGGTTTGTGAAGTTCTATGTCTGCTACCGTGTCTAGTCATAGGCCAGAAGCACCGACGTATATTTTGCCCGCCAGACGTCAAGTCAGGCGGTTGCCCCTTCGATCAGCTCAAATCCGAGATCGACGACCTGGGATGGCGCATTATTGACGACAAGCTGTGCGGCCACCTTTCCGGTCTCAACGCGCGGGGTGCGGATGGTCGAGAGCGGTTGCGGCGTTGCCCGGCCGATATCGAGACCGTTATAGCCGAAAATGGCAAGCTGCGAGGGGATCGATATTCCCCTTGCGAGACAATGAAAATAACCACCAAGCGCCATGTCGTCGTTCGAAAAATACACCGCATCGAGATCTGCGGTCCGGGCGAGCAAGCGTTCCAGCCCCAGTCTGCCGTTCTCCACGGATGATCCCCCCGCGAGAATTTCGCGATCGGCGAGGGTCGCATCGCTAGCGGCGAGCGCTTCGCAGAAGCCGGAAAACCGCTTGCCGGCGCGGGTATCGCGGTTCAGGTCGTGACCGACATAGCCGATGTGGCGATAGCCCCGCTTTAGCAGGAAAGCAGCACTTTCCCGTCCGGCAGCACGGTTGGAAAAACCGACCGCCATGTCGAGAGCATCACCGTCCAGATCGAGCAGTTCCACGATCCGGCAACCGCTCGCGCGCAATCTCTTTACGGTGCCGTCAGTGTGCTCGTATCCCGCCACCATGACTGCCGCCGGCCGCCAGGAGAGCATCGCGGCGGTCAGGGCTTCCTCCTTCTCCGGATCATAGTCGCTGACGGAGAAAACCGCCTGGTATCGGTTTTCCTCCAGAATGGTGCTGGCGCCTCTCAGGACGTCGGGGAAGACGATGTTTGAAAGCGATGGGACGACGAAGGCAACAAGACGCGAACCGGTGGAGGCGAGAGTTCCCGCGATCCGGTTCGGTACATAACCCAGCCGCTCGACCGCTGCCATGACCCGATCCCGCGTCTTGTCGGAAAAGGAACCGTGGTTGCGCAGCACGCGTGATACAGTGCTCTCGCCGACCCCGGCCGCTTCTGCGACCTCGGCAAGCGTCACTGTAGCCTGATGTTTGAATTCCACGGTCATGCTTGAATCCAACCCTGGCGGCTGCCTCAGTGGCGGGCGATGAGAATCCACCGTGCCACCATTTTTCACCGCTTTCACCAAGAAGCAAGTTCCTTTTTGGCAGCGCTGCCAATTTGCCTATTGGCAGCGCTGCCAATATGGTCTAAATAAAATGGCAGCGCTGCCAACATCGGCCGGCGTACCGCGGAAGGAGATTTGCGGTAAACCCTTGGAGGAAATCATGACGCTGCAAACGCAGGCGCCAGTCGATGGCGTGTACCCCGCACAGGCGGTGGAGGATCGTGCATATGGCAAGGTATTCTGGCGAATCGTCCCTTTTTTGATGCTGTGCTACGTGGTCGCGTATCTCGACCGCGTCAATGTCGGCTTCGCGAAGCTCCAGATGGCGAGTGAACTCGGCCTGTCGGAAGCGGCCTATGGCATCGGCGCAGGCATTTTCTTCATCGGGTATTTTCTATTTGAAGTGCCCAGCAACGTCATCATGAACAAGGTTGGCGCGCGGGTGTGGATGGCCCGTATCATGGTCACCTGGGGCCTCGTTTCCGCCGCTTTCATGTTCACCTCGTCGGAAACCGTCTTCTATATCCTGCGTTTCCTTCTGGGCGTTGCCGAGGCGGGATTTTTCCCCGGCATAATCTTGTACCTGACGTCGTGGTATCCGGCGCACCGCCGCGCCAAGATCATTACCACGTTCATGTCCGCGATCCCGATATCCGCCATCTTCGGTAATCCGCTTTCGGGCCTGCTGATGGACAGCTTCCACGGAACGCACGGTCTTTCCGGCTGGCAATGGATGTTCCTCATCGAAGCCATTCCGGCCATCCTTTTCGGCGTCGCCACGTACTTCTACCTCGATGATACGATCCGTGCCGCCAAATGGCTGGACGAAGACGAAAAGGCGGTGCTGACGGCCAATATCGAAGCGGAGAACCGAGCCAAGGTCTCGAGCCCCCACAGCATTGCCGAAACACTGACGGATCGCCGCGTCTGGCTGATGTGCCTTATCTATTTCTGCTTCGTGCTCGGGCAGTACGGACTGAATTTCTGGATGCCGTCCATTGTGAAGGCCTCGGGCGTAACCGGAAATCTGAATATCGGCCTGATTTCCGCGATCCCCTACATCTGCGCTTTCGTTGTCATGCTGGCGCTCGGACGCTCCTCCGACAGGTTGCGCGAACGGCGGTGGCACCTCGTCATTCCCGCCCTCATTGCGGCCGGCGGTTTTGTCGCAGCAACGACGGCTGCAAGCACGACAGTCGCCATTGCCTGCCTCTCGCTCGCCACCGCAGGCGCCATCAGTTGCGCACCCCTCTTCTGGTCCCTTCCGACGGCTTTTCTCGTCGGTACGGGTGCGGCCGCCGGCATTGCCTGGATCAATTCGGTCGGAAATCTCGCCGGATTTCTCGGGCCGTTTCTGGTGGGTTATCTGAAGGACCTCACCGGCAGCAACAGCACGGGCATGTATTTCCTGGCCGCAGCGCTCGTCGTCGGCTCGCTGGCCGTGCTGGCGGTTCCCGGAAAAACCGTCAATCGCTAAACCTTCCAAGCTGCCGCCCTCCGGAGATCTACGGCTCGAAGGGGGGCGGGCCTGCTAGATTTTCAAAAACCTGGAGAATATCGTCATGGCATCGCATGCTGAAAATCTGGGACAGACGGTCGCTGCCGTGATCGGCCTCGGCTCCATGGGGGCCGGCATGGCCCGGTCGATGAAGCGCGCGGGCCTCGACGTCGTCGGCTATGACATCGCTCCTGCCGCCATCGATCGCTTCGTCGCGGATGGCGGGCGTGGCGCAGCCACGCCCGCCGACGCGGTTCGGGGCGCTGACATCATCGTTTCAGTCGTCGTAAACGGCGCGCAGACCGCGGCCCTATTGTTTGGTGCCGAAGGTGTCGCAAGCCTAATGAAACCAGGAGCGGTATTCATTTCTTCGGCGACAATGGATCCTGCCGTCGCGCGAGACCTGGCACACCAGGTGGAAGCCATCGGCCTACACTACCTCGACGCGCCAATTTCCGGCGGCGCGGCAAAAGCGTCGAGCGGCGAGCTGACGATCATGGCGTCCGGCTCCAGGCTTGCCTTCGAAGCGGCTCGCCCGGCCCTCGATGCCATGGCCGCCAAGGTCTATGAACTTGGCGATGCGGCTGGCACAGGGGCAGCCTTCAAGATGATCAACCAACTCCTTGCCGGCGTGCACATCGCAGCTGCCTGCGAAGCGATCGCCTTCGCTGCCAAGCAAGGCCTCGATCTCGATAAGGTCTACGAGGTGATCACGGCGTCGGCCGGCAATTCGTGGATGTTCGAAAACCGGATCCCGCATGTGCTGGCGGGAGATTATACGCCGCTCAGCGCCATCGAGATTTTCGTCAAGGATCTCGGCATCGTTCAAGACATGGCGCGTTCGGAGCGTTATCCGGTACCGTTGGTGGCGGCCGCCTTGCAGATGTACCTTGCCGCTTCAGGCGCCGGTATGGGCCGTGACGACGATTCCTCGCTCGCCCGGCTCTATGCCCAGCTCTCAGGTGCGAAATTGCCTGGCACAGTCAAAGAGTCGCGATAAAGGAGGTAGGTATGCCCATTTTCGCGGCCAACCTGACGATGATGTTTAACGAATGGTCGTTCCTCGATCGCTTCAATGCTGCAGCGGATGCCGGATTTGCCGCCGTCGAATATCTTTTTCCCTATGAAGCCCCGCCGGAAGCGATCGCCGAACGGCTAACCCGCAACAACCTGCGGCAGGCACTGTTCAATCTGCCGCCGGGTGATTGGATAGCGGGCGAGCGTGGTATCGCAGCTCTTCCTGGGCGGTTCGACGAATTGAAGTCTGACGTGGAACGGGCACTGGACTATGCGGCGGCGACCGGCGCAAAGCGGCTGCATTTGATGGCAGGGCTTGTCGAGCCCTCTGATACAGAGGCCGCAACCTGCTATCGGCATTCCGTGGCCTACACTGCGGCGCGGCTCGGAGAGAGCGGTATCGATCTGTTGATTGAGCCCATCAACGGACGAAACATGCCGGGATATTTCCTCAATGATTTCGGTGCCGCTGAGCGGTTCATCACCGACCTCGGCCTGCCCAATCTAAAGCTTCAGTTCGACGTCTATCACCGCCAGATCCTGCATGGCGACGTGGTCATGGGGTTGCGCCGGCTGCTGCCGATGACCGGCCATATCCAGGTTGCTAGCGTGCCGTCGCGCAATGAGCCGGACGGGGAGGAGCTAAACTATCCCTATTTGTTCGAGGAAATTGACCGGCTCGGTTACGGCGGCTTTGTAGGCTGCGAATATATCCCCCGGGGCCAGACGCTGGACGGCCTCGACTGGTTCAGACCTTTTGCAAGGAGCTAGCGGATGACCATCCTGCTCGGATCGATCGCCGACGATTACACCGGCGCGTCAGACCTTGCCAACACGCTAACGAAGAACGGTCTTCGCACCGTGCAGACCGTCGGCATTCCCGACCCGTCGCTGGTGCTGCCGGATGTCGACGCAGTCGTCGTCTCCATGAAAATTCGCTCCGTCGCGGCCGCTGACGCCGTGGCTGCGGCGACGGAGGCCGAACGATGGCTGCGCAAGCGCGGGGCGGCCCATGTGCTTTACAAGGTTTGCTCGACCTTCGATTCGACCGATGCCGGCAATATCGGTCCGGTGACGGAGGCGCTGAACAATGCTGCCGGCGGCGGCACGGTGCTGGTTACGCCCGCCTTTCCGGAAACTGGACGCACCGTCTATCTCGGTCACCTCTTTGTCGGCGGGCAACCGCTGAACGAAAGCCCGCTAAAGGATCACCCCCTCAATCCAATGCATGATGCCAATTTGGTGCGCGTCATGGCCCGGCAGTCGCGCGGTGCGGTCGATATCGTCGATCTGGCAACGGTCTCGGCCGGAGCCGGTGCGGTAAAGGCGCGGCTTGAGGCTCTGCGCGCCGCGGGCGCGACCGCCGCGATCGCGGATGCGATCTTCGAACACGATCTTGAAACGCTCGGCGAGGTGGCGCTCCAAACACCGGTGTCTACCGGCGCATCGGGCCTCGGTCTTGGTCTCGCCCGCGCCCTTACGCGCTCAGGCCGGGTATCTTCCACGACCGTAGCAACTGCTGACGCCATGCGCCCCGTGGGCGGGCTTGCCGCGATCGTTGCCGGCAGCTGCTCCAGCGCGACGCTCCGGCAGCTAGACGTCGCCGAACGGTCGTTGCCCGTTCTGCGGCTCGATCCGGAAAAACTGCTTGCCGGCCCCGAGGAGATTTCCGCCGCGATTTCCTGGGCTGGAGAGCGCATTTCCGCCGGCCCCGTCGTCGTCGCAGCGAGCGCGTCGCCGGAAACCGTTTCCCGGCTGCAATCGCAATACGGACGGGACGCCTCGGGCCACGCGATCGAAACCGCGACGTCGATCATTGCCGAGGAACTTGTGACAAGAGGCGTGCGGCGCCTGGTGATCGCCGGCGGCGAAACCTCCGGCGCAGCGGTCGACAGGCTCGCCATTCCAGCATTTCTGATCGGCCTGGAAATCGGGCCTGGTGTACCGGTGCTGCGAACGGTCGGCAATAAGCAGGGCGACATGCTTCTGGCCCTGAAATCCGGAAACTTCGGAGGCGAGGATTTCTTCACGGCTGCGCTAGCAATGATGCGCTGACTTGGTCATCGGGTCGAGGACTTCCATCGACGTCGGTTCTTGGGGGGTACTATCTAGTCCCGCGTAAAAGCGCACTTAGACCCTCGTATAAGTCATCCCTTCCTCGTTGGTATCTGATCCTTCCTCCTGATCAATAGGCAGGTCCGACAACGTGCTGCTATCGTCAGTGTACATTCTCCCCCGGGGCCGTTTCCCAAAGCGCCATGAATGGAGGGGCGGCACATCGGGGAGGCGGAGCCGCCCGAAAAGACGGAAACGTTATTTCACAGCGGCTCAATCTTTCGAATGGCAAGCTTCGGAACCGAAGCTGGTTCAGTTCACCATCGAGGTGCGGATCATGAGCAAGGCAGCAGCTATTTTCTTTGCAGTCGTGATCGCTGCTCCGGCAGTGGCGCATGATGCGACGCCAACGGCGGCACAGCCGCACGGATGGAAATATCCGTTTTCGTGCTGCAGCGGGATGGATTGCCGCGAGATCCACGATCAAGGGGTCCTCGAAGGCCCCCGCGGATATGTCATCAAGCTCACTGGGGAGCTCATAACGCCACTGGATACTCGCATCAAGAACAGTCCGGACGGGCAGTTTCACCAATGCACGGTGGCCGGCGAGCCCACGGGTCGCACCATTTGCCTGTTCGTTCCTCCGCGCTCCTTTTAAGGATTGTCACCATGACACAAGACCTCAACCGCATCGAAATCGATCTGCAGCGCATGTCAGAAGGCTGGACGATAGCATCAGGTTATCCGATCCAGATGCCGCGAGACTATCCATCAGTGCCGAATTTGGACCCTGAAGCGCATTTGATGAGGTTTTCCGTCATGCCGCGCGAAACAATCGCGCCTCTCGGGGGGCAAGCTTTGCAATCCCGGACATCTGCATTTACCCTGTACGCGACTGGGACGCGGTTCGGTCTTTTGTGCTACTCGCTCGGGCTTGTCCGCCTTGTAGAGGACTTTGAGGAGCTTTGCCTTTCGCAGCATTCCGTGACGATACATTAAGGTCAAGCGGTGCCCTCCAAGGACTCTTTTGTCGGGAGGATTGGCCGGGCGGACCTAAGAGCCTTGCGGCTTTCCTGGCTCGAGCTTCAGCTTGTCCGCCATGAGGGCGAGTTCGGGCAAGGACTTGGCACGCATCTTCTGCATGACCTGGCTGCGATGAACCTTTACGGTAATTTCGCTCACGCCCAGATCGGCGGCGATCTGTTTATTAAGCCGTCCAATCACCACCATAGCCATCACCTCGCGCTCCCGCGGGGTCAGGCTATCAAAACTCGCACGCAACTTCGCCAACGCTTTTTCATTCTCAATCCAAGCGCGGTCGCGCGCCAGGCCGACGTGAACGGCGTCGAGTAGATCCTGCTCGCGGAACGGTTTCGTCAGGAACTCAATCGCGCCCCCTTTCATCGCCTGGACGGACATGGGAATGTCGCCATGCCCGGTGATGAAGACGATCGGCAGCTGAATATTTCTCCGCGATAACTCTCGTTGAAATTCAAGACCGCTTTGTCCCGGCAGCCGAACATCCAGCACGAGGCAGGTCGGCCCGTTGGGTCGTCCAGACTTGAGGAAGTCGTCCACAGAGGCAAGGAGTTTCACGTCAAAACCGACGGATCGCAGCAGGCTGCCAAGCGCCTCGCGGATCGCCGGATCATCATCGATGACGATGGCGGTTGCTGGCACCTCCCTCATGTCAGCGCACCTCAGGGGGAGCCGGCTCTTGCGGACACGCGGTGTCTGCACCCGCTGCTGCGGCATCGGGGCGAGCCCAACCGACAGAGTGGCGATGCCGCAATGAGAACACTCCCCTCTCTCCTCAGCCGGTGCCGAACCGAAGCTTTCTCGCACATCAGAATGCGCCCTAATTCCCTCAGCCACAAGGCCAGTTATGATGGGATCGGGCTGCCGGCTAAGGCGTTGCACCTCCTGCCATCGCCCGCACGCCAAGCCGGCAGCCAGCTGGACCAAAAACTCATCCTGGCGAGATCGGCTCTTCGCGACGACAAGTCGTAAACAATCTATACCATCGTATAGCTCCCTATGCCTTTGTGGCCCCTGCAGGCTGATGTATCTTACAGCCGCGACCACACCTAGATTTCTGCAATAACGCCTATCGCGAATTTGGAGGCAGCAGTGCCAACGAAGAAGCCTCTAATTGCGATCGTCGATGATGACCAGTCGATGCGCGAGGCCACCAAGGGACTCATGAGGTCGCTGGGATTTGATGCCGAGGCTTTTTCATCCGCCGATGATTTCTTGAAATTCCCCCATCTAAACCGCACGGCCTGCCTGGTAACGGACATCCATATGCCCGGAATGAGTGGGCTTGATCTGCACCGCAGCCTCGTTGCGTTGGGCGAGAGCATTCCGACCGTTCTGATCACAGCCTATCCGAACGAGAATGTGCACGCGCGTGGGTTGGGTCCGGACATTGTCGGCTATCTGGCAAAGCCGTTTGGCGAGCAGGATCTGCTGAAGTGCATCCGTTCTGCGCTAGCGCGCGGTAGCGACGGCGACAATGATTGATGAGGGGCTGCAGACGCCAGGCTGCACGTCGAAGGTGATGCATGAGGTGTCGCCAGGACCCGCCACCTCACACTGCCGGCGTTAGGCCGGGGTGCTCGCCAGGAGCGCTCTCGTCCGGGGCTGAAGGCAGGGTGAATTGAAACACAGCTCCCCAAGGCTCATTCGGCCTGGCCCACAGCCGCCCCCCGTGCGCCTCGATGATCGACCGGCAGATGGCCAAGCCCATGCCGAGACCCTCTGCCTTCGTCGTGTAAAACGCCTCGAACACCCGCTCCACACTCTGCGGTTCCAATCCGACGCCGGTGTCCTGCACTTCGACCAGCACGGCCCCGGATGCGTCGAGTAGGGACCTGATCAGCAGCTTGCGTGGCCGGTCCGCGATCGTCTTCATCGCCTCGACGCCGTTCATCACCAGGTTTAGGATTACCTGCTGCAACTGCACCCGGTCGCCCGCAACGCGCGGGAGGTCGTTAGCCAACTCGGTCCGTAGCAGGATCCGATGGCGGCGTACCTCACCTTGGACGAGGGCTACCGAATCTTCGACGAGGCCGTTCAGGTCCACCTGCGCCGTGACAGTGGCTGTCTTCTTCAGGAGCGCGCGCACTCGGCCGATGACTTCGCCGGCCCGGTGCCCGTCACGGACGATGCGCGTCACCGTCTCCCGCGCCTCGTCGAGGTTGGGGGGCTGGCTGGCGAGCCAATGCAGGGCGGCGTTGGCGTTGGCGACCACGGCGGCGAGCGGCTGGTTAACCTCGTGGGCGATGGAGGAGGTCAGGGCGCCCATCGTCGTCACGCGCGCGACATGCGCGAGCTCGGCCTGCGCCTTCTGCAGGGCCTCCTCGGCCCGCTTGCGATCATCAATGTCGACGAGAAACCCATACCATTTGAGAATGTTTCCGTGCTCATCGTGCAGCGGCACGGCATTTTCAAACCACCAGCGATATTCGCCGTCGGCCGCCCGACGGATCCGCACCTCAACCTCGAACGGGTGGCCCGTGGTCAAGGAGGCACGCCACCGGGACATATACTGCTCAAGGTCGTCGGGGTGAAATCGGGCTTCAGCGCCCCCGCTCGCTCTTGCCGTTGCGTCCAGGGACAAGCCTGTGAACTCCTGCCAACGCCGATTGATGAAATCGACACGGCCGTCGGGCAAGGCGGTCCACACCATCGCCGGAACTGTCTCGATGACCTCGCGAAGCTCTTCTTCACTCCGCCGGGCGGCCTCTTCGGCGCGCTTGCGCTCGGTGATGTCCTCGCACACGATCAGGATGACAGGTCGCTTCTTGATCACCATCGCTCGGGCCGTCTCGCGGACCCAGAGCATCGAGCCGTCCTTGCGTATCTTGCGCAGTTCCCAGCTCATGGCTCGGCCGAGATGTTCGAGACAGGCGGCCGCATGCCTCTGGACGGTTTCTCGGTCTGCCTCGTGAAAGATGTCCTGTACGGGTCGGTTGATCAGTTCGTCGACGGTGTACCCAAGCTGCTCCGCCCCAAAGGGATTCACAGACACGACGGTGCCACTCGCGTCCACCATGAAGTACATCGTCGGATTGTTCTCGAATACGGCTCTCCACTGCTCCTCGCTGTCCCGCAGCGCTTCTTCCACCCGCTTGCGCTCGGTAACGTCCTGGATCGTACCAAACATGCTGTGCGGCCGTCCCGACGCGTCCCTTGTTAGATCGCCCTGGCTGTGAACGATGCGCAGCTCGCCGCTGGGCCGGACGATGCGGTACTCCAAGTCGTAGCGAGATTCGCCACGCACGGCCTCTGCCGCGGCCTTGCTCCAGCTCGACCGATCCTCTGGATGGATCCGCTCAACCGCTTCGGCAAGACTGACCACCGTGTCTGCGCGCGGCGTCAGCCCAAAGATGCGGTATGTCTCGTCTGACCAGGTAAGACAGTCTGTGCCGAGGTCACGTTCCCAATAGCCGACATGGGCAACGTGTTGCGCTTCTGCGAAGTTGGCCTCGCTTCGACGCAGGCCCTCCAATGTCTCCTTGAGACGGAAGGTCATGAGAGCGAACGCCTGGGCAAGCAGGCCGACCTCATCGTTTCGACGAACCTTGGGCACGTCTCGCCATTCGCCGTTTGCAATCGCGTGCGCCGCCTGCGTCAAGGCAGTCAGCGGCCGCAACGTGCGACCGACCAGCCCTAGTCCGAGGACCCCGAAGACAGCGACGATGACCGTTCCGACGCCTATCGAGAGATAGGCCGCACGATATACAGGCATCAGGAAATCCGAAGCTGGCACCGCTGAGATGATGGTCCAGTTAAGTGCGCCGGGGACAGCGGCGCGATCGACCGCCGCATAGATCCTGCCGCCCTCGGGGTCACTGAAGGAAAACACGTGCGGTCCGGGTGACGAGGACCCGGCGATGCCAGGGTACCGACGAAGGTAGCGGGCGGTTTCGCGAACGATGGGATCGGTCGCCTCTGATGCCTGCAGGCGCAGGTGCCCGCCGTCGGCGCCGATGGTGACGGGTGATACTCCTCCCGACGCGCCAATCAAATGTCCGGTGGCATCGATGATGAAGGCCCTGCCGTTGTCGCCGATTTCGAGCGTCTGCAAGAACCTGGAAAGCTGAGTGAGGATGAGATCGATCCCGCACACCCCGACGAAGTTGCGGTTCTTGTTGAAGACCGGGACGGAGAGCGAGATGCCCAAGATCGGCTCGGCCACACCGAGATAGGGCTCGGTCCAGTATCGCTTGCCCGTCTCCTTGGCCTGCGCGTACCAAATCCTCCGGCGTGCATCGATCGCGCCTTCCGACTTCCGCAATCGGCCGATCCTGCCGCTTGGCAGTGCTTCGAACTCGCGCACGACGCCTGCGCGAAATTTATCGGTGATCAGAAACACGACGCTTGAATCTGCCAATCGCCCGACCGAAACCATCCCGCCGGCCTCGTTGCCGAAAAACATCCAGTCGACATCGGGTTCCTCGGCCAGCAATGCATGGAGCTCCTGTGCGACAGCATCTGGGTCGCCGGGCGATAGGTCGTGACGAACAAGACCATTGGCCAACCGGGAAACCGCTTTGTCGGCGCCCCGCACCAAATGACCGACGTCGCGATGCACAGCATGCGTCACCTCTCGGATCAGGCGCTCGGACATGATCGAGACGATGACGTTTCCCGTCCAGATCCATAGACCGGCCAGGACTAGACTTAAAACGAGAACGACGCCGGCGACGGCGAGGATTAAGTGATTCCGTAACATGATCGCCGAGTTCCCCAGACGGCCAGATGTATTATGTGTTCCTTATATTGCTCCTATGGCTGGGCGCTCGCAATCCGGGTCTCGCTGATCTGGCCTGGCGCGGGCCGGGGTGGTTCAAGGTTGTCTCAAGGCGGATCAGATCTATCCCGGCATGCCGGTTGAGACCTCTACGAGCCAGCAGCACCCGGTTGATCTCTTCAAAGGTTTGCGGCCGGATCGCGCTGATCGTCTTGTGGAGGACAGACTTCCTCGGGCTCCGCCCCCACGGCTGTCGGGCAAAAGCCCGGAACGGGGCGGACACTTCCACATGGAACGCCAACTCCTGACAACTCAACTGGCGATGCTTGAGCAATGCGCAGCGCGGCACTGCCTCGGCCGACATCCCCCAATGGGTGGTCTCCTTGAGACCATGCCGGGCGTCCCGCGTCACCAGCCCGGGCAGATCGCGATGCTCATCCGACCATTGCGACATCGCCTTCAATTAACGACCGATCTCCTGTTCGGCGAAAGAGCTCGAATACACTGGCCTGGACGGTGCGTTCTTGGCGCATTCTCGGGCTGCCCGGCGGTTGCGGGTTTGTCTTTAGAATCAGTAGTTTGACCTAAAGGTGTACCTGAAGCAGCCGGGCTTTACGCCCGGCAATATCGTGATTCCTCACACCGTTTTAGAAGTTTATCGTTTATGGACGGGAACCAGTCTAGCTTGCCGGTGCGCCGCTGGATGTGGCGAGGCGAATGTCTCTTCGGAAGTCCGAGGGAGACATGCCGGCGATGTGGCGGAAGGATTTGTTGAAGGCGCTGATGGAGCCGAAACCGCTGTCCATCGCCACCTGAAGCACATTGGTATCGTCGGCCATCAGCAATGCCTGGGCGCGGGAGAGGCGCAGCAGATTGAGATATTTGCTGAGCGTCATTCCAGTCG
This sequence comes from Rhizobium sp. 007, assembly GCF_015353075.1. Classification (NCBI taxonomy): domain Bacteria; kingdom Pseudomonadati; phylum Pseudomonadota; class Alphaproteobacteria; order Hyphomicrobiales; family Rhizobiaceae; genus Rhizobium; species Rhizobium sp. 007. Next base: position 3,462,958 of record NZ_CP064187.1, on the reverse strand, counting down.
ATTTCTTGAAGACGTTCATTGCATATTTCGGATGCAGGTCCGCCGCCCGGGCGATATCGACGGTGTCGATGTCCTCCATGAAATTGGCGGCGATGAAATCGCACATCCTGACTATGCTGCGTGACGGTTGCGCATGGGGCTGATCGGCCTCCGTTCCACCGTAGCCGACGACCGTCATCGAATAGGGTTCGAATGCGATGCGCTCGATACGGAGCAGCAACTCGTCGACGGCATGCTGCGCCTTTGCCGGATTGCCCGAATTCGCGTAGCGGAACCAGCGGGAAAAGTTCTCTTTGTCCGCGGCATCGGTGGCAGACGTCAACAGCGTCGAGCCCTTCATCAGGCGGCTGGAGATTTCAGCGGGAAGGCGGAGGCGGAAGAAATAGACAAGCGGCAAATGGGCACCTGCGTAGAGCGAATCTTCCGAGGATTCATCCATCTGATGCGGCTGGCCGCCCCAGAAGAGGCACATGTCGCCAGCCTTTAGCGTCATTTCGTGATCGTTCATGCGGTAATGCACAGTGCCCCGCATGATGTAATTCACCTCCACCTGCGCATGCCAGTGCGGCATCGCCATCACCGGTGGATGAGCATGAAACAGCTGCAGCTCTGTCGGCGAGCCTTCGATGCTGCTTGCGCCCGGTTGATAGATGGCTCTGCTGGCAACCTTACTTTCCGCCAAATTGATATTCCCTTTTTAGGAGACAGCGGCTCCCTTACAGATAACTTAGCCACGTTCGCTAAAGGACGGCAATTGAAAAGGGAGGATTTTCAATGCGCTTCAAACTTATCGGTGCGACCGCTGCGGTCGCGCTGCTTTCTTCCGGTTCCGCATTCGCGCAGTCGGGCAATCTCACCATCTGGAGCTGGAACGTCGCGGCATCGGCGCTGAAATCCACGCTCGAAGGCTTCAACAAGCAATATCCCGATATCAAAGTCACGGTCGAAGACCTCGGGAACAGCCAAGTCTTCGACAAGACTCTTGCCGGCTGCGCAGCCGGCGGCGACGGCCTGCCGGACATCGTGACGATCGAAAATTTCGAGGCGGAAATCTTCTGGAACCGCTTCCCGGACTGCTTCGCCAACCTGAAGGATCTCGGCTATACGGCGGAAATCCAGGCGAAATTCCCGGACTTCAAACGCACCGAGCTGGAGGTGGATGACGTCGCCTATGCGATGCCGTGGGATTCCGGCCCGGTCGCCGTCTTTTACCGCCGCGATTTCTATGAAAAGGCCGGCGTCGATCCGGCAACGATCAAGAATTGGGACGATTTCATCGCCGCCGGTAAGAAGATTTCCGAAGCCAATCCCGGCGTCGTCATGGCCCAGGCCGATTTCAACGGCGATAGCGAATGGTTCCGGATGATCGCCAACGAGCAGGGCTGCGGCTATTTCTCCACCGACGGCCAGACGATCACGATCAACCGGCCGGCCTGCGTCGCGACCCTCGAAAAGGTCAAGCAGATGAAGGACGCCGGTACGCTGACAGCCGCCATCTGGGACCAGAAAATCCAGGCCAATACCGCCGGCAAGGTCGCAAGCCAGATGTATGGCGGCTGGTACGAGGGCACGATACGCTCAGGCTCGCCGGACCTTTCCGGCAAATGGGGCGTCTACATGATGCCGAGCCTCACGCCTGACGGCCCGCATGCCGCAAACCTCGGCGGTTCGTCGCTCGCCATCAACGCCAATTCCGAAAACAAGGAAGCGGCCTGGGCCTATCTGAACTATGCGCTGGCAACCAATGAGGGCCAGGTCACGATGCTGAAGTCCTTTGGCCTCGTCCCTTCGCTGCTGTCGGCCGTCCAGGATCCTTTCGTCAACGAGCCGCTGCCTTACTGGGGCGGGCAGAAGGTCTGGGCAGATATCCTTTCGACGCTGCCGAAGATCGTGCCGAGCCGCGGGACGGCGTTTCAGAGCGATGCGGACGCGATCTACAAGGCAGCGCAGACGAAGTATTTCGCGGGCGGTTATCCGGATGCGAAAGCTGCACTTGACGATGCGGCCAACCAGATCGCCTCGGCGACCGGCCTTCCGATCGCAGAATGAGCAACCGGCCGGGCGCCAGGTGCGCGCCCGGCATTCACCTACAAGGTGGCTCGTTTCGCTTGTGAGGAGGAAATAAATGCCGTTCAGGACCCGGAGCGCCTATGCGTTCCTTGCGCCCTATCTGCTGGTCTTCGCGACCTTCTGGGTCTGGCCGATCATCAACTCGTTCTTGATTTCGTTCCAGAATACGCGCGTCAATCCCTGGAAATTCAGCCTTGCGTCGAATTGGGGGCGCCTTTTCGGCGACCCGGCTTTCTATAACGCGCTCTACAACACGCTGATCATCCTGGTCATCCAGGTACCGGTGATGATTGCGCTTGCAACCGTCATGGCGGTGCTCTTAAATTCGCCGCTGCTGAAGGCGCGGCCTCTTTTCCGCTTCGCCTTCTTCGCGCCCGTCGTCGTCGGCGAGGTCGCCTATGCCGCCGTCTTCCGGCTGATGTTCAGCATCGACTTCGGCATCGTCAACAAGCTGATCGGTTCGGTCGGCATCGCTCCCGTTTCCTGGTTCGACAATGCGAACGCGGCGATGGCCCTCGTCATAATCGCCGTTACCTGGCGCTGGGCCGGCTATAACGCGATCATCATCTTAGCCGGCTTGCAGTCGATCCCTGAGGATGTCTACGAGGCTGCGACGCTCGATCGCGTCAGCAAGGTACAGCAGTTCTTTCACATCACCCTGCCGCTCCTGAAGCCGATCGTCCTCTTCTGCGTGGTGCTGTCGGTGATCGGCACGATGCAGCTTTTCACCGAACCCTTCCTCATTACCAATCGCGGCGGCCCCGGCGGGGGCACGGAAACGCTCGGCCTGCTTCTTTACCGGCAGGGCTTCACATCGCTGAATTTCGGCTACGCGTCGGCGATCGCCTACACGATAGCCGCATTGGCGATTGCGATTTCGCTTTTCAATCTCTGGGTGGGGAGGGAGCCGAAATGAAGTCGAGGTCCAAGTCGCAGTCCCTCTTAATGCGCAAGATTGCGCTGCATATCGTGCTGACGCCGCTTGCCATCATCTGGCTCTTTCCGCTCTGGATGATGTTCGTCTTCTCGACCATGCCGGACAATGGCATTTTCAGCCCGGACATCGTGCTCTGGCCGTCGACGAATTTCGTTGAGAATTTCAGGAACCTGGAGGCCGATACAAATTTTCTTCGGGCGATGTTCATCTCGATCACCGTCGCGGTCATCTACACCTTCTTGTCGGTGCTCCTGACATCGATGGCCGGCTGGGCGCTTGCCCGCTATCGATTCGCCGGCCGCTCCGTCGTCACAGCCATCATTCTCGGCACGATCACCCTGCCTTTCGCCGTCGTCGTGATCCCGCAATTCATCATGGTGGCGCGTGAATTCAAGCTGGCGAATACCTGGGTGGCGCTGATCGTCCCGCCGCTCTTCAATTCGCTGGGCGTGCTCTTCATGCGCCAGTCCTTCTCGATGATGCCGAACGAGCTCTTCGATGCCGCCCGCGTCGAAGGCGTCAAGGAGTGGCAGATCTTCCTGCGCATCGCCTTGCCGCTTGCCCGTCCGACAATGGCGGCGCTCTCGATCATTCTCTTCCTGGCATCCTGGAACAACTATCTCTGGCCGCTGCTCATCAATTCCAGGCCCGGAATGATGACGGCGCCGGTGGCTCTTGGAACGCTGATCGGCCTCACCAAGGTCTCTTGGGGCGGCATCATGGCGGGTGCGATGTTGCTGACCGCACCGATCCTCGTCGTCTTCGTGCTGTTGCAGCGCCACTTCATCGCCGGCATCGCGGCCGGCGCAATCAAATAATAGGGGAGGCCGCATGGCGGAGCTTTCACTCAGGAATGTTGTAAAACGCTTTGGCGCCTTCGGCGTGATCCATGGCGCCAATCTCGACGTGAAGGATGGCGAGTTCGTCGTCTTCGTCGGCCCTTCGGGCTGTGGAAAATCCACCCTGCTTAGGATGATCGCCGGCCTCGAAGATATCTCGGAGGGCGAGATCACGATCGGCGGCAGGGTCGTCAACAATGTCGAGCCCGCCGACCGCGGCATCGCGATGGTTTTCCAGTCCTACGCGCTCTACCCGCATATGACGGTAGCAGACAACCTCTCTTTCGGCCTGCGCATGAACGGCAACCCGAAAGAGGATACCGAGAAACGGGTGCGCCACGCCGCCGAGATCCTGCAGATCAAGGAATTGATGGAACGCCGCCCCAAGCAACTCTCCGGTGGCCAGCGCCAGCGTGTTGCGATTGGCCGCGCCATCGTTCGCGAGCCCGAGGTCTTCCTCTTCGACGAACCGCTCTCGAACCTCGATGCAGAACTGCGCGTGCAGATGCGGGTGGAAATCTCCAGGCTGCACAAGCAGCTCGGCGCGACGATGATCTATGTCACGCACGATCAGACGGAGGCAATGACGCTTGCCGACAAAATCGTCGTGCTGCGTGCCGGCAACATCGAGCAGATCGGCGCGCCGCTCGATCTCTACGACGATCCGGCTAACCAGTTCGTCGCCGGTTTCGTCGGTTCGCCGAAGATGAATTTTCTGGCGGCAGAGGTTGTTGAACGCGATGCATCGAACGTGACAGTCGCCTTGGCGGGCGACAGGAACGTCCGCCTGACGCTGCCGGTTTTGGCGGCAACCGAAAAAGGGGCACAAGTAACGCTCGGCGTGCGGCCCGAGCATTTTGCCGACCAGGGCAGTGGCGACGCCGACCTCACTGTCGCGGTCGATGTTGCCGAACACCTCGGCAATACCAGCTACATCTATGCGACCGCTGCGGGCGGCCAGCCACTCATCATCGAACGTCCGGAATCCCGTTCTGCAGCTGATCGCGACACGCTCACCGTCGCGCTATCGGCAAAACGCACCTTCCTGTTCGACAGCGCAGGCAATCGCTTGCGCTGACGAAATCCGCTCCCAAGACGAAGATACGAAAGAGGAATAGTCATGAGTTCAGAGCAACCGATCCGCTGGGGCATCATCGGCCCCGGCACCATCGCCCGCACCTTTGCAGACGGCATTGCCCATTCGCGTACGGGTAAACTGGTGGCGATCGCGAGCCGCAATCCGGAAAAGCCCGGCCTTGGCGATGGCTTTCCCGGCGCCCGCATCGTTAAAGGCTATGACGCGCTGCTGACCGATCCGGAGATCGACGCCGTCTATATAGCCACCCCGCATACCGGCCATGCCGAGTGGGCGATCAAGGCGATTCGCGCTAGCAAGCATGTGCTGGTGGAAAAGCCGATTGCGCTTTCGGCCTTCGATGCGGATGCGATCTACCATGAAGCGCGCAAGGCCGGTGTCTTTGCTGGCGAGGGCTTCATGTACCGCCTGCATCCCCAGACGGCGAAGATCGTCGAACTGGTGAAAAGCGGCGTGATCGGCACGGTGCGCATCATCCGCTCAAGCTTCGGTTTCAACATGGGCGGCTTCAAGCCCGAGCATCGATTGTTCGCCAACGATACGGCAGGCGGCGGCATTCTGGATGTCGGTGGCTACCCCGTCTCGATGGCGCGGCTGATGGCCGGCGCGGTTGAAGGCAAGCCGTTCCTCGAGCCGGAGAAGGTTTTTGGCGTGGCGCACCTCGGACAGTCCGGCGTAGACGAATGGGCCTCCGCCGTCTTGAAATTCCAAAACGGCATCATTGCCGAAGTCTCCTGCTCCATCATGGCCCAGCAGGACAATACGCTTCGCGTCATCGGCTCCGAAGGCCGCATCGAGGTCAAGGATTTCTGGTTCGCCTCAGGTCACAAGGGCGGCGTTGGCACGATCGAGATTTTCAAGGGAGCCGAGCAGGAAACGATCGAGGTCAAGGAAGACCGCTGGCTCTATTCCTTCGAAGTCGATGCGGCTGGAGATGCAATCCGCGCCGGCGAGAAGGAATTCGCTTCGCCGGGCATGAGTTGGGCCGATTCCACCGGCAATCTTCGCGTTCTCGACAAATGGCGGGCCTCTGTCGGCCTCGAATATGGTGTCGAGAAGGCGTCAAAACGAACCACGAATATTGCGGGCGGAACAGTCCGGCCTGGCAGCAGCATTCCGCAGCGCCAGATACCAGGCATCTCTAAACCGGCCTCCGTCGTAACGCTTGGATTCGAGTTCTTTCCGAACTTTGCGGCCGCCTCGCTGACGCTCGATGCCTTCTACGAGGCGGGCGGCAACGTCTTCGACACGGCCTATGTTTACGGAAGCGGCAAGACGGAGAGTATCTTCGGCGATTGGCACACGAGCCGCAATGTTTCGCGCGACGAGATCGTGCTGATCGGCAAGGGGGCGCATTCGCCGCTCTGCTACCCGGACATGATCGCCAAGCAACTCGATCAGTCGCTCGAGCGGTTGAAGACGGACTATGTCGACATCTACTTCATGCATCGGGACAATACCGGTATTCCGGTGGGAGAGTTCGTCGATGCCATGGATGCCGAAGTCAATCGCGGCCGCATCCGCGGGATTTTCGGCGGCTCGAACTGGACCCGTGAGCGGATGGACGAGGCAATGGCCTATGCGGCAAAGACCGGCAAGAAAGCGCCTGCGGCGCTTTCCAATAACTTTTCGCTGGCCGAAATGCTCGATCCGATCTGGGCTGGATGCGTCGCGGCCTCGGACGACGAATGGAAGAAGTGGCTGAACGAACAGCAGATTCCGAACTTCGCATGGTCCAGCCAGGGCCGCGGCTTCTTCACCGACCGGGCAGGACGCGACAAGCACGGCGATGAGGAAATCGTCCGCTGCTGGTATTCCGATCGCAATTTCGGACGCCGCGACCGCGCGAATGAACTGGCAAATAAGCTCGGCCGAAACCCGATCCATATCGCGCTCGCCTATGTGATCGCCCAGCCGTTCCCAGTCATTCCGCTGATCGGCCCGCGCACGATCGCCGAACTGGAAGATAGTCTTTCGGCCCTCGACATCGAGCTTACTACCGAACAGGTAAAGTGGCTGGAGGGCTAGGAAAACAGCCCGGTTCATGCCGGGTTTCCTACACTCTCATCCGCTTCATAATGCGCCGCTACCCGATCGGGTAGCGGCTTTTTCTTATCCTGCCTTGATGCGAGAAACATTCGTTTGACACGCGAATGGTTTTCGTTTTTACTTCAGAAACTTTCGATTTGTGCTGTTGCGCAAATCGACGACGGCGCACGGGGAGGGGTAAAGTGGGCCAAACACATCACGACCTTTTCGTGATTGGCGGCGGGATCAACGGCTGCGGCATTTGCCGGGATGCTGCTGGACGCGGCTATTCGGTGGCGCTGGCGGAGATGGGCGACTTTGCCTCTGGCACGTCGTCTGGGGCGACGAAGCTGATCCATGGGGGCTTGCGCTATCTGGAGCATTACGAGTTCCGGCTGGTGCGCGAATCGCTGATGGAGCGCGAGGTGCTGTGGGCGATGGCGCCGCACATCATCTGGCCGCTGCGCTTCGTGCTGCCCTATCACAAGGGCGGCATCCGGCCGGCCTGGCTGATCAGGCTGGGGCTGTTTTTCTACGACCATCTTGGCGGCCGCAGGCTTTTGCCGCCGACCGCCGTGCTGAACCTGCGCCGCGATCCGGCGGGCCGGCCGCTGAAGCCGGTGTTTGCCAAGGCCTTCGAATATTCCGACGGCTGGGTCGACGATGCCCGGCTGGTGGTGCTCAACGCCCGCGATGCCGCCGACCGCGGTGCGCTGATCATGCCCCGCACCAAGGTGGTGGCGGCGCGGCGCGACAACGGCCTGTGGGAAATCGACAGCTGCGATATGCTGACCGGCGAAAGGCGCCGGCATCAGGCCCGCATGCTGGTCAATGCCGCCGGTCCCTGGGTCGACCAGGTGCTGCGTGCAGCCCTTGGCGAGACCGAGGCCCGCCATGTGCGCTTGGTGCAGGGCAGCCACATCGTCGTCAAGAAGAAGTTCGAGGGGCCGCGCGCCTATTTCTTCCAGAACCCCGACAACCGCATCATCTTCGCCATCCCCTACGAGGACGACTTCACGCTGATCGGCACCACCGACCGCGACTATAGCGGCGATCCCAAGGACGTGCGCATCTCTGCGGAGGAGACCGGCTATCTCTGCGCCGCAGCCAGCGAATATTTCAACGCCCCGGTGACCCCGGACGACATCGTCTGGAGCTATTCGGCGGTGCGGCCGCTCTATGACGACGGCGCCTCGAAGGCACAGGAGGCGACGCGCGACTATGTGCTGCAGCTCGAAGGCAAAGGTGGCGAGGCGCCGCTGCTCAATGTCTTCGGCGGCAAGCTGACCACCTACCGGCGGCTGTCGGAGCATGCGCTGGAAAAGATCGGCGAGGCAATCGGCAAGAAGGGCGGCCCGTGGACGGCGAGGAGCCATCTGCCGGGCGGCGATTTCCCGGTCAAGGGCTATGCGGCCGAGGTGAGCAAGCTGAAAGCGGACTATCCGTTCCTTGCCGAGGCCCATGCCCGCCGGCTGGTGCGCCGCTACGGCACGCGCGCCGCAAGCCTGCTCGCAGAGGCTAAATCTATCGCCGATCTCGGCCACTGCTTCGGTTCCGATCTCTACGAGGCCGAGGTCCGCTATCTCGTCCGCAACGAATGGGCCGTCACCGCTCAAGACATCCTGTGGCGAAGGACCAAGAACGGGCTATATCTGCAATTGGATGAAGTACAGAAATTGGAGGAGTACATGGCCGCGATCCCTGCGCAACTTGCGGGATGAAGCGCCATGTCGTCCCCGTCGTGAGGAGGCACGGGAACCGGAATGCTTGAATTGCGGAATGCCGCTAAGATGGTGGGTGGTGAATACCATATTCACCCGACCGATCTGACACTCGAACGGGGTACGCTGAACGTCCTGCTGGGACCGACGCTCTCCGGCAAGACGTCGCTGATGCGCCTCATGGCTGGTCTTGACCGTCCAACCAGCGGCTCCATCCATTTCGATGGCGCCGATGTGACCGGCGTGCCGGTGCAGAAGCGCAATGTCGCGATGGTCTACCAGCAATTCATCAATTACCCCGCATTTACCGTCTATGAGAATATCGCCTCACCGCTCAGGATCGCCGGCCGGGACGCAAAGACGATCGATGTGGAAGTGCGCAAGGCGGCAGAACTCCTGAAGCTGACACCTTATCTCGAGCGTACTCCGCTCAACCTGTCGGGCGGGCAGCAGCAGCGGACCGCGCTTGCGCGCGCCCTTGTCAAGAATGCAGGTCTCGTGCTGCTCGACGAACCGCTTGCCAATCTCGACTACAAGCTGCGCGAGGAACTGCGCCAGGAACTGCCGCGGATATTTTCCCAGTCGGGCGCGATTTTCGTCTATGCGACGACGGAACCTTCGGAAGCCTTGCTGCTCGGCGGCAATACCGCGACCCTCGATCAGGGAAGCGTGACGCAATTCGGTCCGACGATTTCCGTCTATCGCCGGCCCACCGATCTGGTGACGGCCAAGACCTTTGCCGACCCACCGCTGAATTTCATTTCGGTTTCGAAAGCAGGCGCGAGCTTTCAGCATAATGGCCTAATCGGTATTCCGGTGCCGGCACATCTTGCGGCAATCGCGGACGGTCCGGTCACGATCGCGTTTCATCCGCATCATCTTGCGCTGGAACCACAGACCGCTGATGCGCCCAAGCTTCGCGCCAGAACGCAGATTTCCGAAATCACCGGCTCCGAGAGCTTCGTGCATCTGGATTACGAAGGGGTGCGCTGGGTTATGCTAGCGCACGGCATTCATGATATCGAGCCGGATACGGATGTCGACGTGTTCCTGGACACGCGTCATCTGATGGCGTTCGGCGAGAACGGCCGCGCCATCGCCGCCACGCGGCTAGCGGCATAGGGGGACAGAATGGCACGGATCACGCTCGACCATATCCGCCACGCCTACGGACCCAATCCGCAGACGGACAAGGACTATGCCCTGAAGGAAGTCGATCATGAGTGGACCGACGGCGGCGCATATGCGCTTCTTGGTCCGTCAGGATGCGGAAAGACAACGCTTCTCAACATCATCTCCGGTCTGCTGCAGCCTTCGCACGGGCGCATCCTGTTCGGCGGCCAGGACGTAACGATGCTATCGACGCAAGCCCGCAACATCGCGCAGGTTTTCCAGTTCCCCGTTATCTACGACACGATGACGGTCTACGACAATCTCGCTTTTCCGCTTCGCAACCGGGGTGTTTCGGAGGTCGACGTCGATCGGCGCGTTCGCGAAATTCTCGAGATGATCGATCTTGCGGACTGGGCCAAGCGCAAGGCGCAACGGCTTACGGCCGATCAGAAACAGAAAATTTCGCTTGGCCGCGGTCTGGTGCGAAACGACGTCAACGCCATTCTCTTCGATGAACCGCTGACCGTTATCGATCCGCACATGAAATGGGTGCTGCGGTCGCAGCTGAAGCGGCTGCACAAGCAGTTCGGTTTCACGATGGTCTATGTAACCCACGACCAGACGGAGGCGCTGACCTTCGCCGAGAAGGTCGTCGTCATGTATGAGGGAGAAATCGTGCAGATCGGCACGCCGGCGGAACTATTCGAACGCCCGAGCCACACGTTTGTGGGTTATTTCATTGGCTCGCCGGGGATGAATGTCATGCCGGCGGAAGTTGCCGGCAATACCGTCAAGATTGGCAGTGAGACGATCAATCTCGGCTACGCGCCGAAAACGAATGGTGCGGCCAAGATCGAACTTGGCATCCGTCCCGAATTCATCCGCCTCGGCCGTGAAGGCATGCCCGTCTCGATTTCGAAGGTCGAGGATATCGGCAGGCAAAAGATCGTTCGCGCGCGGTTTGCGGATCAGCCGATCGCCATCGTCGTGCGGGAAGATGTGGAAATTCCAGCGGATGCGCGCGTCAGCTTCGATCCGGATGCGATCAGCATCTACGCCGGTTCGTGGCGGGTCGGCAGGGAGGGCTGATCATGGAAAAGACCTGGAACAACAAGGCCTGGTTTCTCGTCCTGCCGGTATTGCTGCTCGTCGCGTTTTCGGCGGCCATTCCGCTGATGACGGTCGTGAACTATTCCGTTCAGGACACCTTCGGCAACAACGAGTTCTTTTGGGCCGGCACCGACTGGTTCGACGACATCCTGCATTCCGACCGCTTCTGGGAAGCCCTGCAGCGAAACCTGCTGTTCTCCTTCATCATCCTGGCGCTTGAAATCCCGCTTGGCATCTTCATCGCGCTCAACATGCCCAAAAAAGGCATTGGCGTTCCCGTCTGCCTCGTGCTGATGTCGCTTCCCCTCCTCATCCCGTGGAATGTGGTCGGCACGATCTGGCAGGTCTTCGGCCGTGTCGATATCGGCTTGCTCGGCCACAGCCTGGAAGCGATGGGGCTCGACTACAACTATGTCCGCGACCCTATCGATGCGTGGATCACGATCATCATCATGGATGTTTGGCATTGGACGAGCCTTGTCGTGCTGCTCTGCTATGCCGGTCTCGTTTCGATCCCGGAGGCGTACTATCAAGCTGCGAAGATAGACGGCGCTTCGCGCTGGTCCGTCTTCCGCTATATCCAGTTGCCGAAGATGAAGCGCGTGCTGCTGATTGCGGTCCTCCTGCGCTTCATGGACAGCTTCATGATCTATACCGAACCCTTCGTTGTCACCGGCGGCGGACCGGGCAATTCCACGACATTCCTTTCCATCGATCTCGTGAAGATGGCGGTCGGCCAGTTCGACCTCGGACCTGCAGCCGCCATGTCGATCGTCTACTTCCTGATCATCCTGCTGCTCTCGTGGATATTCTACACGGTCATGACCAGCAGCGACGCGAATTCATGAGGAGAGGGTCATGGAAACCACGATGAAATACAAACCCGCCGGCAACTTCTCCTGGGTCGTCTCGACGATCTATATCGTCTTTCTGCTGCTGCCGATCTATTGGCTGATCAATATGAGCTTCAAGGAGAATGCCGAGATCACCGGCGCCTTCTCGCTCTGGCCGCAGAACCCGACACTCAGGAACTACAGGGTGATCTTCACCGATCCCTCCTGGTACAATGGCTATATCAATTCCATCATCTACGTCGTGATGAACACGGTGATCTCGGTGCTTGCAGCGCTCCCGGCGGCCTACGCCTTCTCGCGCTACCGGTTTCTCGGCGACAAACACCTGTTTTTCTGGCTGCTGACGAACAGGATGGCACCGCCGGCCGTCTTCGCGCTTCCTTTCTTCCAGCTCTATTCGGCGTTCGGCCTCATCGACACGCATGTTGCCGTTGCTCTGGCGCATTGCCTTTTCAACGTGCCGCTGGCGGTGTGGATCCTGGAAGGCTTCATGTCGGGTGTGCCGAAGGAAATCGACGAGACTGCGTATATCGACGGCTATTCGTTCCCGCGCTTCTTCGTGAAGATCTTCATGCCGCTGATCGCAAGCGGGATCGGCGTCGCAGCCTTCTTCTGCTTCATGTTTTCGTGGGTCGAACTGCTTCTTGCCCGCACGCTGACGACCACGGCTGCAAAGCCGATCTCGGCGATCATGACGCGCACCGTGTCGGCGGCCGGCATGGATTGGGGCGTGCTGGCTGCTGCCGGCGTGCTGACGATCGTGCCGGGCGCGCTCGTCATTTATTTCGTCAGGAACTATATCGCCAAGGGCTTTGCTCTTGGACGCGTTTGAGGGAGATTGATATGAACTTTTCCTGGATGGCGTGGACGCTGCCCACGGCACTGTTCTTCCTGACGATCCTCGTGCTGCTGATCGGCATGAGCGTGTGGGAATATTTCGCGCCGGGGGGCTCGCCGCGGGTCGGCGTGCTGCGTTTCGAAACGACGCGCGGTGACCGGCTTTTCATTTCGCTGCTCGGTGCAGCATTCATTCATCTCGCATGGCTGGGCCTTGTCGGGCCCAACCTGTGGTGGGCTCTTGCCCTCGCCGTAGTCTACGCCATCGGCGTGTTCCGCTACGTGTGACGGCAGGGTAATACAGATGGCCGGGGGACTGGCCGCCTGAGACGTGAAGACTGCAATCGCAAACCCTGGGAGGATATTATGCGACGGCATTTACTAGCGACAACAGCAGGCATCTTGCTGGCCATGGCGGGCTCCGCCTATGCCGGCATGGATGAGGCGAAAGCCTTTCTGGACAAGGAAGTCGGCGATCTCTCGACGATTTCCCGTGCGGACCAGGAAAAGGAAATGCAGTGGTTCGTCGATGCGGCAAAGCCTTTCGCCGGCATGGACATCAAGGTTGTCTCCGAAACGATCACAACGCACGAATATGAATCGAAGGTGCTGGCACCAGCCTTTACCGCCATCACCGGCATCAAGATCGCCCACGATCTGATCGGCGAAGGCGACGTCGTTGAAAAACTGCAGACGCAGATGCAGTCAGGCGAAAACATCTACGACGCCTACATCAACGACTCGGACCTCATCGGTACGCACTGGCGCTATCAGCAGGCACGCAGTCTGACCGACTTCATGGCGAACGAGGGGAAGGACGTCACCAATCCCAACCTCGACATCGACGACTTCATCGGCAAGTCCTTCACGACGGCGCCGGACGGCAAGCTCTATCAGCTGCCCGACCAGCAGTTCGCGAACCTCTACTGGTTCCGCTACGACTGGTTCAACGACGAGAAGAACAAGGCAGACTTCAAGGCGAAGTACGGCTACGACCTCGGCGTGCCGGTCAACTGGTCGGCCTATGAGGACATCGCTGAATTCTTCACCGGACGTGAGGTCGGTGGTAAGAAGGTCTATGGCCACATGGACTACGGCAAGAAGGATCCGTCGCTCGGCTGGCGCTTCACCGACGCCTGGCTCTCCATGGCCGGCAACGGCGACAAAGGCATTCCGAATGGCAAGCCGGTTGACGAATGGGGCATCAAGGTAGACGAGAACTCGCGTCCAGTCGGCTCTTGCGTCGCACGCGGCGGCGACACCAACGGTCCTGCAGCCGTCTATTCGATCCAGAAGTATCTGGATTGGATGAAGGCCTACGCTCCGGCGGCAGCCCAGGGCATGACCTTCTCCGAATCTGGCCCGGTTCCGTCGCAGGGTGAGATCGCCCAGCAGATGTTTACGTACACGGCCTTCACCGCGGACTTCGTGAAGCAGGGCCTGCCGGTCGTGAACGAGGACGGCACGCCGAAGTGGCGCTTCGCCCCGTCGCCGCACGGCGTCTACTGGAAGGACGGCATGAAGCTCGGGTACCAGGATGCCGGCTCCTGGACGCTGATGAAGTCGACCCCGGACGATCGTGCCAAGGCCGCCTGGCTCTATGCTCAGTTCGTCACGTCGAAGACGGTCGACGTGAAGAAGAGCCACGTCGGGCTGACGTTCATTCGCGAGTCCACCATTCGTGACAAGAGCTTCACCGAACGCGCTCCGAAGCTCGGCGGTCTGGTCGAGTTCTATCGCTCGCCCGCCCGCGTGCAGTGGTCGCCGACGGGCACCAACGTGCCGGACTATCCGAAGCTCGCACAACTCTGGTGGCAGGCGATCGGCGATGCTTCGTCGGGCGCGAAGACCCCCCAGGAAGCCATGGATTCGCTTTGCGCCGAGCAGGAAAAGGTACTGCAGCGCCTTGAACGCGCCGGCGTCCAGGGCGATGTCGGCCCGAAGCTCGCCGAAGAGCAGGATCTCGAATACTGGAACAAGGATGCCGTCGCAAAGGGCAACCTCGCTCCGCAATTGAAGGTCGAGAACGAGAAAGAGAAGCCGGTAACGGTCAATTACGACGAACTGGTCAAGAGCTGGCAGTCGAACTGATCGTCATCGGGGCGGGTCGGAAGAAACGAGGCTTCCGGCCCGCCCTGCAATGGCCGCCGCGACCCGTATGCTTACGATATGCGCTGCGTCATCGCAGCTTGCCAGCGGATCTCTACCAAAGCACGCCAATCGCATTTCTGGCCGCCATAACGCCTTGCGTAAGCGCCGATACTCCAGTCCCACGCGTCCTGCGTATCCTCTCTCAAACAGCCAGTTGAGGCGGTGCGCCAGATCGATGCTGCCGGAGCCGGGTTCGTTGCGACCCGGGTGGTCTGCGACGTGTACATGAAACACGCGCGAAATCCGGTCGCCGACCACATCCTCGGTTCGCTCATCCATCACCGCCGAATGGTAGATATCGTAGACGATCCCGATTTCGGGGCGATCGATCTCGTCAGCGATGTCGAGGCCTTCGCGGGTGGATTCCAGAAAATAACCGATATGGTCGATGCGGGTGTTCAGTGGCTCGACGCCGAGGCGCACACCCGTGCCCCTCAGGACATCGGCGCCGGCGCGCAGCGCAGCCGTCAGCGCAAGGCGCTGCTCCTGGCGCGAGCGGCCGGGGAGATCGTCACCTGCCTGTGCAATGAGGATAGGAGCGGCGAGCCTCTGGGCGACCTTTACCGACGCGGCCAGTCCTTCCAGCCACGTTTGCTTGTTGGTGGCATCTGTCAACGGAATCATCGGCTCTGTCACGATGCTGGATACGGCGAGGCCGGTCTGCTTGAGGGCAGCGCAAATCGCGCCGAGATCCTTGTCCGTCCAACGCCAGAACTCGATTGCCGGCAAACCGGCCTTCCTGGCGCGGTAGATGCGGTCTTCGAAACGGTCACCGGGTTCGGCGAACAGCCATTCGATGCAGGCTGAGTATTGGCGCATGATGGTCCCTCCCTGGTGCCTTAGTAACGCGTCAAATGCCTGCAGGCGGCAATGCGGATTTAACGGCTTCCATCGGTCGAGCAGATTGCGGCGGCATCACGATAAACAACCGGTGCTTTTGCTCCATCCGGGAACAAGCCGCGTATTTCGGGCGTTTCCAGCGCATAAAATTCAAGGGCGCTGGATAGCGAATGACCGATTTGCGAGCCGTATCCGATAAACGTAAGACAGCCAAAGCAATTGATTATATCACGACGGTCGCGCGCCGCCGCACCGCTCTTCCGGTCATTCCGGGCGGCATTATCCGCAACGGACGAAACGTCTGGCGAACTGGCAAAGCGGACAAGGCGGCTTTTCTGGTTGACGGCGCTGCCTATTTCGCGGCGCTTGATGAGGTTCTGCGACAGGCAAGACATTCGATCTGGATCATCGGCTGGGATTTCAATCCCGATATCCGGCTGAGGCCACATCAAAGCTCGGAAACGCTCGGCGAACTTCTGCTGGCGCTTGCCGATGAAAATCCATGGCTGCAGATCCGGATATTGATCTGGGGCATGGGACCGGTCTATTCCGGCAAATCCTTGAAGCTTTTCAAGGAAAACGGCTTCTCCACACATCCGCAGATCAGCCTGCGTTTCGATCTGCGCCATCCTCTGCGTGGCTGCCACCATCAGAAACTGGTTTCCATCGATGACAGCATCGGTTTCCTCGGCGGTGTAGATTTGACCGCCCGGCGCTGGGATGAGCCTGATCATCGGGCCGACAATCCGCTTCGAAAGGCTCCGGACGGTGTGCCATACGATCCTGTGCATGATATGCAGTCGATGGTCTCAGGCAGCGCTGCGCGGCTGATCGGCGACGTGTGCCGCCGGCGGTGGAAGCAGGCGACCGGCAAGCTGGTCGAAGTAACTCCGCAGGGCGGCGTGTCATGGCCGCATACGCTCCCGCCGGAAATGGAGAATGTGACGGCGGCGATTGCACTCACCGAGCCAGGATGGATCGGCAAACGCGGGCGGTTTGAAGCCTTTCGGCTGACGCGCGATGCCATTAATGCGGCAAGGAAATACATCTATATCGAGACCCAATATCTTGCCTCCTTCGGCGTGGCGCGAGTCATCGCGAAACGCCTCAAGGAGGCAGATGGCCCGGAGATTGCTGTTCTGGTTACGAAGAGTTCACACGGACTGATCGAAAAGCTGGCAATGGGCCACAACCGGGACCGGCTGATCCGCAGGCTGAAGCGCATCGATCGCCATGACCGGCTGCGCGTGATGTACTCGGTGGTCCCGGACGGAAAGGGGGGCGAGCAGGAGGTTGTCATCCATTCGAAGCTTATCATCGTCGACGACCGTTTCATTCGCATCGGCTCTTCGAATCTCAACAATCGTTCGGAGGGACTCGATACGGAATGCGACCTGGCGATCGAGGCGGAAAGTGCTGCTCACCGGCGGGCGATAACGTCGTTTCGCCACCGGCTGATTGCCGAGCATCTCGATGCGACGAGCGAAGCTGTCAAAGAAATGGAGACGGCGAAGCGGTCCTTGCTCAATGCCATAGAGGCGCTGAACATCCGCAAGCGCGGCCTTCGCCACTTTGCGATCGATATCGCGAAAGGCGAGACATCGCCGATGATCGGAACTGCTTTCGTGGACCCCCGGCGACCTTACCGGCCGCTACAGAAGCTGCGTCTGCGCATGAGCCGACTGTTGAGAGCGATCTTTTGACGGTATCTGCTTTGGTTTCGGAATGACGACTTCGCTGATCGCGAAGACCGGCAGGCCGATCAGCAGCGGAATCAGAAAATAAATCACCCTGAAGGCCACCAGTGCCCCTATCGAGGCGGCGCCGGGCAGGACATAGCTGACCGTGGCCTCGATGACGCCTAGACCGCCAGGCACGTGGGTAACGAGGACAGCGATATTGGCGAGCACGTATGCCGTCGCCGTCTGCACGTAGCTCGCCTGGCCTTGTACGGCGAGCATCTGATGCAGGCAGGCTGCGACGAAGATGAAATTCACCGTGCCGATGACGACCTGGCCCAATGCGAGCTTCAGGCGGGGCATTTCGAACGACCATTTCCAAAGATGCAGCGGCATGCGGACGATGGCGGACAGAATGACATAGACTACGGGCAGACTAAGACAGGCGCAGCCAAGCGCGAACAGACTGGCCGGGCCGAGTTTCAGGAGATTTGCGGCATCCTGCGGATTGATGATGAGGGCGATGCCCGCAAGGGCCGAAAGGCCGATGCCTACGGTCACGCCGCAAAACAGGATGACCTTTGCAACTTCTTCGGCATTCAAGCCCCAGCGAGAATAGAAGCGGTAGCGCACAGCGCCGCTGCTCAGCGCTGCAAAGCCAAGATTATGGCCGATCGAGAGGCTGGTGAACGAGGCAATGGCGGCCCTCGGATAGCTCAGCGGCCTGCCGGCGTAGCGCAGCGCCAGCCAGTCGAAGCCGGTCAGGCAGAGGTAGGAGGCGGCCGCAAAGCCGAGGCCCCCGAGAATGCGGGCTCCCGGTATCGTGCGGATCGATTCCAAGACGTCGCTCAAGGTGTAACGGCTGAAGACCCTGTAGAGAAGATAGGCCGCAAGCATCAGGCAGAGAACCAGAGCTACATTGATAAGCACGCGCTTGATGGACATCAATGCCCCGTTTCGTTGGAGTTCCGGAGATGGAACGAAACAGGCTGAAAGCAAGTTCCCCCGGGATGAGCACATTCTCCTCCGTTCTGCCGGAATCGACCGGCAGCGAGCTGAAAATCCTGACCTACAATGTGCATAGCTGCATCGGCACCGACCGGCGGATCGAACCAGCGCGCATCGCCGATGTGATCGCGCAAACCGGCGCGGACATCATTGCGCTGCAGGAACTGGATGTCGGCCGCAAGCGCACGGGCGGTATCGACCAGGCACATGCGATCGCTTCGCTCTTGAAGATGCAGGCCCACTTTCATCCGGCGCTGCATGTCGAGGAGGAGCAGTACGGCGATGCCATCCTGACAGCCATGCCGACCCGGTTGATGAAAGCCGGGCCGTTACCCTCCGTAGGCGAGATGCGGGGGGCGATATGGGTGCAGATCGAAATGGCTGGAATTCATCTGAACTTGCTGAATACGCATCTTGGCCTGCGCGGCATCGATCGGATGCGGCAGGTGACGACGCTGCTCGGCAGGGAATGGATTGGAAGCCAGAAATTCCAGGCGGCTCCCGCGATCATCTGCGGCGATCTCAATGCTGTCCCGTCATCGCCGGCTTACAAAATGCTGGCGCGGCATTTCCGCGATACGCAGCTGCTCGCCGCGCGGCGCCCCCGCCCGACCTATCCCTCCCGGCTGCCGATCCTGCGGATCGACCATATTTTCGTATCGGATGGGATTGGCGTGACATCTGCGACGGTCACCGCGACACCACTCGTGCGCCGGGCCTCGGATCACCTGCCGCTGCTGGCTACCATATTGCCGGGTGCGGCAATCACGCGAAGGGAAATCTCGTTCTAAGCGGTCACTGGAAGCGCCTGCCGAAGTTAAATATTTTCAATAATTTATACAATAAAGGCCGATTTTTCTCACGAGTCGAGAAAGACTTGACGCCGCTCGTTTTATAACGCTTTAAATTATCAACCGTGACTGGGAGAGTTGCGGGGCATGTTTGCCGCTTCGACTGCGGGAGACATCGGCGGACGAGGAGGGTCTCGCCGCTTTACTTGCGAACGGGAGGAATATCATGCGCAAGTTTTTGGGCTCGGCAGCCGTTGCTGCCGTGATGATGGCAGGTACTGCGGCCTACGCGGCCGACGTGAAGGAAGTCCAGATGCTGCACTGGTGGACGTCCGGCGGTGAAGCTGCGGCGCTCAACGTGCTGAAGGAGGACCTCTCCAAGGAAGGCTTTGCTTGGAAGGACGTGCCGGTGGCCGGCGGTGGCGGCGATGCTGCCATGACCGCGCTCAAGGCGATGGTTGCGGCGGGTACCTATCCGACCGCCTCGCAGATGCTCGGCTATACGGTGCTTGACTACGCGCAGGCAGGTGTCATGGGCGATCTCACCGAGACCGCTACGAAGGAAGGATGGGACAAGTCTGTTCCCGCGGCTCTTCAGAAGTTCTCCGTCTATGACGGCAAATGGGTTGCTGCTCCGGTCAACGTGCACTCGGTCAACTGGCTTTGGATCAACAAGGCCGTCATGGAAAAGATCGGCGGCACGGAGCCGAAGACTTTCGACGACCTGATCGCACTGCTTGAAAAGGCCAAGGCTGCAGGCGTCATTCCGCTGGCGCTTGGTGGTCAGAACTGGCAGGAAGCGACGATGTTCGATTCGATCGTGCTCTCCACTGGCGGGCCGGAATTCTACAAGAAGGCCTTCAACGACCTCGACGAAGAGTCGTTGAAATCAGACACGATGAAGAAGTCCTTCGACAACCTTGCCAAGATCAAGGAATATGTCGACCCGAACTTCTCCGGCCGTGACTGGAACCTGGCGACCGCCATGGTAATCAAAGGCGATGCACTTGTTCAGGTCATGGGCGATTGGGCCAAGGGCGAATTCGTGGCGGCGAAGAAGACGCCGGATACCGATTTCCTTTGCTACCGCTTCCCGGGCACGGACGGCAGCGTGATTTACAACTCCGACATGTTCGGCATGTTCAATGTGCCGGATGACCGCAAGGCCGCGCAGGTCGCGCTTGCCACAGCCACGCTCTCCAAGAGCTTCCAGTCGGCCTTCAACGTCGTCAAGGGCTCGGTGCCTGCGCGCACCGACGTTCCCGATACCGACTTCGATGCTTGCGGCAAGAAGGGTATTGCCGACCTCAAGGCCGCCAATGAAGGCGGCACGCTGTTCGGCTCGCTGGCCCAGGGCTATGGCGCTCCTCCAGCGGTTGCCAATGCTTACAAGGACGTCGTGTCCAAGTTCGTTCATGGACAGATCAAGACCTCTGATCAGGCCGTGGAAGAGCTCGTCAAGGCAATCGACGACGCCAAGTAACTTGCCATCGATCAAATAGGATCCTTCCCCGCGCCGGCGGGGGAGGCGTTTTGCCACAGATACGGCCCTGGGAGGGGACGATTTTATGAACACTGTCGCGACCCCCGAGATCAACCTGACGACGGAACGCAAAATAGGCAATTCCATCCGCTCCCGCCTGCAGGATGTCCTGCCCAAGATCGTGCTGGCGCCGAGTTTCGCCGTCACTGTGATCTTTGTTTATGGTTTCATCGTCTGGACCGCCTATCTGTCCTTCACCAATTCCAAGACATTCCCATCCTATGTGCTGACAGGACCGCGCGCCTATCAAAGGCTATGGCGCTGGACGTTTGAGACCGATCCGCCGTCGAGCTGGTACACCTCGATTACCAACATGGGAATTTTCGGCTTTCTCTATGTCGGAATCTCTCTGGCGCTCGGCCTGTTCCTGGCAATTCTGCTTGACCAGAAGATCCGCGGCGAGGGCTTGCTGCGACCGATCTACCTCTATCCGATGGCGCTTTCCTTCATTGTCACGGGCGTTGCCTGGAAGTGGTTTCTTGATCCGGGCCTCGGACTTGAGCAGACACTGCATCAATGGGGATGGACGAGCTTCCATTTCGATTGGATCAAGAACAAGGACTTCGTCATCTACACCGTGGTGATCGCCGGCGTCTGGCAGGCTTCCGGTTTCGTCATGGCGATGTTTCTCGCGGGTCTGCGTGGCATCGACGGCGAGATCATGAAAGCCGCCCAGATCGACGGGGCAACGACCTTTCAGCTCTACAGGCGCATCGTCATCCCGATGCTGCGACCGGTCTTCCTGTCGGCCTTCATCGTACTCGCCCATATGGCGATCAAGTCCTATGACCTAGTCGTCGCGCTGACGAGCGGCGGTCCCGGTGGCTCGGCCTGGCTGCCTTCCAATTTCATGTATGAATACACCTTCAAGCGAAACGAAATGGCCGTCGGTTCTGCGAGCGCGATCATCATGCTGATGACGATCTCGGCGATCATCGTGCCCTATCTCTACTCCGAACTGAGGGAGAAGGCGCGATGAGTACCGTTGCCTCTTCAGCAACTGCCATTTCGCAAGGCGGAAATGGACGCCGGTGGATCACTCGCACCGTCATCTACAGCCTGCTGGTGATCTTCGCGATCCTTTATCTGATGCCCCTCTTCGTGATGCTGGTCACCTCGTTCAAGACCATGGACGAGATCCAGAACGGCAACATGCTGGCGTTGCCTCAGTCGCCGACCTTCGAGCCTTGGTTGCGGGCCTGGGGCGAGACCTGCGTCGGCCTGACCTGCGCCGGCATCAAGGGCTATTTCTGGAACTCGATCAAGATGGTCGTTCCTGCCGTTGCAATCTCCACCATCATGGGCGCGCTCAACGGCTATGTGCTTACCAAATGGCGCTTTCCCGGCGATAAGCTTGTGTTCGGGCTGATGCTGTTTGCCTGCTTTATTCCGTTCCAGTCGGTGCTGCTGCCGATGGCGACGATCCTCGGTGCACTCGGCCGCTTCGGTGCCACGCTCCAGAACGCCACGGGCATGAGCTTCGGCTTCGGCAATCCGACCGTCAATCTGGTCTTCGTGCATGTCGTTTACGGCTTGGGCTTCACGACGCTGTTCTTCCGCAATTTCTACGAGGCCTTTCCGACTGAACTGGTCAGGGCCGCACAGGTTGACGGCGCCAGCTTCTTCCAGATTTTCCGTCGCATCATGCTGCCAAATTCATTGCCGATCATCGTCGTCACGGTGATCTACCAATTCACCAATATCTGGAACGACTTCCTGTTCGCTTCCGCCTATGCCGGCACCGGTGAATCCATGCCGATGACGGTGGCGCTAAACAATGTCGTGAATACCTCGACCGGTGTGGTCGAATATAATGTCAACATGGCCGCTGCGATGATCGCCGCCGTGCCCACGCTCATCGTCTATGTCCTCGCCGGCCGCTACTTCGTCCGCGGTCTGATGGCGGGCGCCGTCAAAGGGTAATCCATGGCTTTCCTTGAAATATCCGGTCTTAAAAAGCGCTTCGGCGCCGTCGACATCCTCAAGGGGATCGATCTGGAGCTTGAAAAAGGCGGCTTCCTCGTGCTGGTCGGTCCATCCGGCTGCGGCAAGTCCACTTTGCTCAACACCATTGCCGGCCTTGAGTCGATTACCTCGGGCGATATCCGCATCGATGGCCGAACCATTAACGGTCTTCATCCCTCCAAGCGCGACATTGCCATGGTGTTCCAGTCCTACGCGCTCTATCCGAACATGACGGTGGCGGGAAACATTTCCTTCGGCATGGAGATTCGCGGCGTGCCGAAGGACGCGCGTGCAAAGGCGATCAAGGAAGTGGCCGACATGCTGCAGATCGGCCATCTGCTCGACCGCAAGCCAAGCCAGCTTTCGGGCGGTCAGCGCCAGCGCGTTGCGATGGGCCGCGCGCTCGTGCGCAATCCGCAGGTCTTCCTCTTCGACGAGCCGCTGTCGAACCTGGATGCCAAGCTGCGCGTCGATATGCGCACCGAGATCAAGCGCCTGCATCAGCGTATGAAAACGACGATCGTCTATGTCACGCACGACCAGATCGAGGCGATGACGCTGGCAACCAAGATCGCCGTACTGAAGGATGGCGTGCTGCAGCAGTTCGGCACACCCGCCGAAATCTACAACAGCCCGTCCAATATCTTCGTTGCCGACTTCATGGGATCGCCGGCGATGAATCTCCTCAACGCGACGCTGGAAAACAGCGCCGGCGGCCTGCAGGTTTCACTCGACCGGCCGAACGCCGAAGCCTTAAAGCTGCCGGTTCCGGCCGCAAGCAAGAGCCTCGCCTCCTATGCCGGCAAGAAGGTGATCTTCGGCATTCGCCCGGAAGCGCTGACCGATCCGGACGGCGCCGACCGCAAGGCAAAGTCGCTGGCGGAAGGCGACTGTGCGATCGAGGTGGTCGAGCCCGCAGGCTCGGACACTTTCGCCGTGACGAAGCTCGGCGGCAAGTCGGTCATTGCGCGGCTGCGCGCCGATGCCGGTATTCAGCCTGGTCAGAGCACGCGCCTTGCCTTCAATCTCGACAAGGCGGTGTTCTTCGATCCGGAGAGCCAGCTCCGGATCGCATAGCGTCCGTCAGACGGCCGTTACATGCAGGGTGACAGGTGCAAAGCGGGACGAGACTGCCTCGACCATAATGTTGCCGGTGAGTCCGTTTGCTTCCAGCCAGAAACCAGCTGTGCCGCCCTGCAGCGGAATAGTGGAGGGGCCGACGATCTTGGCCGGACCATCGACGCGCAGTGTCACGCTATCATGCAGAAAGGCAAGTCGCTGGCCATATTGGTCCAGCGCGCGAATGATGACGCGCGTCGTGTCGCGCTCGCGGGCTTTCAGCGATCCGCTGTCGGCCACCACGTCGAGCGTCGTCGGCAGCGGATCGGCAGCAAGCCGCAATCTGGCTACGGGCTGGCTGTCGATATAACCCGTAAACTCGCCGTCGAGCCACTCAAAACCCCACGTGCCAAGCTCATCGGCCGTGAAATGCCGATGGTCCAGCACGACGGGCGGGTGGGGTAGGTGCGGGAAATTTTCACGATCCGGACCGATGCGCTTGGTGATCGAGCCGTATTTCAGCTCGACCTCATCGCAGTTCGTAAGAATGATCAGAGGCAGAACGCCGCCGATGTTGCGCTCCCCGCGCGCCCAGAAGGTCACCGGCTTCATGACGATCTCGTCAGACGGATCGCACTGGCTGGAATAGGCATAGGCGGCGAATTTCGGCTCGCGGAACATGTCGAGCACACCGTGATAGCAGATGCGGTCCCCGGAGCCGAAATCCTTATGGGTGTTGTAGTCGAACATGCACCAGCCGATCGCGCCGGCGATTTCCGGATCGCCGTAGGCGGCGTTCAGCACCTCAAGGTGACGACGCACATGCTCTGCCTGGCGCGCTTCCTGATCGTAGATCTTGGTCGGATGCATGTGTCCATTGAACTCGGTGATGAGGTACGGCACCTTTCGATCAAGACCGGTGTTTTCCTGCTGGCTGCGAAGCGCCGTGCGTGGGCGATTGGCGCCGGGCAGTTCCTCGTTGCCGAGGATGAAATCGTTCATCGTGTAGACGTCTTCGAGCAACTCGCTTTCCGTGATGTAGCGCACGCCGCCGGTCTTGCGGGTCGGGTCGAGCTCGCGAGCGAGCCGGTTGGTTTCGGCGTAGAAGTCGTGGCTATCCTGCGATTCGTTGATGCGCACGCCCCATATGACGATCGACGGGTGGTTCCAGTCGCGTTCGATCATGCGGCGGACGTTGCGGATCGACTCCTGCTGCCATTCCACGTCGCCGATATGCTGCCAGCCGGGGATCTCCTCGAAAACCAGCAGACCGATGCGGTCGCACTGGTCCAAGAACCATTTCGACTGCGGATAGTGCGAGGTGCGGACGATATTGCACTTCAGCACCGATTTCATGATATCGGCATCACGCTCCTGCGCCGAGCGCCCGGCCGCGTAGCCGACATAAGGAAATGCCTGGTGGCGGTTCAGGCCGCGCAGTTTCAGCGGCTTGCCGTTGAGCAGAAAACCATCCGGCGTGAACTCGGCGGTGCGGAAGCCGAAATGCGACGACAGCCGATCCGAGCCGTGGCTGGTTTTCAGGTCGACGGTGATTTCATAGCGCGCGGGGCTGGAAATGTCCCAAAGCGAAATGTCCCTAAGGCTTTCGAAGGAAAGCGTCACGTCTTCGCCCGTCGTATCGCCGCTCGCGGTCGCGATGACGGTGCCGGATGCGTCCTTCAGCGAAGCCGTAACGGTGCCAAGAAAGGCGGCATTTTGCGGGTTGGCGAGATCGCAGCGGACGCGAACGGATTTGACGTCGGAGAGTACATTTGCGGTTTCGATCTTGAGGTTGCGGATCGAAACCGCGCCGGTGACTTTAAGCCAGGCATCGCGATAGATGCCGGCATAAGTGAGGTAATCGATACGGCCCCCGAAGGGCGGAATTGCGGGGTTCTCGCTGCCGTCAACCTTCACGGTGATCAGGTTGTCGCCCTTAACAAGCTTGCCGGTGAGGCGGGCCTCGAAGGGCGTGTAGCCGTCCTTATGAGCGATGATCTCTTCGCCGTTCAGATAGACGACGCTATCGGCCATGGCGCCATCGAAGACGATCGATACTTCGCGGCCTTCGAATTCGGGCAGCCAGCGCAAGACTTTCTGATAAGTAAACGCGCGCTGATAGATCTTCTCGTCGAAATAGTTGAAGGGCAGCTCGACGGCGGTGTGCGGCAGGCTGACGCTCGTCGTGCCGTCGAAAGCGTCGAGAAGCTGCTGGCCGAAGCCTTCGTGGAAACTCCAGGATTCATTGAACGAGACGACGGACCGCATCCCGGACTCCTCTTTAAAGCATGTCTGATTGGCGCGGCCGGCAAAGCCGCTTATGGATATTGTGCGCCATTCGTCGTCGTGTAGATTGAATAGAGCGACTGTGTTGCGGTGATAAACAGGCGGTTTTTCTTCTGGCCGCCGAAGGTGACGTTGGAGACGGTCTGCGGCACCTTGATCTTGCCGAGCAAGGTACCGTCCGGGGCGAAGCAATGCACGCCATCGGCGGCGCTGCTCCAAAGATTTCCGCTGATGTCGAAGCGGAAGCCATCCGGTATGCCGTTGTCGATTGAGCAGAAATAACGGCTATTGGCGAGCTTCTTGCCGTCGATGACGTCGAAGGCGCGGATATGGCGCGGCACGTCATGATCGGCAGAGCCCGAATCGGCAATGTAGAGCTGCTTTTCGTCGGAAGTGAAAGCAAGGCCGTTCGGCTGGATGAAGTCGGTAACCACCGCTTCGACGACGCCGCTCTGCGCGTCGATGCGGTAGACGTTGCGCGTCTCCTGTTCCGGCTCCGACTTGTGGCCCTCGTAGTCCGATTTGATGCCGTAGCTCGGGTCCGTGAACCAGATCGAGCCGTCGGACGCGACGACGACGTCGTTTGGCGAGTTGAGACGCTTGCCCTGATAGCTGTCGGCCAGCACCGTGATCTTGCCGTCGGGCTCCGTACGCGTGACGCGACGGCCGCCGTGTTCGCAGGAGATCAGGCGCCCCTGACGATCACGGGTGTTGCCGTTGACGTAATTCGATGGCGAACGGAAGACCGAGACGCCGCCATCCGGCACCCAGCGCAGCATGCGCTCGTTCGGGATATCGCTCCAGATCAGGCAATTGAGATCAGAGAACCAGACAGGGCCTTCCGCCCAGCGGCAGCCGGTATAAAGTTCCTCCAGCCTGGCGCTTCCTGCAATCAGGCTGCGGAAGCGGTCGTCGCGAATCTCATAGAGGATATCTTCCGACACTGATTGGCTCCTCCCCAAAGCGATATGCGTTCTTCGTAAACATAAACGGCGATGCGTGCCAGAGCCCGGTGCGGCAAATGCGCCGGGCTCTGGCGATTTTTCAAAGGGCTGCCGCCGGATGCGGTGATCCGTCATATGCGCCCCATATCGACTGGTCGAAGCAGATGACCGAGCCAGTCATCAGGCCGGATTCGGCAGACGAGAGATAGGCGCAGGCGCGGGCAACTTCTTCCGGATCGACGAGGCGGCCGAAGGGCTGGCTTGCCGCGGCCTTCGCCAGCCAGTCGTCGGACGCGTCGTGATATTCTCTCTGGATGCGGTCCTCGCCCTCAGACGCCATCCAGCCGATATTGAGACCGTTGACGCGGATACGGTTTCGAAGCAGCGCATAGGCCGTGTTCTTCGTCAATGTTTCCAGCGCACCCTTCGATGCGCAATAGGCGGCGATAAAGGGCTGGCCGGCCTTGGCAGACATCGAGCCAATATTGACGATCGTGCCCTCGATTTTCTCGCGACGCATGACCTTGACGGTTTCCTGCATCAGAAAGAATGGCGCGCGGACATTGACGGCGAACATGGCGTCGAAGAGTTCCGGGCTTGTATCGAGGATCGTTCCGCGATCGGTAATCGCCGCTGCGTTCACCAGCGCATCGACGCGGCCGAAGGTCTGGTCGCAGACATGGACGACATTGCGCGCGTCCTCGACCTTGCCGAGATTGGCTTTGACATAGACGACCTTGGAGCCGGTTCTCGACGAGATCTCCTCCGCTTTCGCCTTGCCCTTCTGTTCATTACGGCCGCAGATAACGATGCCTTTTGCGCCGCGTTCCGCAAAGAGCCGGGCGATCGTCGCGCCGAGCCCCTGCGTGCCGCCGGTGACGATCGCGATCTTGCCGTCGAGACGGCCATGGTCTGTGGTCATATGGTTCCTCCCTTGATGTGTGGCGATGATATGCGAATGGCCCCCCGTTGGGCGAGGGCTCGTTTGCTGTCAGTGCGGACGCTCGCCCCTCATCCGCCTGCCGGCACCTTCTCCTCGGTGGGCAGAAGAAACGTGTGGCGGCGATGGTTTGCCCGGAGGATCGGATGAAGGGTCGGCTTGCTCCAGCCTAACCTCCCTAGCTCAACTTCCTCTCCGCCTGTTCGGCCAGCGCTGTCACCAATGCCTCGTCGCTCCAGCCTTGCCTCAACGCCTCATGCATAAGCTGCGATTGCGTCTTCGGGGCAAGGCCGCCGAGGGGCGGGTCGCGGTCAAGATTGGTGGGGAAGGAGTATCCCTCGGCGCAAGCGGCGACGGCATTCGCGATTTCTGCGTCGGAGAGCCTGCCCTTCAGCGCCTTTAGAGCCGGGAACAACTTCGCGCTCATCCGTTCACGGTTTACCGTTTCCATCGCGCGGCCGAAGGCGGACGACACCTGCAGAAGATTGGCGACACGCCTGATATTTGCCGAGCGGTTGGTGCCGGCGGCATGGAAAAGGGCGGGATTGAAGAAGACCACATCGCCCTTTTCGAGCGGCAGCTGGACGTGGTTTTCCTCGAAATAGTCCTTGAACTCCTGCCGTTTCAACGCGAGGTAGCCGGGTACATAGGTCTGGCTGTGTGGCAGGAAGAGCGTCGGCCCGCTTTCGAGCGGCATGTCGCAATGCGCGACCGCGCCCTGCAACGTCAGCACTGGAGAAAGCCGGTGCACATGCGCCGGGAACTGCTCGATTACTTTCGAAGCCTGGAAGCCGAGGTGATAGTCGCGGTGGGCGGATTGCGCTGCACCGCCCGGGTTTACGCGGTTGACCTGGGCCGTCATCTGGTAGCACGGTCCGAGCCAGGCTTCGCTGGCGATAGCGACAATGGCATTGCCGTAATATTTAGCGAAATTTGCCGGATCAGCGAGGCAATGCTTTTCCAGCGAATTCCAGATGCGGTCATTGGCGCCGGGCTTGGCGAAATGGTCGCCGCCGCCGGTCGAGGTGCGATGCTGCCCCTCGATAAGGTCATCGAAGATCCTGCTGGCCCGATCAATAACGCTCGTGTCCTCATAGGCGTGCTTGAAGACGACCACGCCCGGACCTTCGCCGAAAGCTTCGCATATCTCGGCGAGAACGGCGCGGCGGCCATGCGGATCGGCGATCGCGGCGGTAACCTTGCGGCTCTCGTAGATCAGCACGTTCTTGTCGATCCTGTCGGCCGTCGGATAGTCGGCGAGCAACGTGGTCTTCTCGGCGAGTGCACGAAAATCGCCGAGATCGCAGGCATCCTCGGTCAGCCAGACGCGATCGGCACGGAGTTTCTGTGGGTTATCGGTTTTCATCAGGCGGCTCCTCCTCCATCTCTGATGATGGCACTATACGCCGAGGATGAGCGTGTTATAGATCAGAAATCCATCAAAAAACCATCAGTATGGGCATGGCGCATATATTCCTCGTCAAGGATATTGCCTTTCAAGCGGGGTTGAGCACCGCAACCGTCGATCGCGTCTTGAATGGACGAGGCGGCGTACGGCGCCAGACCGAGATGCGTGTCAGGGCTGCCATCGTTGAACTCGAGAAGCAGCAGACCGGCGCGGAGACCGCGGGACGAAAGTTCGCGATCGATATCGTCATGGAGACGCCGGACCGTTTCAGCACTGCCGTGCGGGCGGCGTTCGAGGCCGAGGTTGCGACATTCCTGCCGACGGTTTTCCGCTGCCGCTTCCATTTTGCCGAGGTGATGAAGCCAGCCGAGCTGGTCCTGCTTCTCGACCGCATTCGGCTTCGCGGAACGCATGGGATCGTGCTGAAGGCGCCCGATGTCCCCGAGATCGTCGCGGCCGTAGCGCGCGCGGACGAAGCGGGCATTCCCGTTGTCACATTGGTGACGGACCTGCCGAATTCGCTGCGCGCCGCTTACGCGGGCGCGGACAACCGGGCAGCGGGAGAGACGGCTGCCTATCTGATTGGCGAGCGCTTTTCCGGCGCCCCCGGCCAGGTGCTGGTGACGTTGTCGAGCGGCCGCTTTCGTGGCGAAGAAGAGCGGGAAATCGGCTTTCGCCGCCTCATCCGGGACCGCTATCCGCAGATCGGCATTACAGAAATCAGCGAGGGACACGGAACCGATGCGGCGACCGGTACGCAGACGGCACGCGCCATCGCAGACGATCCGGCGATCAATGCCGTCTATTCGATCGGCGGCGGTAACAAGGCGGTTCTGGCGGCCTTCGAGGCGATGCAGCGGCGGATCCTGATCTTCGTCGCTCATGATCTCGATGCCGATAACCGGGCTCTGCTTGCTGCGCATAAGATCGGCTTCGTGCTGCATCACGACTTGCGCATGGACGCCCGCTCTGCCTTCCGGGCCATCATCGGCCGCCAGCTTTCGGGCCATCCCGCGGCGCCTTCGCTATCGACCGTCGAAATCGTAACACCTTACAATATGCCCGTACCCGGCTGAGTTTGTCTTTCCCTTGCCGGCGAAATCGGGGTACAGGTTTCAACAGTGAGGATCGGCGACATGGAATATAGCGACGTCGGAACGGTGGCCGCATGGCTGACGGAACAGGGACTGAAGGGTGCCTCCGAAGTCGAGCTGCTGACCGGCTTTTGCATTTCCTGCCGCGAATTCGGCCTGCCGCTCGATCGCGGCATGGCGCTTATGGATACACTGCACCCGGTGCATGAGGGTCGTGCCTTCCGGTGGGACAGCCAGGAGGATATAGAGACCGAATTCGAATACGGTCCGACCGGCGAAGGCAGTGCGCGGGATAACTGGCAACGTTCGGCCTTCTACTATCTCTGGTCCGGCAAAGAGAGCGAGGTGCGCCGCCGCATCGGCTTCGGCGACCCGACGGATTTCGTCATGCTCGACGAGATGGCCGAAGCGGGCCACACCGATTTCGTCGCCATGGTACATCGCTTCGCCAAAGCTGGTACGATCGGCGAGATGGATTGCTTTTTCTCGCATTTTACGACCCGGCATCCGCAAGGCTTTTGCGACCACGACCTTGCCATCCTGCGCAAGCTGGTGCCGGTCCTGGCGCTGGCAATCAAGTGCATCGCGCTCGGCCGCATCGCGCGCACGATCGCCGAGGTCTATCTAGGCGAGGATGCAGCGAAGCAGGTGCTGGAGGGCAAGATCACGCGCGGCAAGTCCGAGCGAATTTCGGCGGCACTCTGGTTTTCGGATCTTCTGAATTACACCAAGATATCGGATAGCGCGCCGCCGGAAGAAATTCTGCCGCTGCTCAACGCATATAGCGAAGTGGTGATTTCCGCGATCCATGAGGCAGGTGGCGACGTGTTGAAGCTCATCGGCGACGGTGTGCTTGCGATTTTCAAGGATGAGGAGCAATCCGAAGCGTGCCGCGCGGCATTGCGTGCCGAAGGTCTGTTGCGCAAGAGGCTTTCGACGCTCAATCAAGAGCGCGCCGCCGATGGCAGGCCGACGACCGACGTTTATCTCGGCCTGCATATCGGCGATGTCTTCTACGGCAATATCGGCAGCCAGGAACGGCTGGACTTCACGGTCATTGGTCCGGCGGTCAACGAGGTCAGCCGCATCGCGTCGATATGCCGGTCGGTCGATCTCAACGTACTGATGTCATCGGATTTTGCAGCTGCTATTCCTGAGGCTCAGCGCAGCGGCCTCGCCTGCATCGGCCGTTATGCGCTACGCGGCGTCAAGCGGCCGCAGCAGCTTTACACGCTGGAAACTGCGCGGCTCGGCGGACCCTAGCGCAGCAGGCCTTGGCCGCCATCGATCCAGATCGGTGTGCCGGTGATGTGACGCGAGCGCTCTGTCGCAAGAAAGAGGATGGCTTCGGCGACATCCGCGCTATGCCCTGCCTCGCCGCCGCTGATCGGAATTTCGCCTTCCGGCCAGACGACCGGGATTTCCGTCTCCTCGCGGTGACGGCTTCGGGTATTGTCGCTGATATTGGTGTCGATGGCGCCCGGGCAGACGGCATTGACGCGGATTCCGTGCTTGCCGAGTTCCAGTGCCAGCTGCTGCACCATCGCCACCTGGCCGGCCTTCGTGACGGTATAGGCGGTCGCGCCAGGCGTCGTGAAGGTCCGCGTGCCGTTGATCGAGGAGACGACGATGATGGAGCCGCCGTTCGATTTCATATGCGGGACGGTGAGATGGAGGGTGAGGTAGGTACCGCGCAGGTTGACGGCCATGGTCTTGTCCCACTCCTCCGGCTTCAGGTCGTCGATCGGCGCCCAGACGCCATTGATGCCGGCATTGGCAACGACGATGTCGATGCCTCCGAACTTGCCGAGAAGCGTTGCAATTGCGTCGCGCATCAGGCCCTCGTCGCTGGTGTCGGCCGTCAGCGAGATCGCCTCCCCGCCTGCGGAGCGGATTTCGTCGCGGGTTTGCTTCGCCTCGCGGCCGGTGCGGCTCAAAACGGCAACCCTGGCGCCTTCTGCGGCGAGCTTCAGAGCGGTCGCCTTTCCGATGCCGGAACCCGCGCCGGTGACCAGTGCAGTTCTTCCCTGAAGTTCCATTTTCCCAATCCCTCGTTCGGTTTTGCGTTAGGGCAATGTTCGAATGGGGGCATGGTTCCGGCGCGGGGGCGAAGTTATCTCGCTGGCGGCCCTAAAGCCTCACCAGGCTGCGGCGGATCGCCCACTTCTCCGGCCCGTGCACGGCGGCAAATAGAAGTCCCGCGAGGAAGCTGAAGTGGTCGATAAAGAAGCCGAATTCCGCCTGGTTATCCGTCCAGCGTGACGGGCCATGAAAGGCGAATGCCAGGAAGACGACATAAGTGCCGGCAAGCAGGCTTGCCTCCGTAAAGAAGACACCTGTTATCAAGGCTAGCGCCAAAGCCATCTCGAAGAAGGCCGCGACCCATGCCAGGAAGCCGGCCATCGGAAAACCGGCGGAGGCGATATAGGTTGACGTGGCGCCCATGTCGGCAAACTTGAAGCCAGCCGCCATGAAGAAGATGAAGCTGAAGATAATGCGTGCGACGATCACTGCGATTGCTCTGGTCATTTGAAATCTCCTCCTGTGAGCTTTCACTATGACGGATGGCGCGCGCTGCCTCCTACACGGTGCAACAAAAAGGGCCGCTCGACGCGACCCTTGTTGGTTCTCACCACTCGGCGAAGCTGCCGTCGGCATGACGCCAGATGGGATTGCGCCAGCGGTGGCCCTGCTTGGCGCGCTCGATGACATAGGCCTCATCGACCTCGACACCGAGACCCGGCCCTTGGGGAATGCTGACAAAGCCGTCGGCGTACTTGAAGACGTCCTTGTTTGAGATGTAGTCGAGGATATCGTTGCCCTGGTTGTAGTGAATGCCGAGGCTCTGTTCCTGGATGAAGGCGTTGTAGGAAACCGCATCGACCTGCAGGCATGCGGCAAGCGCGATCGGCCCGAGCGGGCAATGCGGGGCAAGCGCCACATCATAGGCTTCCGCCATCGCCGCGATCTTGCGGCACTCGGTGATGCCGCCGGCATGCGAAAGGTCCGGTTGGAGGATGTCGACATAACCGTCGGAAAGCACCGACTTGAAATCCCAGCGCGAGTAGAGCCGCTCGCCCAACGCGATCGGCGTGGAGCAATGATTGGCGATCTCCTTCAGCGCTTCCCTGTTTTCGGAAAGCACTGGCTCTTCGATGAACATCAGCTTGTAGGGCTCGAGTTCCTTGGCCAGAACCTTTGCCATCGGCTTGTGGACACGGCCGTGGAAATCGACGCCGATGCCGATATGCGGGCCGATCGCCTCGCGGATGGTGGCGATGGTCTCGACGGCCTTTTCGACCTTCTCGTTGGTGTCGACGATCTGCATTTCCTCGCAGCCGTTGAGCTTGATCGCCTTGAAGCCGCGCGCGACGACCTCCTTGGCGTTGCGCGCGACGTCCGACGGGCGGTCGCCGCCGATCCAGCTGTAGACCTTGATCCGGTCGCGCACCTGGCCGCCGAGCAGCGAATGGATCGGCTGGCCAAGGGCCTTGCCCTTGATGTCCCAGAGCGCCTGGTCGATGCCGGAAAGCGCGCTCATGTGGATGGCGCCGCCGCGGTAGAAGCCGCCGCGATACATGACGTTCCAGTGGTCCTCGATGAGGAATGGATCCTTGCCGATCAGGTAGTCGGCAAGCTCGTGCACGCAGGCTTCCACGGTCAGAGCCCGGCCCTCGACCACCGGCTCGCCCCAGCCGACCACGCCCTCATCGGTCTCGACCTTCAAAAATAGCCAGCGGGGTGGAACGATATAGGTGGTCAGTTTCGTGATCTTCATGGGTTCAGGCCTCATTCTTCTCGTGTTGCTCTACGGGGCTCGGCCGCCATTTTCAGTCTTAACATCTTCCCCCGTTTGAAAGCGGGGGATTTCCGAGGGGGCGCGAAGCTCCGCCGATGGTTATCGCTTCAACGGAGAGCCGCTGCCCTTCCTCCACGATCATAGACGCCGTGTTCCGACGCAGGATGTTGATTGCAGCATTGTGGTCGGCATGGGCGCGCAAGCCGCATTGGCAACAGCGGAAAGACGCTTGGCTTTCGCGGCTTTCCCTGTCCACGGCTGCGCAGGCCGAACAGGTCTGCGAGGTGTGGCGGGGATCGACCTTGCACAGGTATCCGCCCCGTTCTTCGAGCTTGTCGGCCAACACGGTTTCAAAGCCGTGCCAGCCTTGTTCGAGGATCGCCCGGTTCAGGCCCGCCTTCTGGCAGACGTTGGTTCCGGGCGCGTCCACGGTTCCCCTGGCGCTGCGCGTCATGTTGCGCGTGGCGAGGTCTTCCAGCACGACCGTTGCGAAGCGACGGGCGATATCAAGACTGGCCTTGTGCCGCCAATCCTGCCGGATGCGGGCAGCACGGGCCTGCAAGGCTGCAACGCGGCGGCGGGCCTTCGCGTGGCGACGCGACCCGCGCTTGCGCCGCGCCAGAACGCGCTGGGCCCGGCGCTTCCTGGGCTCGATCTCCGCAAGGCCGGCAGGCATCCACCAATGCTCCCCGGTCGAAAGCGTCAGCGTGTTCGCCACGCCCCGGTCGATCCCCACGGCGGGCAAATCGTTTTGCGGGACGGCATGGTCGATTTCGCAGGCGAAGGCGATGTGCCAGCCGTTCGCCGCCAGGCTCACCGTCACATTCATGGTCTTGCCGCGCAGGCGCCGCGTGTCGCGGAACTTCACCCAGCCGATCTTGGGAAGGCGCGCGGCGGACCACTTGCCGTTCAGGCGCTTGACCTCGATCTCCCGCCCCTGAAAGCGGAAGGCGCCGTTCACGCCCTTCTTGCGGGGCAAGGGATATCCTGCGCGCCCGGCGAAGAAGTTGGCATACGCCTTATCCAGATCGCGCAGGGCCTGCTGCTGGGGCGTCACATGCACGGCGGCAATCCAGTCGAACGCGGCCCGCAGTGCGGTCAATTCCCGCGCCTGGGCGATGTCGTTCAAGCGGTTCCCGTCTGCCGCCGGTAATGCCGCCACCAGTCCCTGCGCTGCTCCAGCGCCAGATTATAGACCAGCCGCACAACCCCCGCGAACTGCCGCAACAGGACTTCCTGTTCGGCGGTCGGAGCGAGCTTGTAGCGGAAAGCGCGGTGGATCATGTTACGATTCTATCAATTGCTCCAGGGAGCGCAACCGTGGATCGCACCGGCAGGCATGTCGTCTACATGCTCCATGGTCATTTGGTCTTTGTCACGAAATACCGCCGTGACGTTCTGTCAGAACCGGCAATCCGCCACCGGCGGCGCATCTTCGCCAAGCTGTGTCGCGACTTCGAGGCCGAATTGATCGAATGCGACGGCGAGGACGATCATGTTCACCTGCTGGTGCATGACCCTCCGAAGATCGCCCTGTCGAAGCTGGTCAACAGCCTAAACGGCGTATCCAGCCGACGTCTGCGCGAGAGCCGCCCGGAAATCACCGGGCGCTACCACAAGGGCGTTTTGTGGTCGCCGTCCTCCTTTGCGGCAAGCTGTGGCGGCGCACCGCTCTCGGTGATCGCCGAATATGTCAAATCCCAGCGGGAAGCGGCCCAAGGCCGCTCTCGCGTTCCTCCCCGGCCTGAACGCCGGGGTATCCCGCGAGGTTCACGGTGATTTGGTTCTGCTGGCCGCTTTCTTGACGGCTGCAAGATCGCGCACCGCAAGATCCAGCATCCGGTTGGCGCATTCGCGTGCCCTTTTACGGTCGCGCATCCTGAGTGCCTCGACCAGTTCGCCGTGAACGGCAACTGCGTCCTCGCGGTTTTTAACCGCGACATTCGAGGCGTGCAGGGCATATTTCACCGCAGCGTGAATGGCGCTCGAAAGCCGCCGGAACACCTGGTTGTGGCTCGCGGTTAGCAGCACCGAATGGAACATGATGTCGGCATCGGTGAAGCTTTCCGGATCGTTGGCGCAATCGCGCATCTGTCGCCAGGCGCTGTCGAGATCGGCAATCTCCTGCGCCGTTGCGCGTGCGGCTGCGTATTCGGCGGCCGCAGGCTCGATGGTGCGCCGGGCTTCGAGGATGCAGCCGAGCAGGTCGGAATCCTCGATATGCGGTCCCATCCATTCGAGCACGTCGGCATCGAGGATGTTCCAGTCGTCCTTGTCGCAGACGGTCGTGCCGATACGCGGCTTGCCGCGCACGAGGCCTTTGGATTCCAGGATTTTCAGGGATTCGCGAACGACGGTGCGGCTGACGCCGTAGATTTCGCAGAGGTCGTTTTCGCGCGGCAGCGGCAGGCCTGCCGGATAACGGTCGGAACAGATATCCTGCGCGATCGAGGCCGTGACGTTTCGGCGCACGCGCGGGCGGCGCTCGGCGCGCGGGTTTTCGCCCTCACCCTGCTGCTCGATGGAGCCCACTGACCTCTCCGCCTCTCGCCTGCGAAGCAAACCGGATCCCACTGGAAATTCGGTTTGCCATGCGACGCCTCCTCGGCGCATGTGCACAATCCTATACTGCAATCATCATACAAAGGCAATTTCCTGGTATGATGATTTATCGCGCGGTCAGGCGGCCGCAGGTCTTCTTCGGGACAAGCTGTCGTCTTCTGCGGATAGAGCCTTATATTGCCGTTTGGGGAGGCTTTGGCCTCTCTGCGGCGGGAAGCGGCACAAGTCCTTTCCGGATGAGTCCAATCGAAACAGGAGGACGGCATGCAGATCAATCGTACAGGTTCGGCTCAATGGTCCGGCGGCCTCAGGGACGGCAAGGGACGGATATCGACACAGAGCGGCGCGTTGAAGGAGTATCCCTATGGTTTTTCGAGCCGCTTCGAAGGTATTCCAGGCACCAATCCTGAAGAACTGATCGGCGCGGCTCATGCCGGCTGCTTCACCATGGCGCTATCGTTGATTCTCAGCGATGCGGGGCTTACGGCCGAAGACATGGAGACTACGGCAAAGGTAACGCTCGAGAGCGTCGAAGGTGGCTTCGCGATCACCGCAATCCATTTGTCGCTGACCGGCAAGGTTCCCGGCGCCGACCAAGCGGCGTTCACCGAGCTCGCCAACAAGGCGAAGGCGGGGTGCCCGGTTTCCAAGGCGCTTTCCGCCGTGCCGATCACACTCGACGTCAAGTTGGACTGATTTCCGCAATGATTGATTTTAAATGCCGCGAGCCGATGCCGCGGCATTTTTTTGGCGGCGGCAGAATATTGACAAATGATGCCTGATGTTTTACGACTGACGAAATTCAAAATTCGTCAGTCGTAAGTAAGGCTTCTGAAAACGCATGAATGACACCGCAGAAAACATGCTGGACAGTACCCGCCAG
This sequence comes from Rhizobium sp. 007, assembly GCF_015353075.1. Lineage (NCBI taxonomy): Bacteria > Pseudomonadati > Pseudomonadota > Alphaproteobacteria > Hyphomicrobiales > Rhizobiaceae > Rhizobium > Rhizobium sp. 007. Next base: position 3,425,401 of record NZ_CP064187.1, on the reverse strand, counting down.
GAAAATGTGACGCGCATTCTGGATGCGGCAGAGCGGCTGTTCCGCCACTATGGCTACGGCAAAACGACGGTTGCCGATGTGGCGCGTGACCTCGGCATGTCGCCGGCCAATATCTACCGCTTCTTCGCCTCGAAAGTGGAAATCCACCAGGCGATCTGCGGCCGCATGCTGGCTGCCAGTTACAAGCAGGCCTACGACATCTGTCACCTGCCGATCAACGCCTCGGAGCGCCTGCGACGATTTGTGTATGGCCAGTATCAGATGACGCTCGACACCATGCTTGATGAACAGAAGGTGCACGAGATGGTCGTCGTCGCAATCGAACGCGACTGGCATGTCATCGAACGCCATATCGACAGCATTCATGAACTGATCGCCGGCGTGATCCGCGAAGGGATCGCAGCCGGGGAATTCGCCGAGCAAGATGCCGATGTTGCTTCACGCTGCTTCGGTGCGGCCACTGTGACGCTCTGCCACCCGCAGATGGTGGCGCAATGTCTTGCCAAGACCAACCGCGCGACGGTTGACGAACTCATCGAGTATTCGATCAAGGCATTGAAATAACAGCATGGCCAGGCCGTCAGAAACACACGAAACGATCAGGAGTGCGAAGATGGTTTCGCTCAAGACACGCAATCTGCCGTCCGTTTTCAGCTTCGCGTTTGTCGGCATCATCAGCCTCGGCCTTGCCGGCTGCAGCGAGGCGGAGAAGGCAGAGACGAAGGAAATCGTCCGCCCCGTCAAGGTCGTGGAGATTGCCATGGCCGGCGAAACGCGCGCCCTCGACTATTCCGGGGCTGTAAAAGCACGCATCGAGATGAATCTCGGGTTCCGTGTTGCGGGCAAGATCACGGAGCGGCTCGTCAATATCGGCGATCGGGTGAAGCCTGGGGATGTGCTCGCGCGCATCGACTCCACGGATTATCAGCTCGCGGTGAAGACGGCTGAAGCCAACTTGGCGGCGGCCGAGAAGGGCGTGCAGACGGCAGATCTCGCCAACAAGCGTGCCGGGCAGCTCTTCGACAAGAATGCCACGCCGAAATCGCAGCTCGAGCAGGCTTCGCTTTCCTATGACCAAGCTGTTTCGACGCGCGATGCTGCGATCTCATCGCTCGATCAGGCGAAGAACCAGGTAAGTTACACGGATCTGAAGGCCGATCAGAACGGCATCGTGACCGCAGTCAGTGCGGATACGGGTCAGGTCATCGCCTCCGGTGCGCCTGTCGTCGCCGTTGCCATCGATGGCGAGAAGGAAGTTCAGATCGCGGTGTCGGAAAACGATATTGCCGAATTCAAGCCGGGCAAGACGGTGAAGGCAACCTTCTGGTCGGATGACAAGCTGGTGCTCGACGGCAAGGTGCGCGAAGTTTCAGGCAGCGCCGATCAGCAGTCCCGGACCTTTTCCGTCCGCGTCAGCCTGCCAAATGATCAGCGTGTTCTGCTCGGTATGACGGCGACGATCGAGGCGGATGTTACGAATTCCGATCCCTATGTCGCGGTGCCGTTGAGCGCGCTTGCCGAGAAGGATGGGAAGAAGATCGTCTGGGTCGTCGACCGCGGCGCGGCAACCGTGCACGCGCGCCAAATCCACGTCGGTGATTTCACCGGCGACGGCGTCAACGTCACCGATGGCCTGAAGAGCGGGGATCTCGTTGTTGCTGCCGGAACGCAGTTCATGACCGAGAACCTGAAGGTCTCGGTGCCGGGCGATCAGTCGGCTTCCGCCGAGCCCGCCGGCACCGTTCAATAATTGCTGTCCAGGAGAGGGAATACTGTCATGGACAACTCGACCACCGAGAAACGCTCCTTCAATCTGTCGCGCTGGGCAATCGGTCATCCCAGCATTGCACGCTTCCTCTTCGGTTTGATCATCATCACCGGTGCGCTCGGACTGATGCGCATGGGGCAGAAGGAAGATCCGGATTTCACCTTCCGTGTCATGGTCGTGCAAGCTATGTGGCCAGGCGCCTCGATCCAGGAAATGGAGGATCAGGTCGTCAACAAGATCGAGCGCAAGCTGCAGGAAACGCCGCACCTCGATTTCGTTCGCTCCTACACCCGTGCCGGCAGCGCGATCATTACGCTGCAGGTCAAGGGCGACACGAACTCCGCGGAAGTGGCGGATGCCTTCTATCAGGTGCGCAAGAAGGTCGGCGATATTTCGAACGAGCTGCCGGAAGGCCTGCTCGGGCCCTATTTCAATGACGAATTCGGCGATACCTTCATCACACTTCATTCGATCAGCGGCGACGGCTACTCCTATCCGGAACTGAAGAAATTCGCGATCCAGGCGCGCGACATGCTGCTTTCGACGCGGGGCGTCGAGAAGGCCGTCATCATCGGTGACCAGCCGGAAAAGATCTACATCGACGTTTCCTCCAAGGCGCTTGCCGAACGAGGGCTTACGATCCTCGACCTGCAAAATGCCATCAAAGGCCAGAACACAGTCGATCCTGCCGGCTCTGTCGATACCGGGCTGCGTTCGGTGCGTATTTCCGTCGAAGGCGATGTGAAGAAGGCCGAGGATATTCGCGAACTACGCCTGCGTTCCGGCAACCAGGTGACGCGTCTCGGTGATATTGCCACCGTTACCTCCGGGCTCGAAGACCCCTATCAACGCAAATACCGTTTCAACGGGCACGAAAGCGTGCAGGTCGGCGTGGTCATGGCCAAAGGCTTCAAGGTCACTGATGTCGGCAAGGATGTCGAAGCGACCTATCAGCGCTTCGATGAATCTCTTCCCTACGGCGTTTCCGTCGACCAGATATCCAATCAGCCGGATGTCGTGACCGACGCCATCAGCGAATTCATGCATGCCCTTGGCGAAGCGCTTATCATCGTGCTGATCGTCTCGTTCCTATCAATCGGCTGGCGATCGGGCCTTGTCATCGCGATAGCGATTCCGCTTGTGCTGGCTGCGACCTTCGCCATTATGTACGAACTCGGCATCGACCTGCAGCGCATCTCGCTCGGCGCGCTCATTATTGCGCTTGGACTTTTGGTCGACGATGCGATGATCGTCGTCGAAATGATGGAACGAAAACTGGAAGAGGGCCTCGTGAAGATCGAGGCGGCGAGCTTCGCCTATTCCTCGACCGCCTTTCCGATGCTGACCGGTACGCTGATCACCACGGCAGGCTTCATTCCCGTCGGCTTTGCAGAATCGACGGCCGGCGAATATGTGCGCTCGCTCTTCTATGTGGTCGGCATCGCGCTCGTCGTCTCGTGGTTCGTCGCGGTCTATTTCACGCCGTGGCTGGGTTACATGATCCTCAAGCAGCGCAAGCACGCCGGCGAGCATCATGATGTCTTCGACACGCGCTTTTACCGCCGCCTGCGTACCACTGTCGCATGGGCTGTGCGCCATCGCATCATCGTGCTGGCTGCCACGCTCTTCACCTTTGCGACGAGTCTCTGGGCGTTCCAGTTCATTCCGCAGAACTTCTTCCCGCAATCCTCGCGTCCGGAAATTCTCGTCGATCTCTGGCTGCCGGAAGGCACCAGCATCAGGGAAGTCGAGACGCAGGCAAAGATGCTCGAAGCCAAGATGATGGATGACAAGGACAAGAAGTTCATCGCCACCTATATCGGCGAGGGCGCACCGCGCTTCTTCTTGCCGCTCGACCAGCAGCTTCGCAATCCAAACTTCGCGCAGCTCCTGATCATCGCAAATGACGAACCTGCTCGCGAGCGGCTGATTGTCAAGCTGCGTAGCATCCTTGCGGACGATTTTCCGTCGATCCGCGGCAAGGTCGACCGTCTCTTCCTCGGTCCGCCGACGGGCTGGCCCGTGCAAATGCGCGTCATGGGACCGGATCGCCAGGAGGTCCGCCATATCGCCGATCAGGTGAAGGCGAAGTTTGCCGAAAATCCGCAGCTCGGCGCCGTCCACGACGATTGGCTGGAGCCGGTGCCGGCCATGAAGCTGGTGATCGACCAGGACCGTGCCCGCGCCCTCGGCGTCACTTCGCAGCGCGTCCGCGAGACGCTGCAGACCGCCGTGTCCGGCACGTCGCTTGACGACTTCCGCGACGGCGAAGAGACGGTCTCGATCGTGGCCCGGGAGCCGGATTCCAGCCGTTCGCTGCTGTCGGCCGTCAATTCGGTCTATGTCCCGACGGACTTCGGAGGTTTTGTTCCGGTCTCGCAGGTCGCCAAGGTCGTCCCCGTCATGGAACAAGGCGTCGAATGGCGGCGTGACCGCCTGCCGACGATCACCGTCCGCGGGACGCTGCCAGATGGCATCCAGCCGAACGACGTGGCGATGAAGATGTATGCCGATATGCAGGGCCTGCGTGACAGCCTGCCTGCCGGCTACAAGATCGAAATCCAGGGCGGTGCGGAAGATGCGGCTGAAAGTCAGGCTTCGATCGCCGCCAAGGCGCCGATCATGCTCGTCGTCATCGTCCTGCTGCTGATGGCGCAGCTGCAGCATTTTGGCAAGGCGATGCTGGTGCTCGCGACCGGCCCGCTCGGCATCATCGGTGCCTCTGCCGCACTGCTGATCAGCGGCGCGCCCTTCGGCTTCGTCGCGATCCTCGGCGTGATTGCGCTGCTTGGCATCATCATCCGCAACTCGATCATCCTCGTCGACCAGATCGACCAGGATATCAAGGCGGGCATGGCCCGGCAGGAGGCGATCGTGGGTGCGGCCGTGCGCCGTTTCCGGCCGATCATGCTGACGGCGCTGACGGCAGTTCTCGCCCTTATCCCGATCTCCCGCGGTGTCTTCTGGGGTCCGCTCGCCTACGCGATGATGGGCGGCATTCTGGTTGCGACCGTGCTGACCATCCTCGTGCTACCAGCGGGTTATGCCCTCTTCTTCGGCCGCGAGCCGAAGACGAAGGACACGGAGACCGAATATGCCAATGCCAACCAGGAAGAGGCGGATGACCATCATCCGCCGGCATTGGCAGCAGAGTGAAAATGGCGGGTGAAATCCCCGCCATTTTCATTTTCCAATCAACCCACTCGAAAAAAATGCTCTCAAGCCGCTTCCGCTTTCAGGCCCAGAAGAGCCGCGCCGATGAGGCCCGGCTCTAAACGGCATTCGCTGCGCACGATCAGCGGCCGGTCGAACCTGCGCAGCGTGCGGCCTCTTACGGCCTTGTCGAGTTCGGCAAGCAGCGGCTCGACATTGGAAAGTCCGCCGCCGACCGGGACGATGGTCGCGCCGGTGATATTGACGGTGAGTGCCAAGGGCGAGGCGACGAGATCGGTATAGACGTCGATCGTGCTCGTCGCCTTTTCCTCACCCCGTTGCCATTGCGCGATGATTTCCTCGCTGGGGAAGTCGAGGTCGTGCAGCGTCTTGTGAAGCCGCTCGAGGCCGCGGGCGCCGCCGACTGTATCGACGCAGCCCTTTTGGCCGCAGCCGCAGGGAAGGGCTGGGATTTTCACGGGGGGATTGCCGGCTTCGCAGGCGAGGATCGGGCCGTGACCCCATTCGCCGGCAAAACCGCCCGAGGCGTTGACGAGCCTGCCGTCGGAAACGAGCCCGCCGCCGACGCCAGTGCCGAGGATCGCGCCGAAGACGATGCGGTGGCCGCGCCCGGCGCCAAGTTCAGCTTCGGCCATGGTGAAGCAATCGGCGTCGTTGGCAATCAGGACCGGAAAGCCAAGTTCGGCCTCCAGATCAGCCGCAAGGCTGCGGTTGTGAATGCAGGGAATGTTGGCGCATGTCAGCCGTTGCGTATCCGGATCGACGACGCCGGCAATCGAGAAGGCAAGGCACGAAGGTGTTTCGCTGGTCTCTGCTATGAAGCTGCGGATCGTCTCGGCGAAAGCAGCAAAATCATCCTTGGGCGTCGGACGGCGACCCATAGGAACGATATCCGTTTCCGAGCGTGCGATACCGCCTTTGATCGCCGAACCGCCGATGTCGAGTGAGATGATCATGCTTGTCTGCCTCGAAAGTTTCCGCGTCTGCTCGCACCCTTCGGGTGGATTTGCAAGTCCTATGCCGGCAGGTTCACCTTCGCCTCGAAGCCGGAAGTCTCGTCGCTTGCCGGGGAGAGGAGTTCCAGCGTGCCGCCCATCTGTGAGACGATGCGGTCGGCGATCGCAAGGCCCAGGCCGGAACCGGATGCGCTGGTCGTGCCGCGCCGGAAGCGTTTCTTGAGGCCAGCAAGATCGGCTTCCGGGATCGCAGGGCCGCCATTGACGACACGGATGGTCCCGGCCTTATCCAGGCTGACCTTGGCGGGCCGATCCTGGTCGCCATGAAGCAGCGCGTTTTCGATGAGGTTGCGCATGACGATGCCGAAGGCATCCATGTCTGCATAACGGACAAGCGTTGCTCCGGCGTCGGGCACATAGTTGACGCGCCCCTTGGTGCGGCTGTCGCGCTCGTAGTCGCTGACGATCATCTCCAGCACCTTGCTGAGGTCGGCGGCTTTGTCGCAGGCACCGATGCCGGCTTCGGCGCGTGAAAGCTGCAGCAGTTTTTCGGCTAGGCGGCCGAGATCGACGAGCGAGCTTTCGACCTGCCGCGCCCGCGTCCTGGCGGCACCGGCCGACAGTTCTTCGGCCAAGCGCTGGGTCTGTGCCAGCGCGCCGGCAATCGGCGTGCGGAGCTCGTGAGCGCTGTTAGCGGTAAATTCGCGTTCCGCTTCGAGCGCCGACCGGAGACGGGCGAGCAGAAGATTGACCGAGCGAGCGATCGGCTTGATTTCTTTCGGCAGCTCGTCGCCTTCAATGGCCGCCATATTGCCGCTGTCCTTGGTGGCGATGTCCCGGCGTAGCGTTTCGATCGGCTTCAGCGCCCGGCCAAGGATGAGCCAGATGGCGAAGATACTCGCCGGGATCAGCACGATCAGTGGAAGCAGCAGCGTGACGGCGCTTTCGCGCACGGCTTCGCGACGATTGCCGAGGCGATCGGCGACCTGCATTAACAGGGCGCCGTCAGCGGTCGCTTCGGTATAGATGCGCTGGCGATCGTTGTTGTGAAAACCACGGGCGAGTGGCGCATCGAAAGGTTCAGGCGAAGCGTCATCGGAGCGAAGAACGACGTTTCCGACCTTGTCGCGTAGTTGATAGGTCAGATATTCGCGGCTGGCTGGCGTATTTAAAATTGCGACGCCGGAAGGGTCTGTTTCGGCGCGCTGGTTCAGGTCGTCGACGATCAGCGCCAAAAGGCGCTGGGCCGTCTCCTGCTGGGCGCTGTCGAAAAGCTCGTCGAATTCGTGCTGCATCACCTGGATGCCGAGCCCGATCGCGGCGAGCCAGAAGATGACCATAGCACTTGTGAGCGCCAGAATGAGCCGGCGCGTGATGCTCGGTTCGCGTCTCATGCTTCCGCCAGCGTGTAGCCGATGCCGCGGGCGGTCTTGATCCTGTCGCGACCGATCTTCTTGCGCAGCCGGCTGACATAGACCTCAACCGTATTGCTTTCGATCTCCGAGCCGAAGGCATAAAGGGCTTCCTCGATCCGGTCCTTCGGCACGATTGCGCCCGGACGGGCGATGAGCAGATCGAGCACGGCCCATTCGCGGCTGGTCAGCACGACCGGCTCGCCGGCGATGGCAAGCCTGTGCTGCGGCCGGTCGATCTCGATATCGGCAATGCGGATGATAGTCCTTGGATTGGCGTCGTAGCGGCGCGCGACAGCCATGATGCGGGCCTGCAATTCTCCGAGATCGAACGGCTTGACGAGGTAGTCGTCGGCGCCGGCGTTCAGGCCTTCGATGCGATCGGAAATCTGGTCGCGCGCAGTGAGAATTATTACCGGCATTGCCATACCGTCGTCACGCAACCGTTTCAGGAAATCGATGCCTCTGCCGTCGGGAAGCTGCAGATCAAGCAGGATCAGACCGTAGTCCACGGAGCCTGCAGCGGCCTCAGCATCGCCGATCGTACACATCCAGTCGATCGCGTGACCGGCCGCTGCAACGTGATCGCGCACCGCTTCCCCAATCATCTTGTCGTCTTCAACCAAAAGAATGCGCACGCAATCTCTCCTTGCCAAGAGCAGTAGCGCTGCTTTTTGCTAAGGGTCAAGCGAAGGGTGCCGGCGAAAAATCGCCATGCAATGGCCGTGATCCAGAACCCGCGCGGCCATGATGGCGGCGCATTCGACAGAGAAGATTCACATTGGGATGGTATCAGTCGCAGGCCGACGAGCCGGGATGCTATGACAATCGAGGAAATGGAGACATCACGCAGGCGTTTTATCAGGAGTCCGCGCCCGAGGGGGCGACGGCTTTCGGCCATCTTGAGGCAGCTTGCGGGTGACAGGAGCCGTGAGCGCATTTCGATCGGCGATCTTTTCGAGGTGATGGGCGACCGTGCGACCGGTGCGCTCATGCTGGTCTTCGCCATCCCCAATCTGGTGCCGACGCCGCCGGGAACCTCCGCAATCCTCGGCGCGCCGCTACTCTTTCTTGCAGCGCAGCTGACATTCGGGCTGAAGCCATGGTTACCGAAGGTAATTGCCGGCCGCTCGATGAAGCGCGAGGATTTCGAAGCGATCGTCTCGCGCATCCACCGTTGGCTCGCCTTTGCCGAGCGCATGCTGCAGCCGCGGCTTTCTTTCCTCGTCGAGCCGCCTGCCGAATACCTTGTGGGCTTTCTCTGCCTGGTGCTTGCGGTCATCCTGACGCTGCCGATCCCGCTCGGCAACATCCTGCCGGCTTTTACCATCTGCCTGTTTTCCTTCGGCATATTGGGCAAGGATGGTCTCTTTTCGGCGTTTGGAATGGTCATGGCCGGTATATCACTGACTGTCGTTGGCGGCGTGATCTACGGCCTTATCAAGGCTGCGATCTTCTTCGTCACAAACTGGTTTGCCTGAGCGAATATTCGCCCATACGGCCGTTGCATTTTCTCAATGCACTCGACTTTTGCTCAATTTTGTTCTGATCTGGCGCGGCACAGACTCAAAGATATTCGTCCGGCAGAAAGCCGGCCCATTTTACGCGCGGTAGACCTCGATGGCGAAAAGAACCGAGACACCTGGACGGCTGGACGACGCAGCGCGTGCGGGCTGGCTTTATTACGTGGCTGGGCGCACGCAGGACGAGATTGCGTCTGCGATGGGTATCTCGCGGCAATCAGCACAGCGCCTGGTGTCGCTGGCCGTCGCCGAAAAACTCATCAAAGTGCGGCTCGATCATCCGATTGCTGCCTGCCTCGAGCTCGCCAACCAGCTGCGCAAGAAATTCGACCTCAAGCATGTCGAGATCGTGCCGAGCGATCCGGGGTCTTCATCGAGGACGGTCGGCATTGCCGAAGCGGCGGCTGCTGAGATCGAGCGATGGCTCAAGCGGCCGGATCCGATCGTGCTCGCCGTTGGTACCGGCCGCACGCTGAAGGCTGCCGTCGATCAGCTGCCGACGATCGAATGTCCGAATCATCGCATCGTTTCGCTGACGGGCAACATCACGCCGGACGGTTCAGCCGCCTATTACAATGTCATCTTCAGCATGGCGGATGCGGTGAAGGCGCGGCACTTCCCGATGCCGCTGCCGGTGCTCGTCACTTCGGCCGAGGAGCGTGAATTGCTCCATGGCCAGCAACTGGTGCGCTACACGCTTGCGATCAGCGCCCAAGCCGATGTGACCTTCGTCGGTATTGGCGAACTGGGCATCGACGGCCCACTCTGCGTCGACGGCTTCCTGGAGAAGGACGAGATGATGGAGCTGATGCGCGAGGGGGCCGTCGGCGAAATCTGCGGCTGGATTTTCGACGAGGAGGGCAGGCTTCTCGATAATCCGATCAACGAGCGCGTCGCGTCGGCCTCGATTCCTTCACGCGAAACCTCGACAGTCATTGGAATCGCCAAAGGCAAGCGCAAATTCAAGGCGATAAGGGCCGCAATTGTTGGCCGTCAAATCAATAGCCTGATCACCGATGAACAGACTGCCGATTTTTTGCTCACGTCTTGAGCAAAAAATATCATATTTAAAATCAATCGGATAGCTTGCCATTTCGCTGGTGCAGCAACGATTCCAATTGACATTCGACGCACTGTAGTGAGTAATTGCTCACGAGCAAAGCGAATGCTCATACCCATCTTCTGGGAGGAAGATATGACATTGAGAACTATTCTGCTGGGCGCCTGCTCAGCATTGGCGTTTGCGGGCATGGCTTCGGCTGAAACGCTGACGATCGCGACCGTCAACAACGGCGACATGATCCGGATGCAGAAGCTGACGGACGACTTCAAGGCGAAGAATCCCGACATCGACCTTGAATGGGTTACCCTCGAAGAGAACGTTCTGCGCCAGAAGGTCACGACTGACATCGCGACCAAGGGTGGCCAGTACGACGTTCTGACGATCGGCACTTATGAAGTCCCGATCTGGGCAAAGCAGAGCTGGCTCCTGCCGCTCGACAACCTGGGCGCCGACTATGACGCCGACGACCTGCTACCGGCCATTCGCAGCGGCCTGACTGTAGACGGCAAGCTCTATGCGGCGCCGTTTTACGGTGAAAGCTCAATGGTCATGTATCGGAAAGACCTCTTCGACGCCGCCGGTTTGAAGATGCCCGACGCGCCGACCTGGGACTTCATCGCCGACGCTGCGAAGAAGATCACCGACAAGGACAAGGAAATCTACGGCATCTGCCTGCGCGGCAAAGCCGGCTGGGGCGAAAACATGGCCTTCCTGACGGCGATGTCGAACTCCTTCGGCGCCCGCTGGTTCGATGAGAGCTGGAAACCCCAGTTCGACCAGCCGGAGTGGAAGGACACGCTCACCTTCTACGTCGACCTGATGAAGGAAGCCGGCCCTCCCGGCGCTTCGTCCAACGGCTTCAACGAAAACCTGGCGCTCTTCCAGACTGGCAAGTGCGGCATGTGGATCGACGCCACCGTGGCGGCCTCCTTCGTCAGCAACCCGAAGGAATCGACGGTTGCCGACAAGGTCGGTTTCGCACTGGCTCCGGACAAGGGTCTCGGCAAGCGTGGCAACTGGCTGTGGGCCTGGAGCCTTGCCATCCCGGCGAGCTCGCAGAAGGTCGAAGCAGCCGAGAAGTTCGTCGCCTGGGCAACGAGCAAGGACTACACCAAGCTCGTCGCCGAGAAGGAAGGCTGGCTGAACGCACCTCCCGGCACGCGTACCTCGCTCTATGAGAACGCGGAATACCAGAAGGCTGCGGCTTTCGCGAAGATGACGCTCGACTCCATCAATGCGGCTGACCCGACCAAGCCGACCGTAAAGCCGGTTCCCTATGTCGGCGTCCAGTTTGTGGCGATCCCGGAATTCCAGGGCATCGGCACGGCCGTCGGCCAGCAGTTCTCCGCGGCTCTCGCCGGCCAGGTCTCGGTTGACCAGGCGCTGCAGAGCGCGCAGCAACTGGCGACCCGCGAAATGACCAAGGCTGGTTACATCAAATAATAACCTCCTGAGACGGTGGGATCGTTGACCTCCCACCCCTCTGGGCCGCCGAATGCCCGAATAGCGTCGGCGGCCCCTTTTTCTTAGCTGCCCTGCAGCCAGACGCCCCTCGAAACAGGATCGGTCATCGCCATGGCAACGTTACACACCCGCTCCGCAGCGCGAATGATGATCGCACCGTCCGTCGTGCTTCTCTTCGCGTGGATGATCGTCCCGCTTGCGATGACGATCTACTTCTCACTGTTGAACTACAACCTTCTCAGCCCGGGAATGGAGAGCTTCGTCGGCTTTCTGAACTACAGCTACTTCCTGTCCGATCCGGCCTTTTTCGCAGCACTCACCAATACGCTGCTTTTGGTGCTCGGCGTGCTGATCATCACCGTGGTCGGCGGTATCGCCTTCGCCTTGCTGCTCGACCAGGACATCTATGGCCAGGGCATCGTGCGCATCCTGGTGATTGCGCCGTTCTTCGTCATGCCGACGGTGGCAGCGCTTGTCTGGAAGAACATGTTCATGAACCCGGTCAACGGGCTCTTTGCGCATCTTGCCAAGGCGCTCGGACTGCAGCCCTATGACTGGCTGGCAAACGCGCCGTTGTTCTCGATCATTCTGATCGTCGCCTGGCAGTGGCTGCCGTTTGCGACGCTGATCCTGCTCACCTCTCTGCAGTCGCTGGACGAGGAGCAGAAGGAAGCTGCCGAAATGGATGGCGCCGGCGCGATATCGAGATTCATCTATATCATTCTGCCGCATATGGCGCGCGCCATCACGGTGGTGATCCTGATCCAGACGATCTTCCTGCTCTCGGTCTTTGCCGAAATCCTGGTTACCACCAACGGCGGCCCGGGCACGCAGAGCACGAACCTGACCTACCTCGTCTATGCGCAGGCGCTTCTTCAGTTCGATATCGGCGGCGCTTCGGCGGGCGGGATCATTGCGGTCATCCTCGCCAACATCGTCGCGATCTTCCTTGTCCGCCTTGTCGGCAAGAATCTGGAGGCTTGAGATGGCTAGAAAAGTTACAACTCAACGCAAGGTGATCATGACGGCGATCGCCTGGACGCTGGCGATCCTGATCTTCTTCCCGATCCTGTGGACGTTTCTTACGAGCTTCAAGTCGGAGGCCGACGCGATTGCCTCGCCGCCGCAGTTCCTGTTCTTCCACTGGACGACGGAAAGCTATGCGGAGGTGCAGAGCCGGTCGAACTATCTCGGCCACTTCATGAATTCGGTGATCATTTCCTTCGGCTCGACGCTGATCGGCCTGATCATCGCCATCCCTGCCGCCTGGGCCATGGCATTCTCGCCGACCAAGCGGACCAAGGACGTGCTGATGTGGATGCTGTCGACGAAGATGATGCCGCCGGTCGGCGCGCTGATTCCGATCTACCTGATGTTCCGCAATTTCGGCCTGCTCGACAGCCGGATGGGGCTGGTGATCGTGCTGACGCTGATCAACTTGCCGATCATCGTCTGGATGCTCTACACCTACTTCAAGGAAATCCCTGGCGAAATCCTCGAGGCGGCGCGCATGGACGGCGCATCGCTTGCCAAGGAAATCATCTACGTGCTGACGCCGATGGCGATACCGGGCATTGCCTCGACGCTGCTCCTCAACATCATACTGGCCTGGAACGAAGCCTTCTGGACGCTGAACCTCAGCGCCTCGAGAGCCGCGCCGCTGACGGCATTCATCGCCTCCTACTCCAGCCCCGAAGGTCTGTTCTACGCCAAGCTTTCGGCAGCATCGACAATGGCAATCGCGCCGATCCTGATCCTCGGCTGGTTCTCACAAAAACAACTCGTCCGCGGCCTGACCTTCGGCGCGGTGAAATAAGACATCAGGGAGACAAACATGGGCAGCATTACCCTTCAGAGCGTTTCGAAGGTCTTCGGCGAAGCCAAGGTCATCCCTTCGATCGATCTCGACATCCAGGACGGCGAATTCGTCGTCTTCGTCGGCCCGTCGGGCTGCGGCAAGTCCACGTTGCTCAGGCTGATCGCCGGGCTGGAGGACGTTTCCGGCGGCAAGATCGTCATCGACGGCAAGGACGCGACCGAAAAGGCGCCATCCGAGCGCGGGCTTGCGATGGTGTTCCAATCCTATGCGCTTTATCCGCATATGAGCGTGCGCAACAATATTGCCTTCCCATTGAAGATGGCCGGCATGGACAAGACCGAGATCGACAGGAAGGTAAGCGATGCCGCACGCGTCCTGAACCTGACGGATTATCTGGAGCGCAAGCCGCGCCAGCTTTCCGGCGGCCAGCGGCAGCGTGTCGCGATCGGTCGCGCCATCGTGCGCCAGCCATCGGCCTTCCTCTTCGACGAGCCGTTATCGAACCTCGATGCCGCACTTCGCGTCAACATGCGCATCGAAATCAGCGAACTGCACCAGCAACTGAAGACGACGATGGTTTACGTCACCCACGACCAGGTGGAAGCCATGACAATGGCCGACAAGATCGTCGTGTTGAACCGCGGCAACATCGAGCAGGTGGGCTCGCCGCTGGAGCTCTACAAGAGCCCGCGCAATCTCTTCGTGGCCGGTTTCATCGGCTCGCCGAAGATGAATTTCATCACCGGTCAGAATGCGGCTGCGCTGAATGCGCATACGATCGGCGTGCGTCCGGAGCATGTGCTGCTTTCGACCGAAAGCGGCGACTGGAAGGGCAGGGTCATCGTCGCCGAGCATCTCGGCTCCGACACGTTCCTGCATATCGACGTCGATGGTATCGGCTCGATTACTGCACGCGGTGGCGGCGATTTCCCGGCGAAGGCCGGGGACACCGTCTACCTGACGCCGGACAAGACGCGCATCCATAAATTCAACGAGGGCGGTCTCGCCATCTGACGCAAATGCCGGGCGGGGTGAGAATGCAGGCCGGGCAAGGCGTCCGGTTTGCTGAGAGCAGAGCGGCGGATCCGCTTCGCAAGACCTCAAGAGGACTGAAACATGACGTGCAAATTATCGCTGGCAACGCTTACCGATGCGGCTAAAACGGCCGAAATCCCGGCTTATGACCGAGCGTCGCTCACGGCCGGCATCGTGCACTTCGGCGTTGGCAATTTCCACCGCGCCCACCAGGCTATCTACCTCGATGACCTTTTCAACCAAGGACAGGATCACGACTGGGCCATCATCGGCGCAGGCATGCTACCTTCCGACGCCGCGATGCGCGAGAAGCTTGCCGCGCAGGACTTCCTGACGACGGTCGTGGAGCAGGACAACAACAAGACGGCGGCGCGTGTCACGGGGCCGATGGTCGACATCCTGCCGGTCGGCGATTCCGGAGCCATCGTTGCCAAGCTCTCCGATCCTGCAATCCGCATTGTCTCGCTGACGATCACCGAGGGCGGATACTTCATCGACGCGTCCGGCAAATTCAATCCATCGCATCCGGCGATTGTTGCGGACGGAAAAAACCCGTCCGAGCCGAAAACCGTTTTCGGCCTTATCGTTGCCGGTCTCAAGGCACGCAAGGAGAAGGGCACCGTGCCCTTCACCGTTATGTCCTGCGACAACATTCCGCATAACGGTGCCGTCACCAGAAACGCCGTCTTGGGTATGGCGGAGCTTTCCGATCCGGCGTTTGCCGTGTGGATCAAGGCGAATGTCGCCTTCCCGAATGCCATGGTCGATCGCATTACGCCGGCAACAGGCCAGCGCGAGATCGATTTGCTGACGGATACTTTCGGTATTGAAGACAACTGGCCGGTCTATTGTGAAGAGTTCAAGCAATGGGTGCTGGAAGACAAGTTCACTGCCGGACGGCCAGCGCTCGATAAAGTCGGCGTCACCTTCGTGCCGGATGTCACGCCTTACGAGCATATGAAGATACGCATCCTCAATGGCGGCCATGCGGCGATCGCGTATCCGGCGGCGTTGATGGACATCCATTTCGTGCATGACGCGATGGAAGAGCCTCTGATCCGCGCCTTCCTCGCCAAGCTCGAAAACGACGAGATCATCCCGATCGTGCCGCCGGTGCCGAATACCTCGCTCAAGGATTATTTCGCGCTGATCGAACGCCGTCTTCTGAACCCGAAGATCGCCGACACGATCCCGCGCCTGGCGCAGGACGGTTCGAACCGTCAGCCGAAATTTATCCTGCCATCCACGCTCGACAATCTGCGCCAGGGCAAGGACGTCGTCGGCCTTTCGCTGGTTTCGGCTCTCTGGTGCCGTTACTTCGCGGGCACGACCGACAGCGGCAAGGAGATCGTTTTCAACGATGCTAGTGCCGATCGGCTCCATGCCGCCGCGCTGAAGGCAAAGGACGATCCGGCGGCGTTCCTCGTCTTCGACGACATTTTCGGCGAGGTGTCGCAATCCGAATTGTTCTGCAAGCGTTTTACGCATGCCCTGAAAACACTGTGGGAAAAGCGGACCCGCGCGACCTTGCAGCTCTATCTCGAGGGCAAGCTTGCAGTGTAGGAAATCAACATGGCGGCAATTCCTGCCGCCATTGATCCGGCTTGCGCATGCGCGAGCCGATAACGCGCCCGAACCGAACTCTGGTTGGTCTTCATGGCTGATTCTGAAACACGCCTGGTCATTTTCGATTGTGACGGTGTCCTCGTCGATAGCGAGCCGATCTCCGTCAGCGTGCTCGTCGAGGCGATGAACGACCTCGGAGTGCCGATCACCGAGGAAGAGGTCTATGGGCGCTTCCTCGGCAGGAGCCTCGCGACCGTCATCGAAACGATGAAGAGCGAATATCAGGTGTATGCCGGCGACGAGTTTCTCGAGCGCATCCGCACCAATCTCTATGCGCGATTCAGGAAAGAACTGAGGCCGATCGAAGGCATAGGTGCGACGATCGACGCGCTCGACATCCCTTGCTGCGTCGCTTCGTCGAGCCAGGTCGAGCGCATCAGGCTGTCGCTCACCGTCACCGGCCTTATCGACAAGCTACCGAACATCTTCAGCGCCTCGATGGTGAAGAATGGAAAGCCGGCGCCGGACCTCTTCCTGCATGCGGCCCGCGAAATGCACGTCGATCCGAAGAACTGCGTCGTAATCGAAGACAGCCCTGCCGGGATCGAGGCAGCGAAGGCCGCAGGCATGACGGTCTTTGCCTTTACCGGCGGCTCACATGCCAATTTTGCAGGTTATCGTGCCGAACTCGAGCGGCTTTCGCCGGAACGCGTATTTGACGCAATGCCGGATTTGATACACCTTATCCAGAAACAAAAGCTGGATGGGGCTCGCCCTTGATGCATGATCATGTGGTTGCGGTGGATGTCGGCACCGGCAGCGCGCGTGCCGGTGTGTTCGATGCCCGCGGTCGCCTGCTCGGAAAGGCCGAACATGCGATCATCATGAATAGGCCGCGTGAAAATCATGCCGAACATGATTCCGAAAACATCTGGTCTGCGGTCTGCATCGTCGTTCGCAAGGCGATGGAACAATCGGGCGCAGCTCCTGCGTCTGTCGGTGCGATCGGCTTCGACGGCACATGCTCGCTCGTCGTCCGCGATGTCGATGGTGGACAGATCAGCGTCTCGACCGGGGGCGAGAGGCGCTTCGACACGATCGTCTGGCTCGACCACAGGGCGTTGAACGAAGCTGATTTCTGCACGGCAACCGGCCATGCGGTTCTCGATCATTCCGGGCATTTCATGTCGCCGGAGATGGAGATGCCAAAGCTGATGTGGCTGAAGAAGAAACTGCCTGGCACCTGGATGAATGCCGGTTATTTCTTCGATCTTGCCGACTTCATGACGTGGAAGGCGACGGGCTCGATTGCCCGTTCGCGCAGCACGCTGACGGCGAAGTGGAATTATCTGGCGCACAAGGAAACGGGCTGGCAGAAAGATTTTCTCGCGCAGATCGGTCTGGAAGACCTGCAGGAGCGCGGCCGTCTGCCCGACGAGACAGCATCGGTCGGCACAAGCGTCGGCACGCTCACCCAGGAGGCTGCATCGGCACTCGGGCTGACGACGGATTGCCACGTTTCGGCGGGCCTGATCGACGCCTATGCGGGCGCGCTCGGCACGCTTGCCGGCTATGCGGCCGACCCAACGCAGCTTGAGCGTCAGTTGGCGCTCATTGCGGGAACCTCGAGCTGCATCATTTCGTTCTCCCGCGATCGAAAGCCAAGCCATGGCATGTGGGGACCTTACTACGAGGTCGTCTTTCAGGATTCGTGGCTTGTTGAAGCCGGTCAATCGGCGACGGGTGCGTTGCTCGAGCATATCGTGCGCATGCATGCTGCCGGGGGCGAGCCCACCGCCGCATTGCATCAGAAGATCGTCTCCCGCATTGCGCAATTGCGTGCCGAAGAAGGCGACGCGCTCGGCTCGCGCATCTTCGTGCTGCCGGATTTCCACGGCAACCGGTCGCCTCTTGCCGATCCGCACGCCGTCGGCACTATCAGCGGGCTGACGCTCGATACGTCCTTCGACGGACTTTGCGCGCTCTACTGGCGTACGGCCGTCGGCATTGCGCTCGGCATCCGGCATATTCTCGAAAAGATGAAGGAATACGGTTATGTGCCGGACACGCTGCATGTTGCGGGCGGGCATGTGAAGAACCCCGTGCTGATGGAGCTTTATTCGGATGCGACAGGCTGCAGGGTCGTCGTTCCGAAGATGAACGAGGCGGTGTTGCTGGGCACCGCGATCGGGGCGTCTGTTGCCTGTGGCTTACATAAGGATCTCACGACGGCCGGCGTGGCGATGTATCCCGGGGGTGAAGAGCGTGCGCCGGATGCGACAAAGCAGGCTCTGTATGATCGCGAATACCGGCGGTTTCTCGCGATGTATCGCCATCGCGCCGAACTGGACGCGATAAGCTAGCGATTGCCGCTTTCTCCGAGAATGGTGCCGAATTCCGACATTCGCCGCCGGCGTTCGAGCGCCTCTTCGCCTGCAGCGGCAATGACCGATTCCGACAGACAGTCGAGAAGAGCGATCAACGGAGGAAGGTTGTCCTCGTCGGGCGAGCGGGCAGGCGGAAGCGCCAGCATGACGTTGGATTGGTCGGGCAGCCAGTCGCTGTTTTCCGTTGTGATCAGCACGACCTTGTAGCCATAGCGCCGCGCGGTTCGCGCCAACAGACGCGCTTTGCCGAAGCGTCGGCAATCGATGATGATCAGGAGGGCGCCTTCGCCACTCGGGCGAGCGAAGAGTTCGGCGAAGCGGTTTGCCGAACCGTCCAGTGCGTGGACGCCATCGCGGGACCGTGTCAGCCGGTGGGCGAAATGCGTTGCGAAGCCCGCGAGCCGTACATGCGTTGCAATGAAAACTTCGCGCGCCATGCCAATCATCGCGACGGCTTCGGCCCAGTGCGTCTGTGCGGTCAGATGGTAGATGTGGTGCAGCGCCTGGATCTGCTCGGTGACGAGCAAGGCAAGCGATTTTCCTTCCGAGGCATCGGTCTGCAACGCGTTGAGCGAATTTTGAAGTTGGACAGGAGAGGTGACTGCGGTTTCACGGAAATGGACTTTGACGCTGTCGAGACCCTGATAGCCGAGGGCGCGCAGAAAACGGCCAACCGTCATCGGGCTTAGATCGAGCCTGTCGGCCACGGAGGCAGCGGTCTCGAAGGGAAGGTCGTTCAGGTGCTCGGTAAAATACTTCGCAATTCTGCGCTCGGCCGGCGTGCCTGACTTCACATAGTGTCTGAGCTTCTGAACAAAGTCTTCCACATCAGCCTCCCTGACTTCCCAGAGGCAATTCGCGGATGCGCTATTGGCGAGACTTGCCGTTGCAACTATTTCCGGAAGCTGCGTCCTAGGCTCAAGTTTATATCGAATACTATAGACTATATATTAGTGTGTTATTTTAGACAAGTTTTCCATCGTTGCATGTAGTTTTATTTCGACTTGCCGTCGGGCGTTGAGATTCCTACATGCGCAGATATAACCTGGAGATGCGAAGAATGATCCTCGATGCCGCGCGCCTTGCGTTTTTCAACCTTTTTGCACGGGAAACCCGGTCTGTTTTCTGGAAGGTGCTGGGGCTTACGATCCTGGTTCTCATTGGGCTCTGGTTCGTGCTGCGAAGCTTGTTCATGACTTTGCTGTTTCCGTGGATCGCGGGCTTCTTTCCGGAAATTCCGGATTGGGCCGGCTGGCTGAGCTTCGTCTTTGTCATTCTCGCAAGCATCGGTCTTGCCTTGGGCCTGGCGCTGATGCTGTCGCCCGTGACGGCGTTGATTGCCGGCCTTTTTCTCGATGACGTGGCGGAAGTGGTGGAGAAGCGGGATTATCCCGAGGATACCCCGGGAACGGCGATGCCGATCGGCCCGGCAATTGCGAGTTCACTCAAGTTCCTGGGCGTGGTGATTGCCGGCAATATTGTCGCTCTCCTCCTGCTCTTCATCCCGGGCGTGAACCTGATTGCCTTCTTCCTGGTGAACGGTTATCTGCTCGGCCGGGAATTCTTCGAATTCGCCGCCATGCGCTTCCGTTCGCCGGAGGAGGCCCGGCTCTTCAGGGCAAAGCACGCTTCTACCGTCTTTCTCGGCGGTTTGGTCATCGCCGCTTTCCTGGCTATCCCCTTCCTCAATCTGCTGACGCCGCTTTTTGCGGCGGGCATGATGGTTCATCTCTACAAGCTGATTTCCCAACGGGATCTCGGTTTTCACCGGTAATCAGTTTGAGGAGGCCGAAGGTTCGGCTATTCGACGGCCTCGCCGATCACCTGCGGCGGTAGCTCGACCAGCGGCGCCGGTATGTCGCAGCTCTTTTCCGGCGATTTGCAGAGATCGGCGATCACGCAGCGCTCGCATTCCGGGCGGCGCGCCTTGCACGTGTAGCGGCCGTGCAGGATCAGCCAGTGGTGGGCATGATAAAGGTAGTGACTGGGGATCGCCTTCATCAGGCGGTCCTCGACCTCGTCCGGTGTCTTTCCCGGCGCCAGCTTGATGCGATTGGCGATGCGGAAGATGTGCGTGTCCACCGCCATCGTCGCCTGGCCGAAGGCCATCGATAGAACCACGTTCGCTGTCTTGCGACCGACGCCCGGCAGGCGCACGAGTTCCTCACGCTTCTGCGGAACCTCGCCGCCGAATTCATCGACCAGCATTTGCGAGAGCGCCATGACGTTCTTCG